>JAAESQ010001220.1 GCA_024229275.1 bacterium | reverse complement strand
GATGAGACACACGCCGCAGTCTACGAAGTACTGATCGGTGACGAGGCCGTGCTGGCCGAGGCCAAGCCGGGAGATTCACAACTCACTGCCACACAACTCGATCTTCCGGACCTTGGTGTTGTTGGTGGCAAGTTGGGATTTGAGGGCCTTGCGATCGATGTCAAAACTGGGGTCATCTATCTGATGCTCGAGCGCAGCGGGGATTCAAGATCCGGGTGCAGGTCGACGATCTATCGATTGCGACGCAACGGAGAAGCTTTAGAGGAGATTGCGCCACCGATCGAACTCGAACTCGAGAACTGCACTTGGCGGCACACAGGTCTCGACTTTGTCAGTGACAAACTTGTGGCGCTCAAGACCAGTTACCCAGGTTTCGAATACCAGATCGTAGAGATTGACCCCCAGGACGGGTCATCGTTGCTGGTACAGGACATCACGAAGATGGCACGGGTGCTGGCTGAACAAGGTTTCAGCAACAACCTCGAGGGCATGATCATCGGGGCAGAAGGGGAACTCTACCTGGTCAGCGACAACAGAGCAGGAGCGCTCTTCGTGGGTTCCCTACCTCCCAAGGCAAAGCACAAGACCCTCATTGTGAAGCTACCCCGTTTAGCTGCGAAGCCATGAAGTGGACGAAGAGACAGGCGCCTCGGCGTTTCGGCCTGGGAATCGCAGTTGCCGCTGGGCTATGGACGATGCTCGCCTGCTCGGTCCCCATGCCTCAAGCCGTGCCGTCTGAGGAGCTGATTCTCACGCCGGTTGCCGAACGAAATTGGCCGGATTTGCGCGACGACATGGATGCCGACAGCTTTGGCGCGGCGGCGGCGCTTTCGCTGGATTATCTTCGTCGTTTCGATCCTGGTCAGAGATTTGCCGTAGGAGGATACCGACGCACCGCGGCGGAGTTGGTTGCCGGAACTGAAAGGCTAGCCGAGATTCTGAGTGCCGAAGACGACGTCGTGGATCGAAACCGAGCCCTTCAGCGAGAGTTTGTCCTACTCAGGTCGATAGGCAGAGACGGGCGCGGCGAGGTACTGCTGACGGGCTACTACGAGCCTCTACTCGATGCACAGCGAGAGCCGGACGAGATATATCGGTACCCTGTGTACAAGATTCCCGACGATCTGATCATGTTTGATCTGAGTCAGTTCTCTGAGGATCTTCCGGATGGCCAGCTCGTCGGCCGGCTCAGCGGTCATGAACTGATCCCTTACCCCAACCGGGAGGCAATCGATTGGGATGCGGAGATTGCAGACTCGGCGGCAGTGATCGCCTATGTCGACGATCAGATCGAGGTGTTCTTTCTCCACATCCAGGGATCAGGAACCCTTCAGTTTGCCGATGGAACGATGGTACGTGCGGGCTACGCAGGCAAGAACGGGCATCCCTACCGCTCTATTGGACGCCTCTTGCTTGACGACGGACTGATGACCATCGATGAGATGTCGATGCAGGCGATCAAGGCGTATTTGGAGAGTCACCCAGAAGAAGTTCGACGTGTGCTGACACACAATCCGTCGTATGTCTTCTTCCGTGAGCTGGCAACAGAGGGCGGGCCGCTCGGTTGCTACGAGTTACCGCTCATCGCGGGGCGATCGATAGCCACCGACCGGCGTCTCTTCCCGGTACCTATCGCCGGATGGCTAGCCGGGAGCCTCCCGGACCGTGAGGGAGAGCCGCAAGAGCTACGCCGTTGGGTCGTCAATCACGACACCGGTGGTGCGATTCGTGGTCCAGGACGGGTCGACCTCTTCTTTGGAAGGGGAGACGAGGCAGGTGAACTCGCCGGCCAGACCAAGCACCTCGGAGAACTCTACTTCTTGCTTCCGAAGAGATAGCCGGAACTGCGATCGCGAACGGCCGAATCCGAGCCCGTCACCGTTGTCGTTACCGAAACGGATGAATTCCAATGCGGTCATCTTGAGCATTTCGACGCCGTGTTCGCGTCGGATACTCAAGGAAAGACACCAAACCTCGATGCTTGTCACCCTGAGCATATCCATGCCGGTCCGTCGCTGACTCATGGCATGACAATGCCGCCCAAGCGTTGTCATCCCGAGCGAAGTCGAGGGATCTCCCGCTCCAGCTGACGGGCTGTATGTTGCTGTATTCAAACAGTTTGTCTAATTCAACGGGAGATGTTTCGACTCGCTTCGCTCGCTCAACATGACATTCCTGGAGGGTCTTGTCTTTGGGAGGAGCGAAACGACGTAGTATCTCCCCTCTTAGCGATCTTCGCGGCTTTGCGTTTCAAATCGGAGCCGACAAGGAATGCAAAACGTTGGCTGAAGCGCTAGACGTTGGGTTGGCTTGGACTACGCTGGCGCGACGATATTGTCGGTGATCGTGAGTCGCCGCTGAATGAACGCGTTGAGTTGGCTCTCGTCATTGTCGCGGAACGACAGGAAACGAGCGCCAATTCCGGCCACTTCCCCACGCTCTGGATCGGTTCGGCGAACGACCTCGGCCACACCGTGAACCGCTTGGCCTCTGTCGGGAAGCGCAAACAGGAAGGAGAATCGATTCCCAGGCGCCAGATTCGAGGCATCCTGCAAAAGCATTCCCGTCGTGGAGATGTTCTCGGTCCGATAGAGGTCGCGCTGAGTCCCGACCCCGCACTCGACTTCGAGTTCCACCAAGGTCCGGACCCACACTCTGGGAGCTATTGCCAACAGATCTGCCATCGCTTGCCAAATACGGCCGTTCGACCAGTCCACGCCCGCGACTCGGTTAGCGCCTCGATCGACGAATCGTCCCGTCTTCAGAAACTCATCGGGGGGTGAGAGAAGCAGAACACTTGCCTGCTGAGAGGCCGATCCCTCCCCACGAATTGCATCGAGTAGGAACTGTGTGTTGGCACCTGGAGATTCGGTAGAGATCAAAATGAGATCGAAACGAGTTCTCCGAACGAGGTCGAAGACCACCCCCTCCGCATCTACACTGTGCAGATCGAAGTGTGATCCCTCCAGCATCGGAGCGATCCTCTCGAGCTGTTCGGCTGACAATCCGATTGAAAGCACCTGACGTCGTACACGTACCATGGCGACAATATAACCCAATGCTTGGTGTGAGAGCTACTGATGGTCGGGAATTGCCGCTGTAGATGAGGTGATCGTCACACTTGGAGGCTTGAGCGCCGAGTCGGCATGGATCGTCACCGGCAGGAACTGCTCGATCACTGATGCAGCCGTCGTGAGGTGTGAAGTGATTTTCGAAACGGTGAAACGACCCTGGCCCGCCAGGGCGGTCAACAGTAGGAGTTGGTCCCCGGTGTGGGGTCCCACGACAGCGCCGCTTTCGAGATAGCACTGAAATTCCTCCACAGCTTCGAGGGCAACTGTTTCGGCTGGAATTCCCCGACGTCCGAAACCGGTGAAGACCTCGGTGATGGAGTCATGCTCAACGACGATGGTGACTGCGTTCCCCGGTCCCCAGCTCTCGTCCAATTCGACCAGCCGGTGGTCACCGGGCGAAACCGAGACGTTGCGAGTAACCGTTGCGATCTCACGCTGGGCGATGTGTCTCGGCAGTCCTGCGACCATAGCGTTGACACTGATGCGACGCAGAGCACCGCGATTTAGCAGGTCAGTTGGTGTCAACTTGTCGCAGGGCTCAATGTTGACAACGGCCCTGCCTCCTCCTCGAGGGTAGAAACCAGCGCGATTCAGAGTGGCAGTAGCCTTCCCTCCGAGGCGATGAACCATGTCGAGGTAGGTCAAATCTAGGTGCTCAAAGGGAGGGGCGCCTGGATTGTGGGTGCCTCCGATGACCTCGACACGGCTCGGTTCATCGGCGGTGAGGAGGGCAGGTAGGACAGTATGAAGAACAAGATTGGCACTACCAGCACTGCCGACTTCGAATCGATAGTTTCCTCCGCGACAGTCGGTCGGTGCGAAGCTCAACGAACACGAGTTCAGTTCAGAGCCAGTTGTTTCGGCGGCGCCGACCGAGGTGGCGGCCTGTACAGCCGTCAAGTGCTGCTTGCGTAGCCCCGGGCGAGAACGGTTGGCGCGGATTTGGTCTATGCGAAAGGGAATTCCCGTGACAAGAGAGAGGCAAAGAGCCGTCCGAAGAATCTGCCCGCCACCCTCGCCATGCGATCCGTCGATCGTAAGCATGCGTTATTGTAGCCCTGCAGTCAGCACCCTATCTTCACCCTTCACTCTTTACGCTTCTCTCCTCATAGACATACAAGCAGTGTGGATCCAGTCCTCATCGTCATCCTCATTGTAATCGTCATCGTATTCCTGAAGCCGCTCAACACACGATGACGATGAGGATGACGAAGACGATGACGATACGTCACACCCCCGTTCATGCTCCCGCTTGTCACGGCGTCCTGTGACGGCGTAGCTCTGCGAAGCCGCAAGCCGCCAGGCGAAGCCAGATCCTGTCCGTCCAAACATTTTCTCTTCGCGGCCTCTTCGCGCACTTCGTGACCTTTGTGGTTCAGATCTTCCGTTCTGCCGTATAGCCGTTGACTCGCCTCATATACATACAAGCAGTGTGGGTCCAGTCCTCATCGTCATCCTCATCGTAATCGTCATCGTATTCCTGAAGCCGCT
>JAAESQ010001219.1 GCA_024229275.1 bacterium | reverse complement strand
GGAGTGAGGAGTGAGGAGTGAGGAGTGAGGAAACTGTACTCCAAGCTGGGGTGATTATGTTCCTTCCCTATCACTGATTCTCCTCAATTCTCCTCTTTGCGTCTTCTTCGTGTGCTTCGTGAGCTTCGTGGTTCAGATCTCACGGGCGTTTCGACTGGGAAGACTATCCGGTGACTGCCCGCTTGTCGTCGAATTCGCTTATTGAATCGACTCACCGGTGGCAGCAATCTGCTCTGTATCTGTCGGCGCCCGGTGTTTGGAGGAAAGCTCCTCAGCAATTGATGATAGGACCTCGAGTTCAGCGCGAGCCTCATAGAGCTGATTCACCATATCGACATCATCAGCCAACGTGTCGACCTCAGCGCATGTTTCCTTCACTTTCTCGTTCAACTCTTGTACCGGACCACGAAGTCCCGGAAACCATACGCGGGTCTCCCTGATTTTGCATGGCACGAATCGAAACTCCCTCTTAGCGTCCGGTGAAGCGAACACAATAAGTCGCACACTCGATTTTCCATCATCTTGAGCGAGGCCTTCTACTCTGACCAAGCGAGGCCATTGCCGCACTTCGTCGATCAACGCAGCCGCTGCACCCGGTGGCCCCTCCAACTCGAGGCCTATGTCAGCAACTTCATAGAAATCGAAGCCTACAACGCGTGGATCTGCCGTGTGTAAGCTCACGCCGTGATCCTCAGCTGTGGCCTGCACTCTTCCGAGGAACTCCTCTACAGCGAGCTGCTCCGGGAGGATTTTCCGCAGTCGTCCCAACTTCATCTGGCAGTCATCAATCTCTTGCTGCAGCTTTTCGCGGTCTTCCTGAGCCGCACGCCCCATCTCAATCTCTCGTTCTCGTTCATGCAATAGCCTCGAGAGTCTTTCTTTCTCGGCACTGGCCACTGCAGCTTGCCAAAGATACAGGCCTGCAAGACCGAGAAGAGCTACGATGCAGAATCCGATTGAAAACCGTTTCATGGGAGCCTCCTTCATCCGCCTTCTCGACCCTTTGTGCCCAAGGCGGTTCAGATTCTCAGCTGCGATTCAAACCAATCGGCGATGGTTTCCTCTGCCCAGAATACCGGGGTTAGTGGCGATCTGCCGGCAACATGTCCAACGTGACCACCACGGTCAGTGATCACTGGGGAGATCACTGGATTGGCTTTGAGTTCGACCTCAGGGATGGCGTCGGCCGGCAGGAATGGATCGTCGCGTGATTGGAGCACAAGGGTGGGCTTTGTTATCTTTCGAAGGAAGGAGGCGCTCGAGCTCTGACGGTAGTAGTCTTCTGCGCCGTCGAAGCCATGCAGGGGCGCAGTTGCGGCGTCGTCGAACTCGAAGAACGTGCACGCTCGCAGGGTCCTCTCGAGATCGATGAGGTCACCTAAGTCGTCGGCTCTTTCCCGCACCTTGTGCTTGAGCGACCTCAACAACCGCCGCACGTAGAAGCTTGGAACTCCCCTCTCCATGAATCGAGCCCCAGCGGCGAGGTCAAAAGGGACCGACCAGGCAGCGGCCGCTTCAAACCCGGCATTCTCACCTTTTTCACCAAGGTACTTGAGCAGCACGTTGCCACCGAGGGACATGCCAACAGCAGCGAGACGCCTATCCGGCTGGGCTCTCCGAAGGCGATCGACCACAAACGCGAGATCTGAGGTCTCACCTGAGTGGTAAAGGCGGGCGCCACGGTTGACCTCTCCTGAGCATGACCGGAAGTTGAGTCCAACGCTGGCAATACCGTGAGCCTTCAGGCGATGGTAGATCTGGCGTGCATAACCGGACCGCGCCGAGCCTTCGAGACCGTGTAGGAGCAGAACGAGAGCATCTGAACGGAGTTCCTTGCCCTCGACGAAATCGAGGTCGAGGAAATCGCCGTCGGGAGTTGTCCATCTCTCTCGGCGGTAGTGCAGACCTCCTTGTGGCCGAAGCATCCGAGCACCCAGGGTCTGTGCATTCGGCCCGGGTAGCCACCAGGCGGGTTTGAATCGCGAAGTCTCGACACTCATACCGGCAGTGTAACGATGCAAGGGAGATACGACACAGAGAAGAACAGGTCCTGAGCATATCTACGCCGGCCTGGCCCTGACTCAAGGCAAGACAACTCCGCGCCG
Organism: bacterium; assembly: GCA_024229275.1. Taxonomy (GTDB): domain Bacteria; phylum Acidobacteriota; class Thermoanaerobaculia; order Thermoanaerobaculales; family Sulfomarinibacteraceae; genus JAAESQ01. The sequence goes on along the minus strand of JAAESQ010001219.1, from coordinate 43 downwards.
GACGCTGTCATCCCGAGCATTGCTACGCCGCGTTAGCGGAGGT
>JAAESQ010001218.1 GCA_024229275.1 bacterium | reverse complement strand
CGGTGGTGTCCCTTTCGACTCGCCTTGGCGTCTCCAGGACTCTTGCCTTCCGGCGCAGCCAGACCGTCGGCTTTCCCCGGATCGCGCCGGGTTATCCTTTCGGACCACAACTATGAAATTTTCGCAGCTCAGTCACGCGGCCTGCACTCTCGCTACACCTGGCTTCACACACACCCTTGCAGGATATGCATGCAGGTTCACTACCGATTCGGCGGCTCACCTCTTCGGGTGGGACTTGTACGGCACGCCGTACTCACCCACTGGGTAACTTCAACCAATTTCACAGCGTCCTTTCCGATTCCAAGGTTCTGGGTTTAACTCGACACGAAACTGCCGTTTCTAGGATCACCATGTCGCCGGACTCGATGCCGCGGGAGGCAGCGTCGTCCGGATGGATCTCCACGAAGTTGTCCGGCCACCTCTGGGTGATGTACGGACGGCGCTCTACATCGTCGAAGCCGGACTGCCAGATCTCGTTGATACGGCCGTTGGTGTGCCACAGCTCGTCTTCCTTGGGCTTCATCCACTCCCAGTAGTCGGAGTAGAGGCTCCAGGGATGCTTCTGGAT
>JAAESQ010001217.1 GCA_024229275.1 bacterium | reverse complement strand
GGAAGACTCCATTCCCGTATCCAACCCGGTGGCCGGCGCCTGCGAGCTACTGGGCCTCGACCCGCTCTACGTCGCCAACGAAGGCCGACTGGTCGCATTCGTCCCCGCCCAAGCAGCCGACAGTGTCTTGAGAATCATGCAGTCACATCCTTCAGGCGGTGAAGCCGCCGTCATCGGCTCCGTGACCGACACCCACCCCGGCACAGTCGAACTCCGCAGCCCCCTCGGCGCCGGCCGCATCCTGGACCTGCTGTCGGGTGAACAGATGCCGCGGATCTGTTGACTCTCCAATATCGCGGATCGGGGCAGTTCTCATGTTCGAGGTTGTAGCCCTTAATGCGAGGGATAAAACCTCCGGCTTGGACCACTTGGCTTGCTGCGAAACCCATCCACAGAGGGGCACTGAACCTGACGTGTATGGTGTAGATTATGATCATTCGGTCTATTGCCAATCATCGAGCGGTTTCACTACTGCAAAAACCTAGTGGTCTGTCCAGATTGAGTTTACTAGTTGTGGACGGGTGTTGGCTCGGGCGATTGCTGGGCGGTGTCGCGGCGCAGGTATTCTGGGTAGAGACGACGTAGTTTTACTCGATCGTCGCCCGTTGTGAACTGCCAATTGATCTGGCTGTCCGTCGCATTACGTGCCGCTTGCCATGCGTTGACTTCCTGGCCAAGAAACTCCGGGCTGTCAATTCGACGATTCAAACATTGACGCTGCAACACACTGAATTCACATTCGGCGATGTCTAGCCAACTACCGTGCTTAGGGGTGTAGTGGATTTCTAAACGCTCAGTCAGCCGGCGAGCTTCTTCTGGTTCAAACGCTTCGTAGAACGAACCGGGAGAGTGGGTATTGAGATTGTCCATCACCAAAACAATCTTCTCCGCTTCAGCATAGAACTCGTTCAGGAAATCACGCAACGCATGCGCCCAGTCAACCTTTGTGCGACGGTCCGTGACTCGGACATGTCGCCAACCTCGCAACGGCTCGCAGAACATGAATAGATTGCACGTCCCCAAGCGGACGTATTCGCTATCGATTCGCAACGGATCGCCGGGGCGCATTCGTAGCGGATCGCGGACTTCGCCAACGAGTTGTTTCGATGCTTCATCCATGCAAATCACGGGAAAACAAGGGTCGTAAGGACGCGCGTAGACATCCAATACATCTTACTTTCCGCACATCTCGATGTGATTTTCTCTGAATATCCCAGTCGTGGCAAGTCATTGGCCGTAGTGTTTTGGCGGCAGGCCGAGCAGGTTCAGGAGGCGGCGTTGGACACGAGTCAAGTCGGTAACGAGAACCTCGGCGGGGCGTTTGCCGTGGCTGAGCGTGTGACGCTGAATGGGATCGAACAGGTCGAGCACGCGTCTGGCAGTCGGCCACCGGCAGGCGCGGCCTTCGGGGTAGAGAGGCAGGGCTTCGATTTCCTTGCGTTGCATCGCCTGGCGGAGTTCGCGTTCCAACAGCGCCTCCAGCAGCAGGGCAAAGAAGTACACCGAGAGCAAGGCCTGGATACGATGCACGGCCTTCAGATAAACGGGAGCCACTTCGAAGTCGGTCTTCAACTGGGAGAACCGTTTTTCGATGGTTGGTTGCCGTTTGTAGGTCTTCAACAGTTCCAGTTCGGAAAGATCGGCCACATTGGTGATCAGGGGGAAGATGCCGTCGCTCTTGGCGTCTTCAGCCACTCGGGCGTCGTCGATCTGGTAGGCAAGATCGAACCGCGTGGTTACCTTCTTGGTGTAGGTGGTGTCTTTTCCGGGACGTCCTCGCGTCGCCTGACGATACGTCTCATCGGTTATCGGCTTGATTTCGGTGACGACCCATGCCTCGGTTCCGCGCGACTCGAGGATCTCCGCGACGGCCTTCTGCACCTTGCTCTCTTGCCGATAGCGGGTCCGCGGCGAACGAAGCTTCTCGCGGAGCGACGCCAATTCCTTCAGGGCCCTTTCGATCCGTGCGAAGCGGGTGACCGCGTCGTGCTCGGCCTTCCGCCGGCTGTGATACCAGACCAGCCGATAGCCTTCGGCGCTGCTGGTGGGCTGGTCGCTGGCCGAGTAGATGTCGATGACTTCGCCGTCCTCGTCGGTCTTTTCCCACAACGGTCGCCAGGTCACTTGCCCTCGGGCAACCAGATCGCGGAAGGCCCCGTCTTCGGAGCGGGTTTTCGGCAGCACCGTAACGAACCGACCTTGCTGCTGGTGGAGATAAGCCATGTTCTCGCGCGTGGCCAGCTTCGAATCGGCCACGTAGAGGAAGTCGCGTCGGCCGGTCAGTTGGCAGAGCAAGTCCCAGGTATCGCGATGGGTCGTATCGTCGGTCACGTTGCCGCTGGCCGCGCGAAAGTGCAACGGCACGCCGCCGTCGGCGGTGACGGTAAGGATCAACAACAGTTGCTTCAGGTCGGGCCGATGGTCCTTGCTGTGGCCGAAGGTGACGGCCAAGGTCGGCCGGCCGAAGACGCGTTGCGCTTCGGCGGCAGCGGAATAGGCCCCGAAGAAGGAAACGCTGGTCGAGTCGTTGTGCAGTTCGTCCAGGCGGAGGCCGAACTCCTTGACCACGTGAGTGGCCACGCTCAAGACCAGCGACGACACGTCGGCGGCGAACAGCTTGTCCAACGCCCGACCTACACGATCGTCGTTGAGCAGGCCGACTTCCTTCTCAGCCAAGCCCAGCAAATCGGGAGCGTATCGGGCCGCCCACTCGCCCAGGCCGTAGATCGGCTCACGGGAGAGAAGCAGGTTCCGCAGCAAGACCAGCAGGGCTTTCGTCGGCGAGAGCTTCGTGCGGCCGTCCTCCTCCGGCAAGGCATCGCGGAGGAATTCCTCCAGCCGTGCCCGACAAAGCAGCCGATTCACCATGGGCAAAGCACCCACCGTGGCCGAACGCAGTACGGATCCGCCGGCACGCGCCACAGGCGGAGACGGTACCGGCGAGGGCTTCGTGCGGGTCGAGCGAGAACGTTTGGGAGACATGGATTGGAACTCCTTCCGTGTGAGGCTTCGACCGCCCGCCGATCCGGTTCTTGGGCCACGCCACGTGACCGACCGATCGCCATAAGAGGCGGTTCGTCACAAGAAGTAAATGTCCACTGCATCCCCAAAACAAGAGCTGTCGACGTGAGTAACGCGACTTACGAAAAGAGACATCGACGTAAGTTGAGCACCGCCCGACTTACGTCAAGGCCTTTCGTTGCAAGTACGTTTACCCCTGCGCTTCAAGCCATGGTGGACATTGCCTCGCCATGCCACCAAACCGTAAAATCGTTCCGAAGGAGACGGCCAAGCTGCATCGCCACGCCCTTTGTGGCCACCGCGGCCAG
>JAAESQ010001216.1 GCA_024229275.1 bacterium | reverse complement strand
CGGACTCCGAGGTCGAGGGTCAGGGTTGAGGATAGAAGCCAACGATCTTGAAAGTAAGCGGCGCGCGATCTTGCCTTATAAGCTCCGTTCTCAAAGCGGGTGCGCACTCGAACCAAATCGGTTTCGGGAGAGAGTGAATCGAAACGTTCCCCGTTGAGGTGGTATTCGTAGGCGACCCCTCCAGAGTAGTCTTCACTCCTGGAGTATCTGATGGATTCAACAGTTGCGCCGAAACGAAGAGCGTGGCGACCAACGTACCAGTCAAGATCAAACCGGAAATTCGTGCGTCTGTCTGATTCGGTGCCGATGTTCGCATCTAGCCAGCAGCCGAGACGCTGTGGTCGTCCACTCCTGTTGTCGAAGGCGTATGGGCACTCCTCACCTCTCTCAGACTGGTTATGAAGGTCTACGCTGCGAGAGCCCAGTCGCGCCGATATCTGAACCGTATCCGACAGTACTCCTGAGTACCTGAGAGAACTCGCTTGGGTAACAAAAGTCTGAGTGCCCTGATCATTTGCTTGGCCGAACGCGAGAGCTTCTGGATCGAACTCTCGCGTGATGAGCTTTGCATCGACCCTGTCAGAGACGAAGTTGCCCCTGAGGCGGTGTTGTTTACTGGGAGTCCAGTCGAGATGCACACCCCAAAGCGGTTGGCGAGTGGTCTGCTGTTCGGCGGTATTGGCCCCAACCTCTAGATTGTCGCTCTTGTCGTAGTTCGCGAATGCGAAAGCGAAAAGCCTGTCCTTAAGAACTGGGGCAGCCAGTGAGATGTTCGCCTCAAACGCTTCCTGCTTTCTAGATTGATTGTGGTGGAAGACGATCTGCTCATCGTCATACGTGCGTTGAACTGCGTTGGGCGAAGTGCTCTGCAAAGCCTCGGGGGACCAGAAAAAGTCAGCAGTGCCGCGGAAAACGTTGCTGCCGCCAGAGGTAGTGAGTGTGATGAATCCTTCTTGAGTCTGATGAATAGGAGCAGCGACATCTTCTTGTGCCGCTGACGCGATAGCAAGCCCCGTCATGGCAATGAATAGGAACAGGACTCGGTTTCGCATGCTGCCTTTCTGGGATCCTGTCAGTCTATCTCGCGCTGCGGTCGGCCCTCATTCTCCCATGGTGAAGAGTGGGACAGTTCGATCCCTAACTCGTTGGTCAAGTGCGCCACGGATTTCTATTGGAACCCTCTAGATTATGGTTCTGAATACGAAAGGGTTCAAGCCATCTCAGCTCTCGAATCTAATTAGCAACGAAGTTACTCGCACTGTGCCTCGTCGAGGAGATTGAGTGCATTGAGCTGTGCCAAGTATGTGGCCCGACACCCGGATGCCGGCCAATAGACTTCAATATCGCGGATCGACACCGCATCAAACAGGCCGATGTGAGCCAAATATGGTGCGCTGCCGAAGCCGGTCTTGTGATCCATGGAGTAGGTGCGAACTATCGGCTTGTTGTCTTCCGATACGGCGTTGACAGTGATGCGTGCGCCGAGTCCAAACCGATTGGTCTCCCGTCCACGTAGCCGAATCTTGACCCAGTTGTTGCTGTTGTCGCCCTCGTTGACGAAGAACTGATTCGGCCAGCGGTCACCCTGCCACATACCACCCAAGCTCGAAAAAACATCTTGGTCGCCGTCGTCGTCAAAGTCGAAGAACACGATGCCGTGTCCCTTCTGAATGGTGCCGAATCCCTCGAGCATCGTAATGTGGTCGGTTTCAGTGATGCACTGTGAGCCGTTGCGCTTACCCCGGAACATAAGATTCGGAACCACTGTCCAGCCTTCGGGATTGCCCGTGCCGAGATAGAAGTCAAGACAGCCGTCATTATCAAGGTCTCCATACGAGCAACCCATCGTTGGTATCGGCAAGGAGCCGCCGAAGTAGTCTGCGTTGCGAACAAACGACCCGTCCGGTGAGCGTTGCAAGATCGCACTGTAGCCTCCGAGATTGGAGGCGCTCTCCGAAAACACTGTGCCTTCGGCGCTTGTCCGACCGTCTGTGAATCCGCCTTGGTAGATTTCGAGCTGGCCGTCGTGGTCGAGATCGACAAACGCGGCCATAAATCCCGACTCGTGCCGTTCGACGACTTCGAATCTTTGCCCCTCAATGTTGCGAAACAGGAAACTTGTCCGCGCTGCGAGGCCAGACAAAAACAGGTCTATCCAACCATCGTTGTCGTAGTCGCCGAATGCAACTCCGATGATGCCTCGGTCTTTGACGTACTCACCGACCCCGAGTTCGAATGTGCGCTCGCTGAAATGGCCGCCGTCGTTCACGAACAGATGAGAGTGGCGATAGGGTTGCGATAGCGGTCCGCCGAGTAACGGAATCCTCATACCCCAGCGGGCGATGAAGAGATCGAGGTCGCCGTCGTTGTCAATGTCACCCCAGGCTGAGCCCCAGGTGAAGCTGACCTCGTCGTCGAGCCAGCCGTCAAGCAGACCCGAGGATTGTGTTGTTTCCTCAAATGTCCCGTCGCCGAGGTTGTGCAGCAGGAGGTAATTGGGGAAGGGTCGGCCGACGAACACGTCCATCCAGCCGTCGTTGTCATAGTCGGCAGCGGTCATGATGTGAACCTGACCGATCTCTCCGAGGCCGGCTTCCTTGGTGCGCTCGATGAAGTGTGTTCCACCTTCATTGGTGTAGAAGCGGATCGGATCGAAGTTGCCGCCGGTAATGATGTCGAGGTCGCCGTCGCCGTCGAAATCCTCGACTGCGGCACCCTTGCCGGCGTCGAATGTGTCGACGCCGAGTTCATGGCCACGATCGACAAAGGCGAGGTCGGCATGTTGAGAGTCACTCTGGTCGAACGCCTTGCCATAGAAACTGTCGATGAATGCCCCTTTGATTCGGTAGCGCTCGGGTACACCGTCTGGGAACTCTCCGAGATTCATGTAGCAGTAGTTCAGCAGCCACAGCAAGAGTTTGTCGTCGCTCTGCCCTTCAAGAAGGTTTTCGAAGAGGTTGATCGCACGGCGAGTACTGGATGGGTCTGAGTGAGGCACAGTGATTGGAAGAGTGGTCATCGCCTGCCGAAGAATAGGGTCGCCGAGTGATGGCGGCTGGTTTTCAGAGTCTTCGAGATGAAGCCTTCCCGGACGGTCCGTGTTCAAGGCGTTCACCGACTCACCGTGCCGCATATAGGAGATGGCGAGCCAGAAAACGAGTTCTGTCGATTCCCCATCGCTGCTTAGCGCCGTCTCGAAAGCGTTGATCGCGGTGCCGAAATCACCCATGTGGTAGGCCAGCATGCCCTGCTCCACCGTGCCCTTAGCCTGGCGACCCGCGGCTTCGAAATCGTAGAGACCTGTCGCAGGATTGCGGCTGAGATGAGCGAGGAATCGGGCCATATAGCCGAGGAGCTGTTGGTTGTTGCGTGTCTCGTGAATACCGATCGAACGCGTCTGATTCCAAAGGGCCTCAGTCAGACCACGGTAGCGTTGTGTAAAGACTACTGCCAGGACAACAAAGAAGAGCAGAAGTGAAACGCAGCCGATGAGAGTTCGACGACGACATGACATGAGAATCCTCCCGAGCCCGACCGAAGTTTGGAGAAGCGTATCAGATGCAGGATGGTAGAAATGGTCACTCAAAATGTTGGAAAGCGGAATACGGGTGGTTAATATATTGATTTATTGAAGGATGGAAGACGACATAATGGAGGGTGATGAATGCGAGTCAAGCTAACGATTTTGATCGGAATTCTAGCTGTGATGCTAGGTGCCGTTGATGCAGACGCCCAGTTCAATAAGACATGGTCCGATTGGTATGGGCACTTTGGTGTTTCGTGGGTTGAGCCCCAAGGAGATCTCAGTGACGCTGCCAAAAGCGGGTGGGGGTTGCTCGGTGGAGCGACCTACAAACCGAAGCAGTGGCCTGTCGGAATCCTCTTTGAGGGTGGATATACAGAGTTCGGAATGACGCGGGAGCTCCTTGATGTGTTTGAGGCTTCCAACGGAGACATTGAGGTTTGGAATCTCAGCACTGGTTTGACTTGGGCGACGAATAACAAGGGCAAGGTCAACTTTCATGTGAGCGGCAGTGTTGGTGCTTATTGGGTGAAGGCTAAGCTGAAGGAACCTACCTATGTCTGTGGTCCTGTGTGCCCGCCACCGCCGTGGTGGTGTTGGTGGGATTGCTTTCCGGGAAGCGTAGTCACGGACTCCTATTCGTCGACCGAGTTCGGCTATTCCGTGGCGATGGGTTTGGATTTCAAGGTTGGTCTGTCGACGACCATGTATGTTGAGGCACGCTACGTTGACGTTGGAAGCAACATGAAAGCGAACTATATACCGGTGGTGTTTGGCGTAAGGTGGTAGTTGAGAGGCAAGACGGCTATACGAGACAACGAGACAACAGGGCGAATCCGGCTCCGTGCTTCGCATTCACGCCGAGAGCGATGAGTAGGTAAAAGCCAAGCTCGCTCGGCAGTCTTCGATCAGTGCACCGAGCACGACAGGCAGGGATCGTAGGAGCGCACCAGCATCTCGCACAGGTTCGTGAGTTTCTCGTCGTCGATAGCGCCGCGAGACAGCGACTGCCGCACGAGTTCAGGAAGGTCACGGTGAATGTTGCCGTTGTTCTGAGTCGTCGGCACGACGCAGTCTGCGCGTTCGATACGGCCTTCGGTGTTGAGGTCATAGCTGTGGAAGAGCAGACCTCGCGGCGCCTCGATCGCGCCGATACCTGAGGCAGCCCGCACTTCGATGGTAGCCATCGTGGCGGAACCGTGTTCCTTTAGTAACTCGTCGATCAGCGCCACCGACTCGTGCACGCAGTGCACGCACTCCACCAGCCGCGCCACGTGGGACATGAACGGACGGTGGCAGATGGGCTCGAGCCCGAAGGCGACGGCGATCCGGCGGGCCTCGGGGTGAAGGAGTTCAAAGTTGTTGTTGACCCGGGCGAGAGGGCCGACGGCGTAGGACTCCCGGCTCAACTTGGACCACTTGGTAGTGTTACCGGGCACCACCTGCTCGTTGGTCATCTGCAGGTACTCGTCCTCCCCCCGTTCGACGCCGTCCGAGGACATCAGGCGGCCGCCGATGAACGGGTAGCTGCTCTCTCCCTTGAGCGAAACGAATTCGGTCTCGCGCTCGAAGTGGGGTATACCGAAGGTCTTGAGCAGCGTTGCCGTCGTCTGGAGGTCGCCAAGTGCCCGCGCGAGCTCGTCGCGAAAGGTGAGAAGCTGGGGGCGCGGCGGTACTGCGGCCATGCCACCAGGCTGAATCGCCACCGGATGGGTGGTGCGGCCGGCGACGGCATCGCACATCCGGTTGGCCAGTCCCTTGAGGCGCAGGGCGCAGGCCAGCAAATCGGGTTCTTGTTCCTTGAGTGGGATCGCCGACGGCAAGCCAAGGAAGTCCGGCGCGGCGAGAAAGAAGAGGTGCAGAATGTGGCTCTGGAGCGTTTCTCCGTGTTTGGCAAGCCAGCGCAGCCGCTGTGCCGCCGCCGGGATCTCCACTCCGAAGGCGCTTTCCACCGCGCGCACTGAGGCGAGGCAGTGGGAGATGGAGCAGATCCCGCACACCCGGGCGGCCAGGATACCTGCGCTCGTGAAGTGCTTACCTTTGAGCATGACCTCGAAAAAGCGCGGTGTCTCGACAACGTCCCACCGCGCTTCTTCGATGCGGCCGTCGGTGACCCGCACGACGATGTTGCCGTGGCCTTCGATGCGGGGCACATGTCGAACGTCGACTGTGACCTTCATTGCGCCTCCTCGAAGCCGCCGAAGAAGTGAAGTCGTTCTGCGACTTCATCATCGGCATAGTCGCGCTCCTTCACCATGGTGCGGAACTCCTCGATGTTGGCCTCGACTGCAGGTCCGCGACAGCCCCAGCACCCGAGCCCGGCCGCCGGGCACGGTGCGCCGCATCCTGCACGTGTGATCGAGCCGAGGCAGAGCTGACCCGTGTCGAAGGTGCACACCGTGAAGCGTTGCTTGCACTCCAGGCAGACCGGGTAGGACGGGAAGTGGTAGGGCACGTCCCAGACCAGGTGCTGGACGATGCGTTCAACCTCGTCCTTGGTCACCGGACAGCCGGGGATCTTGAAGTCGACGTGAATCACTTCGTCCACCGCACGCACCGGCTCGGTGTCGATCTTCAGTGTGCCGTAGACCTCGCGCTTGGCAGCATCGAGGTCGTAGTCGTTCTTGAGGCGACTGACGCCGCCGAAACATGCACAGCTGCCCAGGGCCACCACCATTGCCGCGCGCTCGCGAATCGTCTGAAGCCTCTCGACTTCGTCGGCGCGGCTCACGCAGCCGTCGATGAAGGCGATGTCGTAGCTGGTGGTGGTGGCCGACGAAATCTCGCGAAACTGCACGACCTCTACCGCATTGAGGAAGTCTGCAAGGGTCTCCTCCTTGTTGGCCAGTTGCAGCTCACACCCCTGGCAGCCGGTGAGGTCGAAGACCGCGATCCGAGGTCGTGACGAGTCGATGCCGAGATACTTCATGTTTCGGCCCTCAGATGGCTTCCTTCAGGTTCATGACGCTCCAGTAGTCGAACACCGGCCCCTCGATGCAGGTGAAGGTGGAACCTACGTTGCAGCGACAGCACTTGCCCATGCCGCAGTGCATGCGGCGCTCGAGCGACACAAACATCCTGCGCATGGGAACTCCGAGTTCGCTGAGTCGCGTGCACACGAACTTGAACATCACCGGTGGCCCACAAACGATGGCAAAGGTGTTGCGGGGGTCGATCGTGAGGCCGCCGATCAGGTCGGTGATCCGACCCACCGGGCCGGTCCACTGCGCATCCGGCTCGTCGACGATGATTTCGAGGTGGATATCGTCGATCCTCTTCCACTCCTCGTACTGGTAGTCGAAGAGCAGTTGGGCCGGGGTCCTGGTGCCGTAGAGGATGTTGACGCGGCGGTAGTCGGCGCGGTTGTCGATGACCTCCAAGATAGGCGCTCGCAGAGGCGCCAGGCCGAGGCCGCCGGCCACGAGCAGGACATCGCGCCCCTTCATCTTTTCCATCGGAAAGTGTGTGCCGAAGGGGCCACGGATACCGATCTTGGCGCCGCGTTCGGCGCGGTGCAGCGCACCCGTGACCACTCCGACCCGGCGGATGCACAGCTCCAAGTGGCCCGCCTTCGACGGCGAGCTGGAAATCGAGATGGGGATCTCACCGTAGCCGGGGACCTCGACCATCACAAATTGACCAGGCAAAAAGGAGAAGCGGGCCTGTGCGGCAGGGTCTACGATGCGGATCTGGAACAGCTTCTCCATCTCGGTGAGTCGGATGATGTTGAGGATCTCGGCCTTGAAGACCTGATCCACGTGCTTGAGCCGGGATCGGCGGTTGAAGTCCAACGGCTCCATCATCTCGGCCTCGTGCGACACGTCATAGGCCTCGATCGGGGTGCTCATGCGTCCTCCACTGCCTGCAGGTTGCGGATCACGTCGACCGGGTTGATGCCCGGCAGACAGGTGCGGCCGCAGCGGTTGCAGCCGACGCACTTGGGTTCGTCATAGGCTTCGACGAAGCCCCGGTGCTGGTGGTAGAAACGGTACTTCAGTCGCGTGCTGCGGTCGGCGCGGAAGTTGTGGCCGCCGGCGACCTCTGCGAAATCGACGACGGTGCAGGCATAGAGCTGCTTCTGCCTAGTCGCGGTGGAGAAGTCCATCGACACGCGTTCGGTCACGCCATAGCAGTAGCAGGTGGGGCAGACCATGGCACAGCTGCCGCAGCCCAGACACTTGGCGCCCCACTCCTGCCAGATCTCCGACTCGAACTCGATGTCGAGCAGGTTGGGCAGGTTGTGCACCGCAACCTCGGTTTCGAAGAGCGAGGCGATGCGTTTGCGCTCGGTCAGATAGGCGGCAGTGTCGTGGTCCGTGATCTCGGTTGCGCCGGCCGCCTGCACTGCGCTGAAGCCGCGATCGGAACCGACGGCGACGAAGTAGCGGTCTCCGAGATCGGTGAGGAAGAGGTCGAATCCCTGGGTGACGGTGTCCGTTCCGAGGGACTGACAGAAGCCGCCGCTGCAGGGCTCGTGGTCGATGCCGACGACGAAAGTGTTGCGTCGGCGTGAGGTGTAATACGGGCTTGGGAAACGGTCGCGCTCGAAGACTTTGTCGAGCTTGATCAAGGCGTTGATGTCGCAGGCGTGGAGGCCGATGATTGCCCGTGGCTGAATCCGGTAGCGAAGCTCCTGTTCCCAGTCTTCATCGGAGAAGCAAAAGGACGACAGTGTCTCGCGAAAAGGGAGGAAGTAGGTCTTGGCGGAGGTCTCGGTGGTCTCGTAAGCGAGGTCGATCTCGGCGGCGGATTCGACCGGCAGGAAGTGGTGGATGGCGCTATCGTCGGACCGCGTGCCGATGCGTTTCGGCGCCACAACTTCGGTAGTCTCCATGATCGTCTCGACGAGCACCGCGAAGTGATCTTTGGTCAGGATTCGAAACAGCATCTCCGACCTCCGGGCGCTCTGTCGCGCCTTGTTGTCATGATAGTCGTTTTCGAACGAATAGTTGAGAAAGAAGTCTGGTCTCCGCTACGCCAGCACCGCGATGCTTTTCACCTGCGCATAGAGCTTCCGCCCCGGGTCCAGTTTGAGGGTCGTGGCTGACTTGCGGGTGATTTTGGAGAGCAGGGGAACGCCGGCTGCATTGAGGCGAACGACTTCTTGGGTTGAACTCCGCGGAGCGAACTCGGTGACAGTCACCGGCCCCGGCCCGAGCCTAGTCGATGTCCGCCACAGCGGCGCCATATTCGATGACGATGACGATGACGATGACGATGACGATGACGATGCCGGTCGAAAGTGCTCGTATCCAATGGTGTCATTCGAAGCGTGAGGCATCCAGGGATGCGTGCTCCTCCCTGCCTCTGACTCTGAAATCTGAATCGTCTCTGGACAAGAGGCGGATCAGATCCCCAGCGACCAGGCTAATACACCCACTCCTCAATCCCGGTGAACACGATATCGACCTCGATCTCGGGTTCGACTTCCCTCGCTGAATCGAGAATCCGCTGTTTTACGGCGTCGAACTCGCCAAGTGTCTGGAGTTGATGACTCTCAGGCACAAAAACATTGCCGACGAGCCAGAACACTCGCCCGATGCGAACCATGCGGAAGACGTGACGCTCAAGGTCGGCATCATCGAGGATCGCTTCGACTCGGGAGCTCACCGCAAACTGTGTCTTGTCGTCCGGGGCTGCCAGTAGCAGTTCCCCTGCGCCCCGAGCGATGATCTTGAATGGAATGGGCAGCATCAACAGCACCATGACGATGACCAGAACCGGGTCGACGAAAGGAATGTAAGCTTCGAAGCTAGTGCCGGCCATGAGCATCGCCGCGCCGAACGCGGCTGCGACGACAAGGCTCATGTAGCCGTCGACAATCCAGTTCTTGGCATCGACTTCGAGCAGTGGAGAGCGTGTGCGCTTGGCGGCGCGCTTCTGAGTGAATCCGATGCCGAAGCATCCCGCGACCGCAACCAGGGCGTAGAGTGCGGCGCCGCCGGCCTGTAAATCGCGTCCACCACCGAGAACCGAATCCACCGCTGACCACAGAGCAAAGCCGCACAGTACGACGATGATCATCCCTTTGGCCGTGTTGAGCATCGGTTCGAAGGAGAAGTAGCCGAAGTTGAAACGCTCGTCAAAAGGAGTGCGAGTCAGACGTGCGACTTTAAGGGACAGAATGGCCATGCCGAATCCGAGCATCGAGAAAAAGCCATCCAGCATGATCGCGTCGGAAGCCGTCCACCAGGCAAAAATCAGCCCCATCGTGCCCATGCCGAGATTGCCGTAGACCGAGAGACGGAGTGCTCGCTGTTCATCGTGTGCTGCTGAGTCCATATCAGGCACCCTAACACAGCGGTTGATGGAGGAATTCCAAAGCGAAAAGCTGCGGTTGCTCACTAGACAGCTGAGCAAGTCCTCGTTAGCGTGGATGAGATCCCAACACCAAAAGGGGCGGAGATATGAAGACGCGAGAGCGCATCGTCGAGCTGAAGGAACGAATGGGACAGGCCATCATCGGCCAGGAACACGTTGTTGAGCGGATCTTGATCGGGTTGCTGGCAAACGGCAACTTGCTGCTTGAAGGTCTGCCGGGTCTGGCGAAAACGAGGGCCGTCAAAGCGTTGGCGACGAATCTCGATGCGGAACTCAGCCGCATTCAGTTCACGCCCGACTTGCTGCCTTCGGACGTTACTGGCACCGAGGTCTATCACCAGGTCGAAGGGAAAGGTCAATTCCGTTTCCAGCCCGGCCCGCTCTTTGCCAATCTAGTGTTGGCCGATGAGATCAACCGCGCCCCGGCCAAAGTCCAGGCGGCGCTGCTGGAAGCGATGGAGGAACGTCAGGTCACGGTGGCCGGTAAGACCCATCGCATGCCCGACCTGTTCATGGTGCTGGCGACCCAGAACCCCGTCGAGCAAGAGGGGACCTACCCGCTGCCTGAGGCGCAGATGGACCGTTTTGTGATGCACATCCTTATTGAATATCCGGATGAGGCCTCGGAAGTTGAGATCATCCGGCTCGTGCGAGGTGAGACCAAGGCAGGGAGCGGTGGCGAAAAGTTCGAACCAATTCCCCAGCAGACAGTCTTCGACGCGCGTGAAGAGATTGGTGAGATTTCGACGTCCGAGGCGATCGAGACCTACATCGTCGACCTCATCTTCGCGACCCGTTATCCCGAGCGCTACTCGGATGACATCCGCAAGTGGATTCACGTCGGCGCGAGCCCCCGAGGGAGTCTCGCTCTCGACAAAACGTCGCGAGCCCACGCCTGGTTGGCAGGCCGTGATCACGT
>JAAESQ010001215.1 GCA_024229275.1 bacterium | reverse complement strand
TTGCCAATGGGGATGCCGCATGAATTTCAGTCCGGCCTGGACAACGATCTGCAGGCTCTTCATGAGGTTTTACTGGTCCATGAGGACCATTTTCAGGAAAATTCCCTTCTAAATGCAGACCCTTATGATCCCTTCCAGAACCTGGATGATATCTTTTCAGGATTAAGTGAAGAAGATCTGTCGGACAACCCTGACGGGAAAGAGCCCGAGGGCGCAGACATTGCGGTCTCCACCGACCTGACCGGAGCCGAGCACCTGGGAGGCGACTGGACCCACGAACATGAAACAGGAGTCATCCAGACGGCGCCGTTATTCCAGCAAGGCGTCGAAGGTTTCGATGCCGTCCTGCAGGATCTCGACCCGTTCAAGTTGAATATTCAACACGACCCCTCCCAGCGCACCATCCAACTTCTCGACGCACAAAGCGGTGAGGCCGCCGACCTTTCTCCCTTCGGAATCGATTTCAATGACCTCCAAGCTGATGAGCGCGATGGGGTTTGGATTACACAGGACGATATCGATACCGACGATTGGTCGATCAAGATCCAGGGCACATCGGGCGATGACACCATCTTGCTCGATGGTGTCGCATTCGATGGCTTCCGCCTGCAAATTCGAACCGGCGGTGGCAACGACACTGTAATCATCAACAACTCTGAGATCGATGCCTTCTCGCTCGACATCGACCTGGGTTCGGGTGACGATGCCCTCATCGTCAATCAGAGCACGATCGATAGCAAGTTCCTCAAGGTCAAGGGAAGTGGCGGTGAAGACGCTATTGCCTTCATCAACACACAGGTGGAAGGTTGGTCGGGTCGTCTCTTTGCTGGTTCGGGAGACGACCATCTGCACTCGGTGGGAAGCCAATTCGACGTCACCTGGCTATCGGCCTATGGCGGTTCCGGGTCGGACTCGATCTCATTTGGCAACAGCTCAGTGGAGGGGATGTCGCTGAGCATCTCGGGAGGCAGGGGCGACGACGCCATTCGCTTTGCTGAGAGCACAGCTGCTGTGGGATTCGCCGGCATCACCGGCAGTGACGGAGACGATCTGCTCGAATTCTACGCTGGATCCATCGACGCGTGGCGACTGAAGATCGATGGCGGTCGCGATGCGGATACCGTTCAATTGGATTCCACCGAGTTGGACGTCAGCCGTTTGAAGCTGCGCGGCGGCGATGGTGCTGACACCCTCGCGGCGCGCATGCTCGATGCAAGCGGTGAGACCGAGTGGTATGTCGACGGTCTCAATACCGGCACCGTAGGAGGCGTGCGCTTCAGTCAGTTCGAGACGCTCCAAGGTGACGACGAAAGCCCGGATCATTTCCGCATCGATCCGGCTGGCGATGTCGAAGGTTATTATGTCGGTGGTGCGGGCGATTACGATCATGTCACCTTTGAGCCCGGTGATCACGA
>JAAESQ010001214.1 GCA_024229275.1 bacterium | reverse complement strand
TAGGAGAACTACATGTCAGCGATGGTACTCGAATTCAACCTGCACGATAAGCAGCAGGAGATCCTCGATGACCCGTCGCGATTCAAGGTCGTGCCTGCCGGAAGACGAGGAGGCAAGAGCTTCTTCGCGGCAATAACGATGATTATCGAAGGGCTGAAGCACACCAGCTCTAACGGACGGGACCTTAAATTGGCCCCAGTCTGGTACGTCGCCCCAACCTACGGGCAGGCGAAGGACATCATGTGGCGGCAGCTTAAGGAGCTGGCCGCCCCGGTGACCAAGCGTGTATGGGAGAAGGATCTCAAGATTGAATTAATCAACGGACGCGAGATGGTGCTCAAGGGCGCGGACAACGAAGAGACCCTTCGAGGTACGGGCCTGGGCTACCTAGTAATCGATGAGTACGCGGACATGAAGTCCCACGTATTCGACGTAATTATGCGCCCGAACTTATCAGACTTTGAGGCCCCGGCGCTGTTCATTGGCACGCCGAAGGGCAAGAATCATTTCTACGACCTGTACCTGCTAGCGCAGACAGGCATCTCAGACATGGCGGCGTTCACATTTAAGACTTCGGACAACCCGATCATCAGTAAGTCTGAGATCGAGCTGGCCCGGCTGATGATGTCTGACGCAGCTTTCCGCCAGGAGTACGAGGCCGAGTTTACGAACGCCGGCTCTGGTGCGTTTAAAGAGGAATGGTTCGATATTCACGAGCAGCGCCCGTATATGAAGGACGGACGCTTCTACATGGCCGTCGATTTGGCCGGTTACGCCGACGAGGCGCTGGCTACAATCCAGAAATCAGCTCTCAAGAAGCTCGACTCCCACGCTTTAGTCGTGGTCGAAGTCGGAAAAACGGGCTGGTTGATACATGAAGTGCAGCATGGCCGGTGGGGAGTGCGCGAAACGAGCCTCCGCATCATTCGCATGTCGCAACGCTACCCGATTGCCAGGCTTGGTATCGAGAAGGGGTCGCTGAAAAACGCGATCATGCCGTATCTGAATGATCAGATGAGGCGCCTGGGACACTATCCATCGATCTCGGACCTGACGCACGGCGGCAGAAAGAAAACAGAACGTATTGTGTGGGCCTTGCAGGGCCGCGCCGAACACGGGCGCATCTCTCTGCTCAAAGGCTCCTGGAATAAAGCACTGATGACGCAGTTGCTTGACTTCCCGAACCCGCTATCGCACGATGACATCATTGATGCGCTAGCATACATCGATCAAATCTCGCAAGTCGTCTACAACGATAACGCTGACGACGGCTACGAGGACACATGGGAGCCCGTTGATGAAGTGGCGGGGTACTGAGGACTAAAAATCTATG
>JAAESQ010001213.1 GCA_024229275.1 bacterium | reverse complement strand
CCGTCAACAAATGGGTTAGCGAATGCCCCGTTAAGATGTCCCAAAGCAGTCCGTCCTCTTCGCGCCATGCGTACTCCACGAACTCCGGATCGGCCTCGTAGGTCAACTCCGACCGCAACGATCTCCAGCCAGCGAAGGCAATGGCCGCGGCGGCGGAAGTGGGCCACGGAGACGATCATGCGACTGTGGCTCGAGTGGTTCCGATGCGTGCTGGACTTGCGGCCCGCCTGCTCCCGAACGCCGACGTTCGGATGGATGACGCTTGCCCTGGCGGGCCTGTCCATCCGGGCCGAACTCGCCGGGGTGACCAGCATCGTCCGCGCCCTGCTGATTACAATCCCAGCTGCAATCGGATCGTCTTGTCGAGCGAGGCCACGAGCCACCTCTGCGGAGTGGTGATATCTCCCAGCAGCTCCAGCAGCGTGCTATCCACGTCATTCTCCGATCGTTGATTCTGGAGGGAGTATTGCAGGGTTCTGCAGACCGTTTGCATACGCTCGCGAATCGGAGCATGACGTATGTTTCGTGCGCAGACGGCGAGTGGTTGAGCGGTGTGCAACTCTCCCCCGATGGCGCCGAGAACAATATCGAGGTTGTCAACGAAGTTCCAGTTGCATGGAAACATCAAGTCGATGGCCACGGCCAGGGAGATATCGGCAGCCTCGCCATTCACGGTATCGTGGATGCGCATCTGCATGGTCTGCTTCCAGAAATCTTCGTGCTCACGATAGTACTCGGGGCATTCAGCGTCGCCCGGAGGCTGCCAATCAGCGCCACACTCCTCCATGAAGACATACACCGAGTCATCATGAT
>JAAESQ010001212.1 GCA_024229275.1 bacterium | reverse complement strand
TGGTTGTAGAACTCGATGAACTCCCGCGCCACGCGCTGAACGTGCCTCACGTTTAGGAAGATAAAGTGATTGAAAGCGTCTTCGCGCAGTGTACGATGAAATCTCTCGACCTGCGGATTCGCATTCGGGGCGTAGTACGGCGTGGCCACTCCCTCGATGTCCATCGTGCCCGACAGCCATCGGTCGAGATGACAGCGGAATCCGTCTCTTCGCCTCCCGAATTGTCCGAAGACGCCGTCGTTGTCGTGCAGCAAGAATCGCGGCTTGCGATCAAACGCGGCGATGTCGCGAATCTGGATCTTCACCCAGTCGAGCGTCGGGCTCTCTGTCACATTGCAGAGCACGATACGCCGGGTGCTGACCTCCATCACGACAAAGACGTAGACGGTCGTGAACAGCGCCGTGTACTGCGTCATGAAGTCGCAGGCACAGAGCTCGTGACTGTGGTTCTTGATGAAGGTGCGCTACTTCTGCCCATCATCGCGCGGGCGCGGCCGCACCATGTACCTACGAATGGTGCTGGTGGAGTGGCTGATGCCGAACTTGACTCGCAGTTCTTCAAAGATCTTGTCTTCTCCCCAGCTCGGATGATCGGCACTCATGCGGCGAATGAAGCTAATGTGCTCGCGCGGAATCTTGGGCCGGCCGATCTTCTTGGCTCTCGACTTCCGGCGCCAGTAGAGCCCACTCGGAAGCTTCGCTTCCTCCCCATGTAGGTGCCACCGAATGACGGTCTCGGGTCTGACAAGGATGAGGGTCGCCTTCCAGCCGTCCCAGAGTCTAGCCCGGATTATTCACGAAGCTTCTGCTGCGGCCGCACATCTGCTCGTTCTGGAACGAGAAATCGGGGTTTGGCTACTCGACGTACCGAGAGTACGCGTCCGTGATCAAACCCCGATTTCTCGCCCCAGAACGGCATCTCCACGGCCTCGCGACGGAGCTTCATGAGTAATCCGGGCTCGATGGTAAAGGAGGATTCTGCCCCGCGGAGCTCGCAGCCGCGAGCGGAATGAACGACATACAAAGCCTC
>JAAESQ010001211.1 GCA_024229275.1 bacterium | reverse complement strand
CTATAGCAGGGCGCGGGGTAGCGGGACGAACGTCATTCCTGAAAGATGAAAGCGGAAAGATGAAAGATGAAAACGAAGCCTCTGAGAACCTGAATGGAGTTTGCTTCGAGTGAGAGACTTCCTAACCGCTAGGCCCATGAAGCATGAACCGCCCTATCTGTTCCTCTTTATGTCCTTCGAGCTCTTGGTGGTGTACCCAGCGGCTGAGTATCCTCTAGCCTCATGCCATCTGTCCTAGGATCCTCGTGGGTCCAATTCTCATCTTTCCGCTTTCATCTTTCCAAACGGCGTTCGTCCCGAACCGCCGTTTCACTCCCGGTACGCCGCGATCAGATCTCCGAGACGCTGCCACTCCTCAAGATACTTGGCGAGGTGACGGCGTTCTTCAGTTTCGCTGAGTTGCGATACGAGGTCCCACACTCGCTGCTGTTCGACCGTGTACTCATCACTTGAGAAATGGCCTGCAAAGTGAGCCAGTCGGAGCCAAACCAGATAGGTTGTAATGGCGTCGAACTCGTTGTACTGGATGATCTCGTCGAGCTTTCCTTCGAGCCAGAGTTGGGCGACCTGGTTGCCGTCGACCTCCATCTTGCCAGGAATGCCCGACTGCACGGCGATCTCGTGCAGGCTTGGGATGACCTTGCCCCACCCGCCAACCATGTCCTGCAGGTCAATGTTCCAGTCGCTTCCTCTGGCGAAGTAGTCGACGCCTTCCCACGGTTTGCCCGGTCGTTCGCAGAAACCGGCTGCCTCGACTCCAAGGACGAGTCCCCGCTGGACGAGGATCTTGAGGTCCGACCCAATGGAGTTGTAGCCGACGAGCTGAGGCCGGTGTTCGCCAAGGGCGTTGACGAAGGTCTGGACGAGGTGGGTTTCGCTGGCCTCGATCGGATCACTTGGGTCGTGCGGTAGGGACATGAGGCGAAGAACTGCTTCGCCGCCTGGACGTTCGAGCCGCTCGATGGCGGCCACCGAGACGATTCGACACCGGATGGTCTTGAGAAATGGAGTCGGATCTTCTTCGGTGGCACCACCAGCTTCCCACATTTGTTGCATGATGGTGGCGGGATCTTCGATTTCCGGGCCGATGTCGAGTAAAAGTCGCCCGGCGAGAGGATCCGGAATCCACTCCATGTCGAATGCCCATACACGGCGCTGTACGTTCTTGATCATGGTGTTCTCTCCATGCTCAGAGTAGCATTCACCGAGGCGCACAGTGCTATTCTCGAGAGGTCGATTTTACCGATCTTTGGAGGCACAGCAGTGAGACATTTTGCAACCATCGTCGCGCTTCTCGTACTCATCGTTCCTTCGGGAGCATTCGCCTCCGAAGAAGGCGAACTGATCCTGGGCGTTTGGGCGAGCGAACCCAACTCGGAAACAGGAAATGCTCACATCGAGGTCTACAAAGAAGGTGAGCTTTTCTCAGGCAAGGTCGTCTGGCTTGAGAAGCCTCAGTACAACCCGGACGACGAACGTGGCATGGCTGGCCAGGACAAGATCGATCGCGAAAACCCGGATGCCGAGCTGCAGTCTCGTCCGATCATGGGTCTTAACCTGCTCGAGGGATTCGAGTACGTCGGCAAGAAGCAGTGGAAGAAGGGTACGATCTACGATCCGGACAACGGCAAGACCTACAAATGCAAGATCAAACTCAATACCGACGGAACTTTGAAGATCCGAGGTTTCATTGGGATTTCGCTGCTTGGCCGCAACACCATGTGGACAAAGGTTGAGATGAGTGAGGCTCGGAAATGATGAATGATGAATGCGGAATGATGAGAACGGACAGGGGCAGGCTCAGCTAGGGCGGCAGTGGCATGGAGGGTGAAGAGGCCGAGGGTGAAGCTCGCTTCGTTCTCTCATCATTCATCATTTTCTCTTTCCCCACCTTTGTGTTTTTTTAGCGTTCTTGGTGGTTCAAACTCACGTGTTTTCTAACTTTGGAGCGAACGTCACCAAAGGTGATGTCGGCTTATGACAGCGTTTCCAACTCCTGCTCGATGCTTTCCCATTCAACCATCAGCTCGTCAACTTTGGAACGCAGGTCGTGGCGCTCCTGCTGCATTTTCTTAACCGTGTCTGCGGCAGTGTTTTCAAAGAATCCAGATTCGCAGAAACGACCGTCGATTTCCTCGATCCGTCGTTCGGCCTCCTCGATGCCAGCCGTCAGTACATCCCGTCTGAGCTGTTTCTGCTTTCGCTGCTGTTCCACCGTCCCGTTCGCAGGTTTCGTAGAGCGCTTCGAAGGTTCGCGTGATTTTTCGCGGCGACGTTCGCGACGTTGGCGCAGCACAGCGGTATCAGCGTCGAGGTGATCATCACCGCACTGGGCCAGGTAGTCGTCGTAGGTGCCCTGAAAGTCATTGATGCCGTCTGGCATGAGTTCGAGCACGCGCGTGGCAAGTCTGGAAACGAACCAGCGATCGTGAGACACGAAGATCAGTGTTCCTTCGTAGTTCTCGAGGGCCTTGACGAGTGCCTCAATTGCTTCGAGGTCGAGGTGATTGGTGGGCTCGTCGAGGAGCAGCACGTTGGGTTGATCAACCTCGAGGCGGGCAAAGATCAGGCGTGCAGCTTCTCCTCCAGAGAGTTGCTGAATCTTCTTCTCAACCTCTTCACCTGAGAACAAGACTCGGCCGAGAAGACCTCGCACAAATCCGATGCCACGGCCCGGGCAACATTCTTCAATCCACTGTTCCGCCGTAATGGACCGCTCCCCGAGCATTTGCTGATGACTCTGAGGAAAGTAGCCGAGATGAGTTTCGTGTCCCCAGTCGATAGTGCCCGCGTCCGCATCAATGTCGTTAACAATGATCTTCAGCAGAGTCGACTTGCCGATGCCGTTGGGACCGATGATGGCCATTCGATCGCCGCGGTGTAGGTAGAGGGAAACGTCAGTGAGCACCCGGTTCTCGTCGAACGATTTCTCGAGGCCCTCGAGTTCGAGCGCCTTTTTGCCGCTCGGCCTGAGCTGCTGAAAGCGAAATATAGGGAAACGACGGGAACTCTGCGGCAGGTTGTCGACAACGATCTTATCGATGCGCTTGAGTTTGCTCTGTGCCTGCCGCGCTTTGGTGGCCTTTGCCTTGAAGCGTTCGGCGAAGGCGCGATGATGAGCAATCTCCTTCTCCTGTTTCGAGATCTCGGCTTCCTTGCGGTCGCGATTCACTTTTTTCGCTTTGACGAACGCCGTGTAGTTGCCTGTGTACGGGCTGATCGTCTCGTAGTCGACATCAAGGATGTGAGTCGTGACGTTGTCGAGGAAACGGTGGTCGTGCGAGATGACGATGACGCAGCCTGGGAACTCGGTGAGGTGTTTCTCCAGCCAGCGGATAGAGAGAATGTCGAGGTGGTTGGTTGGCTCATCGAGGAGCAGACAGTCAGGTTCGGCGGCCAGCGTCTGGGCGAGCAGGACGCGCAGCTTGAATCCACCAGACAGCGTCGATAACGGTTGGTCGTGAACGTGTGAGGGTATGCCGAGTCCCTCGAGAATCTCGCCCGCGCGGGCTTCAAATGAGTAACCGTCGAGACGGAGAATGATGTCCTCGAGTTTGGAGTAACGATCGGCGTCGAAATCGTCCTCCTCGAGCACCTTCTCCTTCTCCTGGATCGCGTTCCAGAGTTCGGCGTGGCCGCGCATCGCGACCTGCAGGATGGGATCGTTCTCGTACTGGAAATGATCCTGCTCGAGCACGCCAAGGCGTAGGCGCTTGGGCATCGCGATCGAGCCGGATGATGACTCTTCCTGGTTGGTCAAAAGACGGAGAAGAGTTGTCTTACCCGATCCGTTGGCGCCGACCAGGCCGTAACGACATGCAGAGTTGAGCTGAAGCGATACGTCCCGAAAGAGTATTTGGGCTCCATAGTCCTTCGCGAGAGAAGAAAGCGTAATCACGGTGGGAGAGGATACCGCAACTCCGCCAGGAATTATCATGTCTGCGACTTCTCTCGAGTTCTTGCCCCACCGAATGGCTGCGAGGAAAAGGGGACGAGCAGGGAAGAGAGAAGCGGACAGGTGCGGTGCACTGCTATGGGTTCCCCTCAGCACTCGGTATCAAGAACCTTCTTCGGACGTTATCCGTAGATTCTGGTGGGGACCCTCACGGGACGAACGACATTGAGTGCGACTCCAGAATTTGCGAGGTGGCGAGAAGATGAGGTTCAAAAAGACAATGGTGTGTTTGGGTGGCATGGCCCTACTCATTGGAGGCGCTGTGCTTCCAACCGCGTTCTCACTCAACTCCAGGGCCCCGCTGGTGGGACCTGAACTTTCGACTCTCGAATACGAGGAGATCGAGTTCGCCAATGAAGACCTACAACTTGCCGGAATGGTGTTTGTCCCAGAGGGTGAGGGGCCCTTTCCGGTCGCGGTAGTCATCCATGGATCCGGTTCCAGTCGGCGCAATAGTAAGTGGTATCTCACGGTTGCAGAGCACCTGCAGGGCAATGGTGTGGCGGTTCTGTTACCGGACAAGCGTGGTTGTGAGAAAAGCGCTGGAGACTGGGTAGGTGTCGGATTCGAAGAGCTGGCCGGAGACACCTTGGCAGCGGTTGAATATGTGCGGAGGCAAGAGCAGTTTGCGGAATCGAAGGTTGGTCTTGTCGGAATGAGTCAGGGCGGATGGATCGCACCTGTCGCGGCAGCTCGCGACGAAGACATCGACTTCGTGGTCAGTATGTCAGGTGCAAGTGTGACGACAGCCCAGCAGCTGCTTCACGAAGAAATTCACAACATTTCAGGGTTCACTTGGCCGTTCATTGCCCGAATGCTAGCACCGCTCACCAGCAAGAGAATCCTCAATATGGACCATGTCAAAGCGTATGCCGATTTTGACCCGATCCCCTATTGGAACGCGGTCGATTCTCAGGCCTTCTTCGCCTATGGCGAGGCCGACTCGAATGTCCCGGTAAGTGACAGCATTTTAGTGCTCAAAGAACGAACTATGATTAAACATATTGAGGTCTATCCCAACGGTGGCCACGGAATCACCGATCCGGAGACGGGCCGTATTCAGGGCGACTTCCTCAGAGACCTGGTTCAGTTCATCGAGAATGCCGAGAGTCGAACGCTGGGAGGCTAGGAAGCTAGCCCGAAGTATCCATGTGTTCGAGTGGAAAGATAGAGGAGTGGCGAAATGGCATGCCAATTCCCTACTCCTCAACAAGTTCACATATCAGTTGGGCTAGTCATCGTAGCAAGGCGCGGAAGACATGGTGAATTGCTGCGTTCTCAATGGTTGAGTGAATGTGGTCCTTACGGAGGACAGCGGAGTGGCAGGAAGGAATTGAAGCTGACGACTAGGTGGTCGTGATAGTCTCTGCGACTATGAAAACACATCTAACTCACCCGCTATGTTACACATGGGGGAGGCTTGCCGTCCTCGTGATGTTTGCTCTTGCGGCCCATGCCTGTGGTTCGAACGATGCTCCTTCGGAGGTTTCGCCGAAGACCGAAACTTCGGTACTGGCTGGTCCTTCTTTGCCACAGTCTGAGCATCCCGCCAATGTGGTGCTGATTTCGATCGACACTCTTCGTGCCGATCATGTCGGATGTTATGGGGCTGCCGGCGATCCAACGCCCAATATCGATCGAATAGCCCGCGAAGGTGTTCGTTTCAATCGGGCCTACGCAAATGTACCGGTCACTACTCCTTCCCACGCCACTATCCTGACCGGAACGTTTCCACTTTTTCATGGCGTTCGATCCAATGGGACGCACACACTCCCACCCTCGAGCGTGACGCTTGCGGAGATGTTCCACGATGCCGGTTACGCCACTGCTGGCATCATTGGCGCCTATCCACTGAACCGCAGCTTCGGCGTCGACCAGGGTTTCGACCACTTCGATGACTCGATCGAAGAGGATGAAGAATCGCTGACTTCCTTTTCCGCAGAACGTAGTGCAGGGGAGGTTATCAACCGCGCTATCGATTGGCTCGATCGGCGGAACCGGGAACAGCCATTTTTCCTTTTCGTTCATGTGTACGACCCTCACCATCCCTATCGGCCCCCTGAACCCTTTAGCAACCAGTGGCTTGAGGATCCATACCGCGGCGAAATTGCCTACACTGATGCTCAACTCGGCCGATTGTTTTCGGCGCTTGAGAATGACAAGAACGCCGACCCTACTCTCATCGCCATCCTCTCCGATCACGGTGAAGGTCTTGGCGAACACAACGAACAGACGCACACAGTATTCGTGTATGACTCGACCCTACACGTGCCGTTGATCTTGCGGGGGCCCGGGATCCCACCGGGTCATGTCGTCGAGACCCCGGTCCAACTCGTGGACGTGACGCCGACACTCGCATCGCGGGCGAATCTTTCGATTCCCCAGGAGATCCAGGGGAACGATCTGTCCTTGTTACTCAATGACGATACGCTCCCGAAGGAGATCATCTTCTATGCCGAAACCATGCTCCCGCAGATCCAGTACGATTGGGCACCGCTCGAAAGCGTCCGTGACGGTAGCTGGAAGTACATTCAGGCTCCAATCAGCGAGCTGTATGATCTCGATTCTGACCCGAGGGAGATCAAGAACTTATGGGGCCAGGAACCGGATGTCCAGGTTCGCATGCAGGAGCTTCTTCGCCGGGCTCATGCCCAACTCTCAGGCTCAGCGAGCGACGCCGCCATAGTGTCGGTAGATGCCGATACCGCAAAGAAACTGGCTGCCCTAGGTTACATAGGGGCATTCGACGCCGACGTTGATCAGGCAATCGATCCAATGTCCTTGCCGGACCCGAAGGAGCGCATCGGCATCTTCAACCAAATCGAGCACACATTCACCCTCATTTCGCAAGGTCGACAAATCGAAGCAAGGGAAATCTTTCGCGAGATGTTTGCCAACTATCCCGAGGAAAAGTGGCTCATCCCCATTGTGGTGCGCAGTCTCATGACGTCGCAGCAATTTGCCGAAGTGGTCAGCTTCTTGAGCCTCGAAGCGATCAAAGACCTGCCTTTTGAATCGCGCATTCACACCCATGGACTCCGCGCATGTGCCTACGAGGAACTCACAATGTGGCCGGAAGCGCTTCGAGAGTGGCAGATAGTGGATCGAAATCAGAACAACTTCGAGGATATTGTAGTGCAAAACGGGCTTGGAAAGGCTCACGTTAAGCTCGGAAACTGGAAGCAGGCGGTCGAACACCTCGAGCAAGCGAAGGCCATAGACGATAGCGATATCGAGACTCGGCTTCTCTTAAGTCAAGCTTTGCTAGGCCATGGCAATGAGCTGGAGGCGTTGGCCAATTTGCATGCCTGGAGGGACCTGGTAGCAAATGACGATCCCGGCAAGGTTGACAATAACAACGAGCCCCTATTCCGCGCCGCCCGTTTCTACCTTGAACTCGGTCGCGAAAAGGACGCTGCGAGGCTCCTCAAAGATCTGGTTGAATCCTCCCCAGCCAACGTTTCCGAAGAGGCTCGCTATCTGCTGTCTTCGCTCGCTGGAAGCGCCGAGTCTCTCGATTCTATGCAACTCATCCGCTCTGGCCATGCTCGGGGCAATCGCGGTGACTGGGCTGGAGCCGCCAAAGATTTGAAGGCTGCTATTGAAGGCGGTGCTGATAGCTACTTGGTTCACTACGATCTCGCATTGTGTCTCATCAATCTTGGTAAATGGAAGCACGCCCACAATGCTCTCGTCGATTCGATCAAGCGGAAAAACGACTTCCCGCCAGCTCTCACCGATTTTGGATTCGTCCAAGAATCTATTGGGGAGGTCGGTCATATGCGCGTAGCCGAGGCTCACTACCGGCGCGCCATCAGTCTGCAGCCGGATTTCTACCCGGCACAGACTCGGCTTGGATCTCTACTGCTTCGCCAGGGTGGGATTGCTGATGCGATCATCGTTCTCGAGCAGGCGACGCGTTCGCAGCCGCAAAACCCAATCGCATATAGCCATCTTGCTCTAGCCTACGAAAAGGCAGGGCGCACCGAGGATGCAAACAAAGCTCAAGCCATAGCGCAAAGCCTTAAGTAGCAATCTCGTCCCCGGTGATGTCCGAATCCGGTGTCGGCCCCCCTCCTACCGTCATCGAGCATGCGAAGCCCATGCATCGATGACGATGAGGATGAAGACTGATTTGGTTGTGGACAACTCAGGCAGGCATAGAGTGTGCCGGTGCTTGAACTCGGATTCCTACTCGAGGTGGAAGTTCGTGGTGATGAGGTAGGTGACGGCGATGGGCTTGCCGTCTTTTTTGGCGGGTTCGAAGGTCCACTGCGCGACCGCAGTTTTGGTTGCAGCACTGAGGCTCTCGTCGGGGCTCTTGAGAATCTCTACCCATTTCACCTTCCCGTCAGTGGTGATAAACGCCCGACTGGTTACGATGCCCTTGATCTTGTTCTTGCGCGCTTCTTCGGGGTACTTGGGCATAATCTTCTGCACGGCGACGGGTTCAGTCATCCCGGGGTCGTTTTCGTCGTAGGCTACGAAATCCTCGGATTCATCCGTGGGCGCAGTTTCTGCGGGCATCTCGCCGAGAATTGGAAAGGCCATTGCCGCTGTGAGTCCTGTCGCGAGTAAGCTGGCGGCGATGGTGAACGTTGTCACTATGAGTCGAATTCGGGACATACTTACCTCCTGGGTCAGTAGAGCTACCCGCCGCACCAAATGGCTCGTGTTCAAGAGTGATAGCACCGGAATTGTTGTCGTGCGGATTCCGGCAGCGGCCGTTTTCCAGAGGACTTCGAGATAGGCCCTTCGCTTTCCCGTGATCGTCACCACCTCGGCGTCGATCAACTGCTCGCGGGCCAGAGCAATTCGCCGCATGATTAACCATGTTGCGGGGTGGAACCAAAGCAGTGAGCGGAACACTTCCTCAAAGATGGCAGTCAACCAGTCGCCCCGTTTCACATGCAAAAGTTCGTGGCAGAGGATTCCTTCCTTTTCTTCAGCAGACAACGAAAAGAATCGGTGAGGAAGAAGCACCGACGGATGACGGTATCCGAAGGTTACTGGTGAAGTCATGCGATCGCTGAGAAGAAACGCAGCAGAAGTACCGACCTGTTCCTGCGCCTTGAGAACCGACTCTGGCTGTGGGTCCATGACGATTCCGTGTCGACGTAACCTCGCGAGGGTTGTGAGGCCAATTGCGACCCAACCTAAACGAAGGAGGGCAACAGCAGTAATGGCGAAGATGAGGACTCGACCCGTGATTGGTGTCGAGGATGAGGGCCCAGCAGCAGAGACGATCTCTCCCATCTCGAAACTCGGGATCACTGTGACTGCCGGCATGAACTGGGACAACAGCCGCGCCAGCCCGAGCGGGGCGATGATCACTACCGGCAGGAGGATGCGCCAGTAGGTGAGTCCTGCACGAGGATCGCGCAGGCGGAGAAGCAATGGCAGAATCAGGCCCAATGCGAGCAACAAACCACTTTGCAGCGCATAAGGGAGGATCTCAGTCAGAGGAACGGTGCCCATCAGTCAGACTCCTTGATCATGCGCGCGATTTCCTCAAGGTCTTTGCGTGACAGCTTGCTGTCCTTGACCAAGTTCATGACCAGCGGGCGAGCAGATCCGCCAAAGACTCGATCGACGAAATCATCGACCATTGTCGACACGACGTGACCTTTGCTGTGTGCCGGCTCATATACGAATGCGCGACCCGACTTTGACTTGGTCAGATGCCCCTTCTCTTCGAGGATATTCATCATCGTCATTACTGTTGTGTAGGCCAGCTGGCGCTGTTCGTTGATGACGGCATGAACCTGTCTGACGGTAGCCCGACCGAGTTCCCAAACCACCTGCATGATCTCGAGTTCGGCTTCAGTGAGTGTGTTGCGTTTCATAATACTAAAAACTTAGTACTATAAAATTAGTTTGTCAACTCCTGCAGATTGGTTACTCCATTTCGGGCTTGTGAAGCAGTTGAGACTTGGCTGCGAAGTGCTGATCGAGTGCGGGGGATTGTTTTCCCGGCATCGCCGCAGCAGATGGTAAATACCTTTTCTCTACTCTACTTTGCGGCTGATCGTTGCCAGCTCAATCGAACCGCTTGCCTGTGGTTGCCACTGAATACCGCGACGCACGCCGTAAAGGTCCATGATCCAGACGATGGGAAGCAGAACGCGTCGCTGGGCGATACGTTCAGATACGCTGTACAGCAACGCGAGGCGCCGTCCGGGATCCGTCACAGTCCGGCAGGCGACTATCAACTCATCGATAGTGGAATCGGTAACGCCGATTCTGGGCGAATTCGGACTGCCGCTGTGAAAGAGCATGTCGTAGGTGTAGCCCACGTCACTCAAATCGCTGCGCCAGGCCAATATGGTCGCCTGTGCTTCGCCCGAAAGAAATCGATGTAGCAGGTCCCCCCAAGGGAGCGCCTTGAGTTCCACCGTGATACCGGCATCCTCAAGCTGTTTCTTAACTGTGCGCGCAAAGCTCTCGTTGCCTGTCTTGTACTCGAGCTCGAACCGAATTGGTGCGCTTCGGGTGGCTACTTCTATCAGAGCTTGAGCACGTACCAGGTCCGGTTCGACCGGACCGATTTCTGGTGCGTAGCCATAGGCTGAGTCGTTCACGAGTTGGCCGGCCGGTCGTGCGTACTTGAGGAAGACATCCTCGGCAATTCGCTGCCTGTTCAGAGCATAATCGATTGCTTCGCGAACAACTGAGCTGTCAAATGGAGGCTTGGTGGTGTTGAGCGAGATGTAGTACACCATGCTGCCAAGTGAGGAATCGACAAAGAGATCATTTCTGCGTTCCACCCAATCCACCGAGGCAGGCAGAATATCGGTCGCGAGATCAGCCTCGTTGGAAAGGAGTCGCTGGAGAGCAGCTTTTCGATCTGCCTCAAAAACGAGATTCACGAAACTCTCGTGCGGCGAAAATCCCCAGTAGTCTGAGAATGCGTGCAAGGAAATCGACCGCCCGGGCTCTTGATCAGCCACCCGATAGGGTCCGGTACCAACAGGATTCACGATCTTTTCTGGTGCGTCGTGCGGCAGAATAAATATCCAACTAAGCGTCTTCAGAAAGATAGCATCGGGACCACTGAGATCAATTCGAACAGCGGTCGATCCTTCGGCGACAGTCCGTACCACATTGCCGAGGAGTTCTCTCAATTTGCTTTTGGGATGGGTGCGGGCGCGTTCGATGGACGCAGCTATGTCCGCACTCGTCATCTCGCGTCCATCGTGAAAGCGTACGCCTTGGCGCAGCTCGAACCGCCACCCGTGACCGTTGACTTTGTGCCAGCCGGTAGCAAGTACAGGTTTGGCAGTTCCCTCACTGTTAAAACTCAGCAGAGATTCGTAGATATTCAAAAAGAACGAGTCTCCTACTGCTGTGGAATCGACGTGAGGATCGAGTTCTACAGGTGCATTGGGCATGACAATCCGCAGAGGCCTGACATCATCAGCCTCTGCACTCGGCAAAACCAGGAGAGTCAATAGAAATAGGGCTGCGATCGAACGCACGAAACTGCCAGAATCTCGTCGCATGGGCTCTCCTTCTTTTCAGTACCGGTCGAAGTGAATCGTTTCCCACACACTATCGACAGGATGCCCGTCGCCTTATCAAGGTTAGCATCGCACGTGTTTCCCGAGGTTTGTCGACGAGCTCGGTGAAAGAGCACTCACATCCCTCCAGACAGCCTCCACTCTGCGAAAGACAGCACCCCAAGTAAAAGGCGCCAGAGATTCGTTCGACCTCGATTCGTGATCGTCGGCCTGGGTTCGGTAGAGGGATTTCTCAAGCGCACTCGTGAGGTGTTCGACGAAGTTTGGGAGGCCTCTTTCGTCGGGGACATCTACAGAGTGCATGAGCGGTGGTGACACCAACTCCAGTGCGTCTCCGAGGTGCAGTGCAAGTGACTCCACCACGCCCGGCAGGGCGGTAGCCACCAAGTGACAGCCACATGCTCGAGCCTCGACCAAAACGAGAGGAAGACCTTCATAGAGCGACGGCAGGACAAACACAGAGCACCGTCGCATGAGGCCCGCAAGTTGCGACTGATTGAGCTGGCCGTGCATCACGACGTTTGGGGCCATGTGGTCCATCTTCTGCTTCAACGCCTCGGTCTCGTCTCCTGCGCCGCTCCCCGCGACGTGGAGTTCGAGTTCGGGGCTTCGAGCAACGAGTTGTTCGAATGCTTCGAGAAGCCAAGGAAGCCCTTTTGCGGCGGAAAGCTTGCCGACGAAAAGCAGTCTCTTTTTAGATCCGGTCGAAGAACGACCTCTTGAGTGAAAAAGGTCTTCTCGAAACCCGGCGCCGACTACGTGTATACGGGCCTCAGTAACTCCCAAGCTGTTTCCCAACTGTTCAGCATGTTCTCTGTGCAGAACAACGAAACGATCGGCTCGGGCACATCCTCTCCGAACATCTTTGGCCAAGTGTGGTGTGAGTTCCATTTGGCGTAAGCCGGTAGCGTGGCAATGGGCGACGATCGGCGTGGAAGGAGCGATGTCGCGAAGGAGACCCGTGACCAGCCACACGTGATGAGAGTGGATGACCTCGGGTTTGAAAGCTGCCATCACCTTGCCCAGGTGTTTGCGCCAAGCGCTACAGTAGGCGCTGAGTTGTTCTGGAGACATTTCCGAGTAACGAGTACTTGGGTATGGCATAACGTCGCTCATCCCCGGCACCGGAAAGGGGAGAGGTTCAACATCGAATCGAAGCGGATGAATGCGTGCTTCCTCGAGATCTCCCACGTGGACCTCGGTATCCTCCGCAGGGATACCGACCACCGCAGCTTGTTCCCAACCGGCGAGGCCTGCATTCCGCACCAACGCGTCTAGCGTAACGCCACTGCCCGTCAAGCCTGGACGTTGAGCAAGAACGTGGAGGACGCGCCCGTGTGTCATGGAGATCTATCGTAGTACGAGACGCAAGATGCTGACCGCAGAGGGTCGGATTCTACCTTGTGACTCGCAGGACTTCGGCGATGGTAGTGGTGCCCTGAAGCGCCTTGGCGATTCCGTTTTCAAGCAAGGACGTCATACCTTCTTCCGTTGCAATGCGAGTGAGTTCGCCGGTCGGCATCTTATTAATGATTGCCTGTTGCAGGGCTTCCGAGTTGAGCATCAGCTGGGCTAGCAGCGTTCGCCCGACATATCCGGTGTGAAAGCAGTTGTCACAGCCTGGGGCAGAGTAGAACGTCGCATCGTGACCGAGGTGGATTCCCGCGTCGCCGAGCAACCGCGATTCAGACGGAGCTAAGTCAGTCGGTCGCTGGCAACTGGGGCAGAGCTGGCGCACTAAGCGTTGAGAGAGTACCGCTGCGGCTGACGAGGCAAGCAGGAACGGCTCGATTCCCATATTGATCAGCCGAGAGAAGACTCCGGCGGCCGAGTCGGCATGCACGGTAGTGAGCATCAAATGCCCTGTCATTCCGGCTTGCAACGCAACCTCGGCGGTTTCTCTGTCGCGAATCTCGCCGACCATGATCACGTCTGGATCCTGCCGGAGGATGGTGCGAAGACCTTTGGCGAACGTGAGTCCCGTTTCCTCAGAAACCTGCGTTTGAGAAAAATCAGGAATAGCGTACTCGACCGGGTCCTCGATCGTCACAATGTTAACCATGCTCTTAGACGCGGATTTGATGAATCGCAGTGACGCGTACATGGTTGTGGTTTTGCCACTGCCGGTAGGACCAGTGACAAAGATGTTGCCTTGGGGGCGAGTCAATGCGTCACAGTAGGCAGGCGCGAGTTTCTTCGACAGGCCCAATTGCTCAAGGTCAAAACGTTTTCCGCTTGATTCGAGAAGGCGCAAAACCACCTTTTCTCCGGCGATGGTGGGCATGAACGAGACACGGATGTCGAATTGGCGACCTGCAATCTTGGCGAATATTCGACCGTCATGAGGAGTACCGCGGTCGAAGGATGGTAGCTGAGACATGACCTTGAGACGATTTATGAGGTGGGATTGTAGCGTGGCGGGGAGTTGCACAACATCTATGAGAGTTCCTTCGATTCGGAAACGGATCCCAATGCCGGTGGAACCGGGTTCGATGTGCACATCCGAGGCGTGGCGTGCGATTGCGGACGAGAGAGTCCTGTCGATAATGCGCACCATGTCCGGGTCAGCGGCACATGCCAACCGGGTCAGTTCTGCACTCAGTTTGGCTAGGGTCGTCGGTTCCGGGGTTGCAAACTCTACCAGTTCACTGCCGTCTTCTCGTTCGGTGTGGTGCGCTTCGTCCAAGGCCACGGGCTCGTCTGTCGTGGAGGACGTTCGAATACGTCGTGTTTTATAAGAAATATCGTCGCGATCGGCCGATTCGTCGTTGCGCGACACGATTGTCGACCACACCTCACCGGACCGTAGTGCCAACCACACTACGATGAATCCAGTGACAACGACCCAAGTGCCACGATGCGCAAACAAATGTGAGAGTTGAGGGTCTTGCAGCCATCGTGCAATCGCTTTGAGGAGCAGATCCACTGCGATAGCAATGAGAATCGTGACACAGGCTGCGATCGCAGTGCGGACTAAACGGTTTCGCGACAGGTGACGATCAGCACTCATTGGACCTCACTGCGTCTCATTCGGAAAAGGGATGAGTTGTGCGACGCCTGCGCATAATAGTACAGACAAGCAGAGAGGTCTCGCGATCCTAT
The DNA here is from genome assembly GCA_024229275.1 of bacterium. GTDB lineage: Bacteria > Acidobacteriota > Thermoanaerobaculia > Thermoanaerobaculales > Sulfomarinibacteraceae > JAAESQ01. Next base: position 8,700 of record JAAESQ010001211.1, on the reverse strand, counting down.
GAAAAGTACAAGAATCGTGAGTCACAGCGCCGATCGTGCGCTCGAAAGGATCCACCTTTCCAGCGGAGATGGTGACAAAACCTTCAGGCGTAACGTGATGGAGTTCGTGAGTGGTACGGGCTAAAACGTCAAGACGTGGCGGCCCTCCTTGACGTAGTTGGTCAACACATCGCCCATGTACTTGACGTCTATGCCCAACTCCGTGAGCTTGCCAGATGCCTCGTACATGTCGGCGCATGCTTTGCACGCCTCGAGAGTTATCCCGGCTTCCTTCATCTTCGCGATGTATTCCTGCAACTCCTTGTCTTCGGAGAGCAGCTTGGCAGAGGGTCCCCAGACCACAAGCGTGATGTCGTCCCACCAACCGAAACGGCTGGCGCTCGCATTGTAGGTGTACATGAAAACCATCTTGAGAGCGACGTCACGATCGCCGCTGGTCCACACCACCACTAGCTTGTCTTCGGGGCGAACCTCCTTGGCCTCAGGGGCCGGTTGAGCCGTTTCCTGTGCCATGAGAGGCGAGACCGTAACCGCAGCCATCAGAATCAAACCGACAATACCAATCATTCTCTTCATAGCCTTACCTACTTTCTTCGCAGCCGGCGTGTTGACCGGCCGAACGTGTTTTCGGTTCGCACCGAGATACGCAGAAGGGACCCTCAGGTTGAGGGAAAATTCCGGATGGTCGGGTTGGATAGATGAGAAACCGACGAATACTGGAGAGATGACCGTGCTTGCCGGGCTCGGTTTCTGGTCTTTCCTCTACGTCTTTCCTGGTGTGGCTAACAGTCGGTCAATTCGACTTCAAGAGCAACTTTGTTGTTTTCTTCGTCGTGTTCTTTGACCTGGCCTTGAGTATCCACAGTAACGACCACGCGTGGATTCTCTCCCACAACGAAGGTGTGCTCGAGCACTGCAGTCGTGCTCACTTTGGCTGGAAGGCCCGGAATCGGCACGACGATAGGTCGCTCGTTGGCGATTTTGATAACTACTTCGAACGCACCCGAAGCAGATCCGCCGCTATTACTCAGCCGCACGATGATTTGGGTAGTTTCGCCCGAACAGGGCTGCCGTGGACTCGTGCTGAGCGCTCCGACACGAAGATCCGGAAGAGTGACCTCCTCTTCGGACGGGGTTTGCGCTCCAACAGTAGAGGCGAGAAGCATGAAAGTGAAAACACCGCACACGACGAGATAAGTTTTCATAGTCTTGGCCCTCGGCAACACACTATATATGAGATACGGCCCGATGTGAAAGCATCGTTGATGAATATGAAAAAGGCTATACGGGGCGAACGGCTTTGCGGGGTGACGGCACGTCCGAGAAAGGTGGAAGCCAGTTTCTTCGGTGAGAAGCGCTTCTCAGTGCTACCTAGGAGGCCCTGTCGAGAGGAAGAGGCCCAGCTACCGGTGGTCCAAAGACAATTGGGCCTGAAGGCGAGGCAGGGAGTCGGAGGACTCAGCACAAATGATGGTGATGTACTCTCGGTGGCATGAAACCGAAAATTTGCCGATTCATCTGCATTGCGATACTTGTGTCGAGTTTTGGCTGCGGACCCGGGGACACAACGGGTCGTGTTGAAATGGAACAAGCGTTGAATGACGAGAACGCAACCCAACAAGGGTTCCCGGGCTTCTCGTGGGTGGTCCCTGGAGAACTCGCCGCAATGCCGCTCCCGGGCAAAGAACGTCCTCTTGCCCACGACGCAGCATATCTGCGCGAGAATGGGATTAGCCTGCTCATTTCCCTGACAGAAGAACCTCCGGACGGATCCGTGCTGGAGGATGTTGGGATCGGTCAGCTCCGCATCCCCGTGCGGGACTTCACCGCGCCGACCCTTGAGCAGATCAATGAATTTGTTTCCAGTGTCGCGATGTCAGCCACTGACGGCGAACTTGTCGGCGTCCATTGCACTGCGGGCCTTGGACGTTCGGGGACGATGGCAGCCGCATACCTGGTTTCCAAGGGAGACTCGGCGGAAGTGGCGATTGCGACCCTCAGACAACTCCGGCCAGGATCGGTCGAGACTGAAGCTCAGGAAGAAGCGGTGAAAGCGTATGAATTGAGTTTGTCCTCACCAGAATAAGATCGCAGATTTTCGAAAACCACCTCGGTACGAGATCCCTAGCTGAGAAGAATACTCAAATGCCCGTGACGGTTCTCTCTGGCACAGTGCGAGTGAACGCCCGACAGTTGAGAAGAGTAGGTACGAGTATTCAGGGGATCACAGTGCATAAAGAGGCAGCGCCGGGTGCAAGAGAGAGGCCAGAGTGATGGATTGGAAGCGGCTGATAGAAGATGAGTTCCCAGCGATGCGCAACGGTGTGCATATCAAGGCTGCTGGTGGATCGCCGATGTGCCGTTCAGCCTACAACGAGGCTCATAAGTACATCGAAGAAATGTGCTTTAGCGGTGATCTACACTTTGAACGTTACCTGTCAAACCTTGAGGCGGGCCGAGCGCTGATCGCCAAGTATCTAAATGTAAATGCACTTGAGATAGGGTTCACTGTCAATTCGTCAACGGCGGCAGCGACAGTGGCCGAAATGCTTCGGCGAACAGGTGTTGAAAGAGTCTATTTCCCACGGCACACGTTTCCGACAACGATTCACGCTCTGAAAAATCTCGGGTTTGAATTGGTGCCGGTCGGGTCTCTCCATGACAGCGTCTCACTCGATGTTTGGCAGACGGCAGTGGATTCCGGGCGTCGCGCAGCGGTTGTTGTATCTCATGTCAACTTTGTGACAGGCCAAACCTGCGACCTTGCAGGCATCGGTTTGTTCTGCCGCGAACAGGCGATACCTTTTGTGATCAACGCTACACAGTCCTTTGGTGCACTCAAGATCGACGCAGGTGAGTGTTGTGCCGACATGCTGTATGCAACCGGATTGAAGTGGGCAGCGGCGGGCTATGGAGCAGGCTTCATTCATATGAGCGAGGACTTCATCGATCGCCACGGAATGCCGTCAGGTACTGGATGGCGGAGTGTTGACCAACCGGACCGGATGGAGAACCTCAACACCGCCGCAAGGCACTGTGCAGCTGCTCTCGACGCGGGAGGCGGCTTTCCTCACTTTGCCTCGTTGCTAGCACTTTTTGGTGCGCTGAAGATGTATGAGCGCATTGGCGATGGAAATCTTCAGCGTGGGGTGTCGCATGTCGAAGAACGGGTGCTGAAGCTGTCCAACCAGCTGCGAAAGGGCTTGATGGAAATCGGCTTGAGTCTGCTTGGCGATCCAAAACTGCGACAGCAAAGCGGTATCGTGTCGGTTCTACATCCCGAGGCACGGAAGATATTTCAAAGACTCTGGGAGGATCGTATCTACAGTTCGTGCCGACGCCATCCTGAGACTGACTTGGACCACGTGCTGCGCTTTGGCGTTCATTTCTACAACACAGAGGACCAGGTCATCCTCGTCCTTGAGAGATTGCAAAAATGAATCGGGATCCATCATTTGTGAGTCGCCCACTCGGCGGTCCTTTCGGCATTTCCGTCGAACTCAATACCCTTCAGGACGTCATCGACTACGAAGAGGGGAGACTGGCTCTTACGCATGGCTATCCGCGCTTCGTACCCCATAAGGTCGTAGCCCAACGGGAGCATGCTGCATGCCATGCGAATCAACGGCAATTCGGAGTTGGATTTGCCTCTGAACAGCAAGCCACCTTTATTGTTGGCGACTGGTGTCGGCGATTCGCCGTTCAGTTGCAGCACGATGAGCCTGTGGAGACGAAACTACTACTCGACCGGATTCACCAGGGTAGGACGGTTCCATCTGTTTGGGCCAACGAAATACACTACCGATTGCAGGAATCTGACGGGATTGCAGTCGCCTGCATCTCTGATCCTGAGGCGATGGAACAACTCAAGCTTCTGCGCAGAGTATGGGGTGTTGGTTTTGACGTACACAAGCTGGCTGGCAAAGACGTAGCTCGAGTCCAAGGGGATGTGAGCACCCAGGTGAGAGAGCGACTCACTGTATTGGAGGGCCGCCCGAGCGCCCACACTTTGTTGTTTCAGTCCGGCATGGCGGCCATATCAGCAGCGCTCATAGCCGCCGCTACACTCGGCCGTCGAGTGATTTTGGTCGGCCAGGGCTATGTAGATTCCGGGCTGATTGTGAGGGACTGGGGAGAGCAGATCGACGGTTTCGAAACTCGTTGGTTGGCTTTGGACGAGGTGGGCCAGAGACTGGAAACGGAATTGCGGGTAGGACCGGCAATGATCTTTCTTGAAGTTCCGTCGAGCCCGCTTCTCACGATTCCTGACATCTATCGGATCCGTCAGCTCGCTGAGAAACATGACGCCTGGTTGGCGACAGATGCGACGGTCGCAACGCCTTACAGTTGGCATCCTCTCACCGATGGATTTGACATGGTGATCCACTCAACCTCGAAGTTTCTCAACGGGAAACTGAACCACCTCGGAGGGGCGGCAGTCGGCACTCGTAAAGAGTTGATGAGGCAGATGGCCAAGATCCGGAGTGTCGCTGGATTGGGGATGTGTGACAACCAATCATCGGTGTTGGCAGTGAATCTCAGTGGCTTCTCCGAGAGAATGGCTGCGATCAACGCAAACGGTCGTGAGATCGCTGATCGACTGCGTGGGAGCCCAGAGATTGGTCAAGTCTTCTATCCCGGTTTTCAAGGCCCTCAACAGGAACGATTGGCGGATCAGATATTTGGAAATCGATGCGGTGGCTTGATCTCGTTCACTGTGAGAGACGATAGCCTCGAGGCGCTACGAACGTTCTACGATCGAGTCGGATTGCCCTTCGGCAAGGGACCTAGCCTGGGCGCGGAGCGTTCTCTCATCTGTCCATATGTGATGCTGGCTCACTATCACGAAAGTAGAGCTTTCCTGGAGAGCCAGGGACTACCGTTTCACCTCTTGAGGATCTCCGTCGGCGTCGAACCGGTGGATGAGATCTGGCGAGGATTGTGGGGGAGCGATTCGGCACTCGTATCACCCTGCTGAGCTGCAAGTACAAAGTTTAAGGCGCACGAACTCACCCGGGGTCAATCGCTGCCAGCCGGAAAACTGCTAGGATCAACTCGCTCAACAACAAAAGAGAATAGGGGAGGGCAGCGATGCAAGTGAATCGAAGACAATGGCTGCAACTGGCAGGCGGAGTGGCAGTAGCAGGTGTCCTTCCCTCGGTAGCGTGTGGAAGTTCAGATCCGACCGTGAGTACCGTGGCCGAGCCCGTCCTCGATACGGCCAATGCGTGGATTGACGTAAATCTGCAGCGATTGGCTCTCAACCTGGAGAACGTGAAAAAGCACGTTCGGGGCAAGAAGGTCATGGCAGTGGTCAAGGCCAATGCGTATGGCCACGGGCTTCCCCAGGTTGGTGTGTATCTGGCAGATAACGGGGCAGATGCCCTGATGGTAGTAGATCTTGCCGAAGCGATGAGCCTGCGGGATGCTGGGGTCGAGATTATGATCCTCAACTTCGGCGCAGTGCCTGAGCAGAACTTTCCGACCCTGATTGAGAACGGAATCTCGCAGGCCGTCTTCTCCGATGAGATCGAGGGGTTGTCAGCGGCTGCTCTACGCCTGGGTAAGAAAGCTCGAGTTCATCTCCATGTTGACACCGGGCTGGGGCGGCTGGGAGTTCCTTTTCGGGACGCGAGGACCTATGTCAAAAGGCTGGCCAAACTCGACGGACTCGAAATTCAGGGTGTCATGACCACTCTTGCCGAGCACGGTGATTTCGATCGTCTCCAGGTTCAACGACTGGAAGAACTCTGGTCCTGGGCCCAAGAGCATGAAATTGACTTGGGCTTGCGCCATGCGGTGTCGACAGGCGGTCTGTTGGCAGCAGGAGAGGAATTGTGGCTGGACATGGTTCGTCCCGGTCTGCTGCTCTATGGATTCTACGGAAGCCCGGAAGAAACCAAGAAGCGAACGATTGACGTGCAACCGGCGATTTCGCTGAAGGCCCGTGTCGCGTACGTCAAGACAATCGAAGCGGGTGAATCAGTCTCCTACCACCGCACTTTTGTTGCCGACCAGGACACCACGGTGGCGACGCTGCCGATTGGTTATTCCAACGGTTACCCGCGCGCTTTGGTGGACAAAGGCGAGGTGCTGATTCGTGAAAAGCGGCATCCGCTGCTTTCTTTAGTCACAATGAATCACTGCCAAGCTCGAATCGACGGGGGCAGTGTGGAAGTCGGCGACGAGGCTGTCCTCGTCGGCCACCAGGGCGATGCCGTACTTCCTCTGATGGAGGTAGCCGAAAAAGCTGGACTCTCCGCCTATCAGTTGTTGACTAGGTTTAACCCGTTGATGCCGCGTCGGTACGTACGGGGACCGATGATGTCGGACTGAGGAAGTTCGAGCGCATAGGATTGACTTCACAAACCGCCTGCCGTCCAATGCGTTCTTATGACGAGCAGAATTCTGTAGTATTGCTAATTCCCATCCGTGGGACGCATTAGCCCCTCCTGGGCAACTGAAGCGACAAGGACTCCGCTCTGGTCATAGAAATGACCACGGACGAGACCTCGGGCACCGGCGGCACATGGACTGTCCATGGCGTAAAGGAGCCAGTCGTCCAACCTGAAATCGTGGTGAAACCACATCGAGTGATCAATGGAAGCCATTCTTGTACTCCCCTGCCAGTAGCTCCTCCCGTGAGGCTGCAGCGCCGTGTCCAGAAGAAAGAAGTCAGAGGCATAGGCCAAGAAGTAGCGGTGAAGTGCGGGATCGTCTGGCAGTTCCGTCTTGGTTCGGAGCCAGACATGCTGAATGGGTTCCGAGGGGGTTGGATTCATAGGGTCCGACACCTTGACTGGTCGCATCTCGATGGGTGAATTCAGCATTGCCCAGCCGCTCATCGCCTCGGGCAGAAGATCTGCGTATTGTTTGACGAGGTCTGTGAATGACATCAGCCCTTCCGGCCCCGGCACCTTCGGCCGCTCATCCTGGTGTTCGAGACCAGTCTCGAGCACTTGGAACGATGCTGCCATGAAGAAGATGGGCCGTCCGGCCTGTTCTGCGCGAATCCGTCGAGTAGAGAAGCTTCGGCCATCCCGCGTTCGCTCTACCCGGTACTCTATTGGTTGATGGGGATCACCAGATCTGAGGAAGTAACCGTGAAGTGAGTGTGCCAATCGCGTTGAGTCCACTGTACGCTCGGCCGCCGACAGGGCCTGACCGAGTACCTGGCCTCCGTAGACCCGACCCCATCCGAGATCCTGACTCCGGCCCAGGAATGTGTCTTCACCTATGGCTTCGAGCTTCAACAAGTGCAGCAGTTCCTTCAGAACACGACTCATATTCGGTGCCTCCTGAGACTGAACGGTCATTCAGTCCAGCAACATAATACCGCCACCGCGGATGACGGGTTAACTGTCGATTCGGGTATTCTTCGTTTGGAAGTCATAACAGCGACGATTCGATGATAGGAGTTGCCATGAAGAAGATTCTCTTGACCGCGTTGAGTTTGATCGCAGTCTTTGGTCTTGTGTTGGCTACTAAAACCATCATGTATACATCGAACCAGGAAGCAGTCCCCAGTGTTCAGACAATTGATGTAGATGAGGACGCAGTAGCCGAACGTCTGTCACGGGCCTTGCAGCTTCGGACCATCTCCCATCAGGACCAATCGAAGATCGACCCTTCTCCATTTCTCGGATTCCATCACCTTCTCGAAACAAACTATCCGCTCGTGCATCGGGAACTGGAGCGCCGAGTCATCAACGAGTATTCTCTGCTTTTTGAGTGGCAGGGCAGCGATCCGACACTCAAACCGGTGGTACTCATGGCCCACATCGATGTTGTGCCGATCGAGCCTGGTACGGAGCCGGACTGGGACTACGGCCCCTTCAGAGGTGAGATCGCGGACGGTTATGTCTGGGGTCGGGGAGCCATGGACATGAAGAGCACGTTGACAAGCGTGATGGAGGCTGCGGAAGCCCTCCTCGAGCTTGGGTTTGTGCCTCAGCGGACTCTCTATCTCGCTTTCGGGCATGACGAGGAGATCGGTGGCGAGAACGGTGCCAAGAGAATCGCAGCGCATTTCAAAGAGAACGACGTGCAGGTAGCGTTCACATTGGACGAAGGTATGGCCATTTTGGACGCCGACATGTCTCCGGCTAAACGCGCGACTGGAATCATCGGTCTGGCAGAGAAAGGCTACGTGACTTTGAAGCTGACCGCCAAGGGCCAAGGTGGACACTCATCTATGCCTGCCTCTCCGACGACACTGGCCATTCTGTCTAGAGCCATCGTCAACCTGGAGCAAAACCAGATGCCGGCAACGCTTTCAGGACCGGTTGAGTTGCTGTTTGACTACCTGGGGCCGGAGTTACCTCTAGTACAAAGAGTACTGTTTGCGAATCGTTGGATTTTCGAAGGCGTGATAGTCGGACAATTGGAGAAGATGGGCTTCATGAATGCCATGCTTCGAACTACCACGGCTCCCACCATGATCAGCGGAGGAGTCAAGGAAAACGTCCTCCCCAGTCATGCCGTTGCCTACGTCAATTTTCGCATTTTGCCTGGGGACATCGTTGACGAAGTCGCGGCCCATGCCAGGGAAGTGATTGATGATCCCTCCGTCGAAGTGAGCATCAACGGTGGCAGGGGACTCGAAGCCTCCCCAGTCGCTTCGGTTGATGCGTTCGGATTCCATGCCATCGATCGATCCATTCGAGAGGTCTTCGAAGACACAATGGTGGCGCCCGGGAT
>JAAESQ010001210.1 GCA_024229275.1 bacterium | reverse complement strand
GTCTTGCTCTGAAGAATTCCTAGACGAACTCGCTCTACCGCATTATGCGCCGACTTCTTCGGGCGGTAGCCAAACGATCCCGGTTGAAAGTCCGCTTCGAAGATCGGCTCCAGAATGAGCTTTAGCGCACCCTGGACCACTCTATCGCGGAGCGTGGGAATCGAGAGCATCCTGAGTTTCCCTCCGGACTTCGGGATTCCCACGCGCCGTACCCGTTCGGGCATGTACGTACCGGATACCAACTCCTCGCGCAGTTGCTCGAGGAACTCCTCACGCCCCGCACTCTCCACGGATTCGAACGTCACCCCATCAATTCCTGGGGCTCCGTTGTTCTCCTTGGCGAGCTTGTACGCGGCTTGCAACGTCTCGATCTTGCAGACGTGCACGTACAGTCCCCAAAAGCGCCATGACGGTTCTGCCTTCGCCTTGGCGTATATCCTTCGTCTCAGGTCGTGCAAATTGATAGGCGTCTTTGTCATTTCGCCCCTGCCTTCCATGTTGGCGAAGAAGTCATGAACAGTAGGGCCCCTTCGCTCCACGGGAGTTACCTCGCTTCATCACCAGTACGGACC
>JAAESQ010001209.1 GCA_024229275.1 bacterium | reverse complement strand
CTTCCACACGGTTCGATGTGAGGTCTGCGATGATCTTCATCAGGAACCGTGTCACGGGTGTGTCCGTCCGATCGCTCAACTCGCTCATCGCTAGAGTCCCTAGAGGGAAGCCCTCCACGGAAGAGACGTGCCAGAAACGTGGAAGGACCCCCTCCACGATCATGGCTGTCAAATTCTTCGCGATTGGAGCGAACAGGGCGATTGGACACTGCGTGCACCCTCTCAACAACAGGCTCGACAACGGTGGAAGGACCCCCTCCACGGTGCGCGTCATCAAGTCCCGTAGACGGCCGAGAGTCACTGCCTGCCTCTGGCAGGACGGGAAGACGATGCACGCCATCATTTTCCACGACTGGGCGACTAGAAATCTCCAGTCTCATTTTTGAGAGCTCCTGCGCAAGGGAGGCACTCGTCTCGGCCAGCTGACCCATGGCAAGTTGGGTAGTGGTCATCTCTGATAGCAAAGTGCGATGTTCGGCGCACCTCTGTTCCAATTCCTGAGCGTTTCGCTCATTCGTCTCGCGCAACTCCTTCAAAGCCACAGACTGGTCATCAACAAGAGACTTGAGTCTTTCATGGTCCGCGAGCAAGGCCGCGTGTTCAATGTTTATGTCGTCACTGGTAGCCGCGAAGGACTCATTCAAGTCGTCTGTACCCTGCTCCTCAGGGTATGCAACTGTGCTGTCGGAGTTAGCGGGGGACTCGGAACCGCTAAGATTTTCAGACAAGTGTCCCTGCGATATCAAGCTGAAGTATTGCGGGATGGTCATCGGAGGACTGTCACCGAGGTCAATCACCGCGTTCATCCACCCGGCGTTCTGTTCAAGATCGTCGTGAGCGTTGGGCGCCAGGAAAATCTCGGCTGCGGACGCGCTACCATGGTGGATGTGTAATGGAGTCGAGTGCTGATGTCCAAGACGCCACGTGTCTTCCCCCATTCTCCTCAGACGTGTTACGCCAGGATCGAAGATCCACGAATCAGGGACCCTCCCCCCCGGAATGGCCGGGGACGGGGG
>JAAESQ010001208.1 GCA_024229275.1 bacterium | reverse complement strand
GCGTAGAAGGGTTTGGTTTATGACAGCATGTCCAACTATAAGCAACTCTCTTGCGCCGTTGAGCCGGGCTTCAGTCTCGAGAAACTTGACAAGTCTGAAGAGCGAGACCGCTCCTTTACGCTCGGCTTCAATTAAAACAATAGACCGTATAAATGTACTTCCAGACATACCCTTGAGGCCAAATATTCTAAAGCCTTGAGCAACCTCTGGCCCCAAGAGACGCTCGGCGGAAGCAGCGGCTTCAAGTGCCGCATCTCCCGAGCGAACTAGCGAAGTCGCTCCGCGGAGACTGATGAACCAGGTCCGCGCCCAGTTTATCAGCCGGATTGCTGCCAGTGGACCGAAGATAGCCAGGAGTCCAATCGCTGCCTCTTTAACTGCACCCCTCCGATCGCCCCGTGCAAGCGCTAGACCGATATTGACGAACGTGAGTCCAACTGCAAGTGCCGTGACGACTTGCCCGACACTGAACGCCAAACCGCTGGGATCGACGCGGGTTACTGGCTCTGAAGCTGCGTAGGTGTACCGATGAAGCGTCATCGGCTCCCACTCACTGCCCGCCCACGGATCCAGTGACACAAAACGCCCGACTCGCTGATCCACCCACCTTGCCCGGTGATACGCAAACCCGATGTTTGGATCGAGCGGCTCACCCGCGAAGAGATAGGTGTTTGGATCGTCCCCAACGTGCTTGAGCAGCGCCCCGAATGCCTCGAACTGGTACAGATCCGTGACCGTCCCTGCCTCATCCGATAGCACTCTCACAGACCCAAGGCCGTCGGCATGGAAGTAGCGCTGCGCCTCTGACGCCGGCCGAAGCAGCGCGATCAGTTGATCATTCGCTCGCGTGTAGAGCGTCTGCATCGACCCACTGACTACTTCTGCAACGACGTGGCTCAGAAATCCCGTCGTGTCAACTAGATAGTTGACTGCGGTAGTCGGCTCACCAGGCGGCATGACCTCTGTGCTGACGCGATTCCCATCGGCGTCATAAGTGGTCTGGACGAGAGTCCCATCGTCCAACGTCACCGACGTCAATCGATTCTCAGAATCCCACTCATACGCGCTCCCCTCTCGGCTTGTGAGGTTCCCGTTGGCATCCCAACCGTAGGACGTCGCGCCCGCCGTCAGCAATCGATCCCGATCGTCATAAGTCGACGCGATCGTTGTCGGCCCCCCGCCCTCATCCACCACTTGCTCCGCCCGATTCCCCACCGGGTCGTAGGAGAAG
>JAAESQ010001207.1 GCA_024229275.1 bacterium | reverse complement strand
TTTTCGCACTCATCGTGCATGGTCGGCATCTTGAGTGCTTTCAGATGGTGCTTCAGCAGCACCGTGCTCTTTGTTTCGAGTTTCTTCATGATTGGTCCTCCTGGGTCCCGACGAGAACTCCGTATTGAGAGATCCGAGGCTCGGGGATATTGTGGTCCTGCAATTGAGGTCGGCCGTCGAGTCGGAACAGCTTGGCGGGCGACTCGCAACCTTCCTGTAGAAGAATCCGGATCACGTCGACGGTCATCGCACCGATTCTCAGGGCGCGATCGATCGCATCGGCTAACTCTCTCAGCTTGTGCTTTTCCAGGAGTCGCAGGATCTTGATGAATTCGCGGCGGCCATCGCTGCCGCTTTCCGATTCCAGACGCCTGCGGAGTACTGCAAAGACCTCTGGCAGATTCCACTCCTCGAACGGCTTGCCAAAATCGAGCGAATTCGGCTTCCGTTCCAATAACGCCAGGTAATGCAGGGGATCATAGTGAACGTTTTCCGATTCCCAGTCGCGTACATGCTCGGCGATGACGTGGCTGTCGGCAACGATCCGCACGCGATCAAGCGACCCGACGAGGATGACTTCACGATGTGCGTACTGCGTCGGCACGCTGTAGTCGTTTCGGTCAAACCGGATCAATGACAACGTGTTGACCTTACCGCCCTTGACGCGTCTTGCCTCGAAACGATCCTCCGGAATCGGGAGCATCGCCTGGCGGTCCTCTTCGATCAGTTCGGACTTCGTGCCGTCTTGGCCGCGTAATTGACGCTGCAGGTCATTGCGGCAGTCGTCAGCCAGCTTCTGATTGAACTGCTCGAAGTCGTCGAACTGAGGAACGGGCACCATGAAGTTGCTTCGAGAGAACTTGACCAGGCCTTCGGTGTGGCCCTTTTCGTTCGGACGCCGGACCAAGCAGAAATGGTGATCGTAGAGATGGTGGGATTGTAGTCGCAGAAACTCGCGAGTTGGCGTCTCGCCACGTCTTCCGACAATCTTGGCTACCGCGATCTTCGAGTTGTCGTAACTGATCCGCCTGGGCACACCGCCGAAGAACTCGAACGCACGGACGTGTCCTTCCTGGAACGTCTCGGTGCACTCGCGGGGAAACGCCTGGCAGAAAAACGCGTCGCTGTAAGGCAGCGACATCACGCAGAACATGACCTTGATCTCACGGCCACGATAGACGGCTTTCGCCTCGCCAAAGTCGAACTGGGCTTCGCCCGGCGGATGGGCCAGCGGCATGAAGACCTCGGCCGCCTGCTGCTTGTAACGCCGGATCTCATCGCGGACGACCGTGATCTTGCCCGTGTAGCCCTCCTCGTCGCGGAGCCGCTCGAAGATTCGCTGGCCCGTGTGACGCTGCTTCCGATGGACCTTCTTGTCCGCCTCTAGAATCTCGTGAATTCTCGGGATGAACGGTCCGATCTTCGGCTTGTCTCGCACCGACTTCTTGCGCTCGTCGGGAGGCTCCGGCCGGTCCAGGATTTTCTGGATCGTCCGGAAATTCAGATTGTACTTCTTGCAGGCCTTACGCCTGCTCATGTCGTCAACAAGCACATCGCGGCGGATTCTCGTCCATTTCTCCATGTCGGTAATCACTCATTTCCCTCGCGATCCTGAGCATCGTGTGACTTGCATCGATCATTCGATAAATGCAAGTCTTGCTCAGAATCAGCGAGCAAGGGTAATGAGCGCTGCACTTTCAGAACGGTGAAATGCACCCGATCAGCGCTGCACTTTCAGACCGGCGTTTAGACAAGGCAAACGAACTTGAGATTCTCAAGATCCTCTGGAACGAGGGGCCGCTCAAGCCGGGCGATATTCAGGAGCGGCTTTCGGAGCCGGTCAAGAATTCGGCTCTGCGTGCTCAGTTGGCCTCGCTGGTGGAGCGAGGTCAATTGAAGCGGCGCCGGGAGGGCAAGGCCTACTTCTACTCGGCCGCGGCGGCCAAGGAGTCGACGTTCCAGTCGCTCACGCGTCGGATTGCCGACGTGTTCTTCGAAGGATCTTCGGCTGCCCTGG
>JAAESQ010001206.1 GCA_024229275.1 bacterium | reverse complement strand
GTTGAGTTCCAAGGGGAGTATTCTCCTCGAAGGCTGCCGCGCATGCGACACCAGCTCCGGTTTGGTGCTGACAATCCGCAGTATCCACCCATTGTCGTAGAACCTGAGGACGACTTTGAGATACACGGAGTATTCATAGCGATCCTCCATCGGGACCTCAGCACAATGCGCTACCTGTGAGACCTGCGAGCTGCGCCGTAGAATCCGACTTCAGAAATCGTCTGTACAGCACACATGACGCGAGCCTCCAGTAATATCGGAGTGATAGGACGTCATGTTCAGAGGAACGGAATTGCGGAAATGTTTGAATCCCAACGGCGCAGGGCGAGCGAAGCTCCGTCGAATCGTTCAGGTGGGCAATACGATCGGCTTCGTCCTAGCCTGCGCGCTAGCTTTCCTCCAAGGATTGACTACCTCAGACCTCGCATGGGGATTATTGATTTCGAGTATGGTCGGAGGGTCCTTAGCACTCATGATCCCCTTATGGGCCCTGCTTCTTTTTCCGAAACTCGAGGAAGCTCTCTTCCCTGACCAGGCTGATCTCACAACCTATTCAGGTTGCGAAAGACTTGCCATGTGTATGCTCCTTGCGACCGTATTTATCGGACCGTACCTGTTCTTCATGCTGATCTTCACAGGTTTCCTTGTCGAGCACCGTCCCGTTGAAGGTATGCCCTCCAAGGACGGGTTCTGGATTTCTCACGCATTATGGGCGTTGTTCGCGTACCTACCTCTTGTAGTTGTCATAACCACAACCAAGGTATTCGAAAGCACCGTGAGAATCTGGAAGGGCGACGGCTCTGCATTTCTGCGCCCTTGGGCGCTCATTGTGAAAATGTTCGTCCTTGTGTTCCTATCGAACTTCGGTGACGGCTGGTGGATGATCATTACTCTCGTCGCACTCATCTATTTGCCAGAAGATACTCTTCTCTATTGGATTGGTCGTGAGAGGTACAGAGAGTTTAGTGAGTAGCGTTCTCGTCGACGAGTTCAGACATTGAATCTACCTCGATCTGCCTCACTATCGGCTCCAGATACTCCACGAGCATCTCGGCGAGTCTGTAGTGACCGGTCACACTCGGATGAATCCCATCACCTTGCATCAAAGCCTGATCGAGTCCAACCTCACGGATGAAACCTGGGACGAGGGCTGCTCCTTCATCCTGTGCGATTCGCTCATAGAGTTCGGCAAAGTCCCGCGTATAGTCCGGTCCGTAGTTGGTCGGCACGTCCATACCCAGCAACATGACGTTGGCACCGGCACTCTGCGCGCCACGGACAATCTCGCGTAAATTATCCTCAGTGTTCTCGAGCGGCTGGCCGCGGAGGGCATCATTTCCTCCCAATTCCACGATGACTACCTGCGGCTCCAGTTGAAGAACCCATCTCAGGCGAGACAGCCCCCCAGCTGTCGTGTCGCCACTGACCCCGGCGTTTACAACCTCTACTTCGAAACCCCTTTCCCGCAGCATCTCCTCAACAAGCGCCGGAAAGGCATCGCTCTCTGCCAGGCCGAGACCCGCGCTGATGCTGTTGCCAAGCACAACAATCCGCACCCCGTCACCGTAATCCTGCGACGTTGGCGTCGGCTGCTGTTGTATTGCAACGGGAGGAACCTCCAGAGGCCCACACGAGGCGATCAGCAAAACCACAGCACCAACAACAGCGTAAAGCACATGGGAACGATCCGCAGGTAGAATGGCAACCTTCATGAAGATGATTGTAGCCAACGGAAGGAAATCCTGTGAGTGACAGAGTGGCCGACACCTCGCATCTTTCGTTACGACGCATTGGACGCCGTTTGCCCTCGGGTGGACGAGTGTTGACGATTCTCGACGGCATCGAGCTAGATGTTCAGCGAGGGGAGTTTGTGGCAGTCCTAGGCCCCTCGGGAAGTGGCAAGTCAACTTTGTTGGCACTTATGGCCGGCCTCGACCGCCCCAGTTCCGGAGAGGTCCTCCTTGACGGCGAGCGGATCGACGGATTGTCAGAAGACCGGCTAGCAACTCTACGCCGACACAAGATAGGTTTCGTTTTCCAGTCGTTCCAACTTCTCGGGAACTTGACAGCACGCGAGAACGTGTTGCTGCCGATGGAGTTGCTGGGATGGAGAGACGCTGAAGCGCGAGCCGAGGAACTGCTCGGCGCTGTCGGTCTCTCCGAAAGGGGCCACCACTACCCTTCTCAACTCTCAGGCGGGGAGCAGCAGCGGATTGCATTGGCGAGAGCCTTTGCTCACCACCCGGCACTGTTGCTGGCAGATGAACCCACCGGCAACCTCGACGGCGCCACCGGGAGAGTGGTACTCGATCTTCTAATGGCACTTCGCGCCGAAGAGGGGACTACCCTCATCCTGGTCACCCACGATCCCGCGGTTGCAAAACTCGCAGACCGGCGCATCCACCTCGACGATGGACGCATTGCCCGCGAAGAAACGGCCTGAACATGAAGGCTCGCGCCTGGATAGGACTGTCACTCCACGAAACACGAGGATCGGCCGGCAGACTCGTCTTCTTCGCCGCATGCCTGTCAGTGGGTGTTGCAGCAGTTGTCGCAGTTGCCGGACTATCGAGTTCTCTCGACAGCACTATTCAGTCTCAGGCCCGGCAACTCTTGGCCGCCGACCTCGCTGTGGAGAGCCGGCGCCCGATCCCAGACGAAGCACTCGCGGCCATCGACGCTATCCCTGGATCGAGTCGTGCCGAGGTCAGAGAATTGCCGACCGTCGTCTCGGCCCCACGTTCCACCGAAAAGGAAGGCGAACCAGGTAAGTCTCTGCTCTGTGAACTCAAAGCCGTGACGCCTGGATACCCGTTCTACGGCGAACTCCACACCAATCCTCCCCTTGCGACGGATGAACTCCTCGATGCGAGCCATGTGCTCGTGGACCCGGAGTTGCTCACTCGCCTTGACCTTGCCGTTGGTGAACCCTTGAGGATCGGCAACGCAAGCTACACAATCGCTGGCACGGTCAACTCCGAGCCCGACCGTCTCGAGGTGTCCTTCACTCTCGGACCACGCATCCTCATGGCGATGGAAGGTCTCGAACGCAGCGGCTTGATGGGTATGGGTAGCCGCATCGGACACCGCGTATTGGTGCATGTCGGCGAGAACGCAACTGCAGAGTCCGTCAACCTTGCCGCAGAAGGCATCCGCGACGCACTCCCCCACCCCGAATATGTCAGGGTCGAGACTTACATCGAAGCGCAGCCAGCGCTCAGAAGAGGATTGGAGCGGGTCGGCAATTTCCTTGGCCTCGTGGCGCTGCTGTCGCTGCTCATTGGTGGCATAGGCGTTGCTCAAGCAGTGCGTACGTGGATCGCGGGTCGTCTTGACGCAATTGCCATTCTTCGCGCTCTCGGCGTGAGACCTCGCGAGGTCTTTGCTCTCTACGTCTGCCAGACGCTACTGCTCGCGCTTTTCGGAAGTGTGATTGGTGCTATTGCAGGTACATTCGTCGCTCGCGCTCTGCCCAGTCTGCTGGGTGACCTGTTGCCGGTTCAAGTAGAAGTCGGATGGCAGATGATGGCGATTGCCCGCGGCGTGGCTCTGGGCATCGGTGTAGCCTTCATTTTCGGACTTCGTCCGCTCCTTGATGCGGTTCGGGTCCCACCCGTCCGTGTACTTCGTCGTGACGCCGAGCCTCTTCCTGTCAGCCGCGGCATTGCAGGATTGGTGTGGGCGGTGCTGATCGTTGGCGTGGCCGCGACGGCATCAATCCAATCGGCATCGATCACTCGGGGCGCCCAGTTTGCGGCCGGGTTGATCGTAGCAACGACCATTCTCTCTCTGGGCGCCTGGGCTGTGATGAGGGCAGTCGCCCGAACGCCGCGAAAGAGCGGAACAATTTCTTTCCGTCATGGACTCGCCGCTCTCGCTCGGCCCGGCACCGGCACACTCGGCGCCGTTGTAGCCCTTGGCCTGGGCGTCGTAACCGTTCTCGGCATGCATCTCGTGCAAGAGCACCTCTCGGCTCAACTCAACGCCGAGTTGCCCGACCAGGCGCCGACTGCGTTCCTGATCGATATCCAGCCCGATCAGTGGCAAGGTGTTCACACAGCGTTAGTCGATGCCGGGGCAGCGAGCATTGACTCGGTCGAAGTCGTCGTCGCTCGCCTGCGTTCGGTGAACGACATCCCGGTCGCTGAACTACTGCAGAATCGGAAACGAGGGGAGGATGAAGGGTCCAGACGCTGGGTATTGACCCGCGAACAGCGACTCACGTCCCTCACAACTCTGCCTGAAGACAATGTCATCGTGGACGGGGCACTTTGGGCACATCCTGACGTAGCAGAAGTCAGTATTGAACTCGAGTTCGCGGCTGACCTCGGCGTCACCGTTGGTGATCGCATGGTCTTCGACGTCCAGGGCATTCCACTGGAACTCCTCGTCAGCAGCCTTCGAACTGTCGAGTGGGAACGCTTTTCGATCAACTTCTTCCTCGTCGTAGAACCAGGGGTGCTCGATGAGGCGCCACGACATCGAATTGCGGCTGCCAGAATCCCAAAACCGGCCGAAGGTGATCTTCAGGACCGTCTTGCAGCAACGTACCCCAACATCACCATGCTGCGAATCCGCGATGTTTTAGAGAAGATCGTTGCGATCCTCGAACAGCTCGGATTTGGAGTCAGGCTTCTCGGTGCGCTCACCGTTTTGGCTGGAACTGCGATTCTAGCTGGGGCTGTCAGCGCCGGTGCGGTGCGTCGCGGTCGGGAGGTGGCGCTCTACAAGACGCTCGGCATGACCAGAGCGCAAGTCTCCAGTGTGTTTGCCGTCGAGTACGCGTTGATCGGATTCATCGCCGGATCGATCGGTACTGCGGGAGGGGTTGTTCTGGCATGGACCGTCACCAGATTTGGCTTCGAGATGGCGTGGCACTGGGCCCCGATGACCTATCTGGCCGCACTAGTGGTCACGATAGCGTTAAGTGTTATCGCCGGGCTGGCAGCAAGCACCCGAGCCCTTACGATACGACCCCTGTCTGTTCTCCGTCAGGGTGAGTGAATACCGTCTATCCAGAGCTAGTTCATCCAGCATCATTAGACTGCCCTGGGACAGGTATGCAAACGCTTTCAAGTCGCTAGCACACCACCGTCGACTGGAATCACCGCTCCCGTCATCCATGACGACTGCTTCGACAGGAGAAACACTATCAGGGCGGCAATATCCTCTGGTGTGCCGATTCGGCCCAATGGGTGGAGCGCCGCCATATCGTGCACATCCTCCGGACTCATTCCACGTCCGGCGTGGATCGGAGTGTCCACGACCGCTGGCATTACAGCATTCACACGTACTGATGGTGCCAGTTCCAGCGCCAGACAGCGCGTGAGCTGATTGAGGGCCGCCTTCGAGGAGTTATAGGCCGCCATTCCAGGGATCGCCTTTTCTGCGAGAGTCGAGGAAACATTAACAACCGAGGAACTCCCAGCAGCTTGAAGCATCGGTAACAGATGCTTCACGAGCAGAAAGGGACCCGTCGTGTTGACGGCGAAGGTTTGTTCCCAGGTTTCGAGATCGGTGGCCTCAGCGGTTGCCATCGGTGCGATCCCGGCATTGTTGACGACCCCGTCTAGGCCGTCCCATCGGGCCTGAACTGTTTCACACAGGTGTTTGATCTGTGCCGAGTCGCCCATATCGCAACTGTGAGACCAACACGTTGAATTGAGTTCGTCGAGCGCTGTCGCCAGAGCATCTTCGCTCCGACCAACGATGAGTACCTGCGCACCCTGGCTGCTGAGAAGCTGTGCCGTGGCAAGTCCAATGCCCGAAGATCCGCCCGTCACCAGAACTCTGCTCTCGTTCAAATCGTCCATCTCTTCCACCCTTCTCACAACCGATATCAGTATAGCCAGCGAACCCAATTCGCATCGGCTGCGTTTCACAACGCGAGTGATAGTTCCATCGTTCCCAAAAATCAGGATAAAATGAGAGTTCTCATGGCAGATGACGTCATTCCTGAAGGTCCACCCGAAGATTTCGTGGCACTTGTTCAGAAAGTGCTCTCAGGTCCGATTCCGAAGGGCCTGGAGTTCGATGCTGCACGTGCAGTACTCATCGAGCAACCGGGCGCACCCACAAGTTTCAGAGCACTATGCATTCTTCTCGAAGGAGCGCTAGCCGAACCGACATTCTCGGTCAAAGACACACAGACTCTGGTGCCCCTTCTCAAAGAGTTGGCGCGAGGAACCGTCGAAGCAAGGGACCTGCTGTGAATCCACTTTGGGGTCTATTGGCGCTGTTTATCCCGCCTCTAGCTGCATATCTCTCTGGAATTCTCATCCGACCAAAGAAACCGGATCCATACCTTGTTATCGCCCTCAACGCTGCCTTGCCGGGAACCGGACTTGCGGCTCTGGGTCGGCCGTTTCTCGAGAC
>JAAESQ010001205.1 GCA_024229275.1 bacterium | reverse complement strand
GCACAAGGCGCAGATGTAGTCTTCAATCCGCGGGCGACCCCGGTCGAAACGTATGAGCGGTGGAATCTAGTGTTGCGGGCCAACGCGGTGACAAGTGCGTGCTATGTCATTTCGGTGAATCGGCCACGTCCTGAGTTTGACGTCGATATTGGCGGCCCGTCCCTCGCGATTGCCCCGGATGGTGAAGTTCTACTCGAGACGACCGACCAAGTAGCAGTGGTGACTATTGAGAGAGAGCGTCTCGAAAAAGCAAAAGCGAATTACCCGGGCTACCTGCCTGAGAGAGCACAATTCTGGGTCGAGGGTTGGAGTGAGTTGGTGGAGGATTGAGAGGCGGGGGCAGATACAGGGACCAGAGACTGGGACAGTCCCGTACCTCACAGCCTTACCTATCGAATGACACTGATGGACACGAGCAGTCGCAATGGGCATCGCCTTCGTCATCGTCATCGCCATCGAATATGGCGCATCGGTTGTGATATTGCCGCGACCGCGACCGCGACCGCGACCGCGACCGGGTCCGGGGCAGGGACCGGGACGGCGACAGGGACAGCGACAGATTCAGAATACAGAGACAGATACAGAGTCAGTGGGCAGAGGCAGAAACAGGCCTCAGATTCAGACCCAGAGTCAGATGGCAGGGACAGACAAAGCCACGCTCAGTTGGGTCGTCTTGGCTTCGATGCATGGTCGCTCCGTGTCATTCAATAGAGAAGGTTGAGTAGTCAGCCTGTCGGCGTGAGTCGAGGGCAGGCCGGCCCCCGCCCAGGCCCCCGCCCCGGCCCCGGACCCGGTCGCTGTCTGCTGTCCCTGTTTTCTGTCTCTGCGTTTCCTCCACTTCGAAGGAGCGCGCTCCAAACTGGCACGTCCGATCACCCTCGTCATCGTCATCGTCATCGAATATGGCGTTGAGGCGGTGGCAAGAAATCCAGAAGGCAGAGGCAGAAACAGATACAGAGACAGGGGCAGATTCAGGCTTCAGATACAGATTCAGATGGCAGAGGCTGTGTGGGTCTCTGAGCATCGGGTCGTTTTGGCTTCGAATCATGGTCACGCCGGGTTGTTCATGGGTGGGGGTGCGTAACCGCCGAGTCAGCCGGAGTCAAGGGCGAGCCGGCGCAAGCGCCGGTCGTTCCGACCCTTGACACCGTCAGCCACGGCGGCTGGTGGG
>JAAESQ010001204.1 GCA_024229275.1 bacterium | reverse complement strand
GGGGCCGGGGTTCCCTTGAAAAGGCACCCCCCCACCCGGGGGGGGGGGGGGGGGTTTTTGGAATTTGAAAAGAGTGGGGGGGGGGCGGAAAAGGGGGGGGGGGGGTTGTATATAAAAAAGAAGTGGGGGGGGGGGGGGGGGGGGGGGGGGGGGGGGGGGGGGCGGGGGAAGGGGGGGGGGCGGGGGCAGGGGCAGGGGCAGAAACGGATTCAGCGGCGTTGGCCAACTACCGTGCCTCGCTCATTCATGGATACCTCTGGTCGTTCACGAACTAGGCATGTGTAGCCATAGTGTCTCTCGGAGTCAAGGACACGCCGGCGTAGGAACGCCGGTCGTTCCGATCCCTGACTCCGAGAGACACTAAGGCTTGGGGGTTGGTATGAACGACCAGGAGGTATCCATGTCTCAACCGCTCCAAGCCGCAGGTATCGCATTGGCTCTCGTTCGAAGAGTTCCTGCAAATCTCTCGGAAGGTCATGGCAGGTTCGGTAAGGATCGTACCTACCACTACCGCATTGCCTACGGTTCAGCCAAAGAGGTTGATGTCCACCTTCGATTGCTCCTCGGCGCCGGCGTATTAGACGAATGCAGAACAAAGACTGCCCTTGAGCTCTTCGACAGTGTTCGTGCCATGACCTGGCGATTGATTCATCCTAGGAATTGACTCTTTCCCAGCGGCGCTGGGGGTGCGCGAAAGTCGCGCTCCTACGCACTCTCACCCATGGAACGACCGAGCCTGTCACTGGAGTCTGATTCTGTTCCTGAATCTGAATCTGCCGTCTGACTCTGTCTCTGCAACCGACTGAGACGCCGACATATTGTGTGTGTTCTGATTCTACGGTGGGTCCTAGCTCAAAATCTGCTCAAGCTTCTTTCGATCTGACTCAGGCACTTGCAGAAACTCAACACCGATTTCGAGCTCACCACTGTCGTTGGGACGCGCGTAGGCCACACGCCCGGTGGCACGTACGACTTTCCCGTAAAGGGTGACCGCAAGCTCCAGCATCGCGCCTGGCTCAAAGGGTTCGCGGCTCATAAAGCTCAATCCACCCTCACCAAGGCCCTGGGTCTTCGACAACTCCTCGCACCGCTCCTCGCCAAGCTGTGTGACCAGCACGGCGTGCTGCGATTCGATACGGGGAAAACGGCGGCGTTCGCTTGCGTCACTCATGTGGATCACGCGCTCCAAGTGCACCGGCCGCATTGTACACCCATACGCATCATGCTTCAGTTGAGGATCTCTAATCGACGTGATGTGCCGCACAAAAGCTGGGAGGCTGGGAAGTACAACCTACCGAGCGCGGGAATGAATGCAAAAAAGGCGCGCCCTTCAGGCACGCCCTACTCTTCTATCGTCTTTCTTCTGGCTTGCCTTATCCGCCGTTCACTTCATCCTGCACAACCGCGCCGTCTCGAATCTCTACGACCCGACCGGCTCGCTTGGAGAGGCCCTTGTCGTGCGTGACGACAACCAGGGTCCGCCCTTGCTCCCACAACTCGGAGAGTAGACTCATCACATCTGAGCCCGATCCCGTGTCCAGGTTGCCGGTCGGCTCATCGGCGAGAATGATATCCGGCTCCATTGCGAGCGCGCGTGCGATCGCTACACGCTGCATCTGACCACCCGAGAGTTCGGTCGGTTTGTGATCGACCCGATCAGCTAATCCAACTTTCTCGAGCTGCTCGAGCGCCCTCTGCCTGCGCTGCTTGCGGCCTACTCCACCAAATAGCATGGGCATCTCGACGTTTTCCAGAGCCGTCAGCTGCGGCAGAAGGTTAAAATTCTGGAAGACAAAACCTACTCGACGGTTTCGCACGTCAGCCAACTGATCTTTGTCTAGGCCGGCGACTACTTCTCCGCCTAGGAAGTAGTCACCGTCGGACGGTGTATCGAGACAACCGACGAGATTCAACAGAGTCGATTTTCCCGATCCGGAAGGTCCGACAATCGCTACGAACTCGCCACGACCGACTTCGAGATCGATCCCACGAAGCGCCTCGACCTGAATCTTACCGGTGTCATACACCTTCGTGATCGAGCGCATCTCGATGATGTGCCCGTTCGAAGCACCTGCCGATCCGTTCTTCCTGCGTGTCAGTGGCCAATTCATTTCGCTATCCCCTTGTTACTACTCATATCTCAGCGTTTCTGCCGGATCGACGGCTGCTGCCCGTCGCGCTGGGAAGTAGCCCGCGAGCATTCCGATCGTTCCCAAGACACCAGCTGTTGCAGCGGCAATCTGCCACGACAGCGTCGGCTTGCCGAGGAACTCGAGCGCTTGGTTGCCTTCAACCGGCACCAATGCCAGCAGGGTGATCATGACGAGAGCGATGACCAACCCAAACGCCCCTCCGAGCACTGTGTAGACGAAGCCCTGCAGCACGAACGGTGCAGTGATCCATCCTCTGCGGGCCCCGACCGCCATCTGGACACCTATTTCTCGTGTCTTTTCCTTGACGACTGCGTACATGATGTTGGCCACTCCGATGCCGCCGATGAACAGCGTCAGGCCACCGATGATGCCGAGAAACCACTGCAGGCCAATCATTATGTTCTGCATCACGCGAGCACCTTCGACCGTGTCCCACAACCCTGTGACCTGTTCATCGGTGGGGTCGAAGCGATACTTCGCGCTCAACGACTCGGCAAACTGCCGCCGTGCCTGTGGCATGGATTCGGGGGAACGGGCCTTGAACACGACATTGGTCAGGGTCTGCTGCCCAAACTGACCGGCAAAGGTTGTGATCGGAATCAGGGAACCGTTCTCGTCGGGTCCCTTATAAGTACCCATCTGCATTTTGGGTTGCATGACCCCGATCACGAGGTATGGCGAACTATCGACAAGAAGTGTCTCCCCAACCGGATCCATATCACCGAAGATATCGATGGCGAGTTGATCACCGAGGAAGATCACTCGACGTTTTTCGGCCTCGTCATTGGCGTTGAAGAATCGGCCGCCCGCCTGCGGAAAATGGTGGCGGAGTTCACCGTACTCCCAGTTCGCACCGGTGACTCTTCCCGTTACGGTAGTGCGGCCGAAAGTCAGGTTCGAATTCCAGCTGGTCATCTCACCGATCACACCGGATGCTGCCGTCATGCGCCCACGCAGGTAGTCGACATCGTCCATGCGCGCTTGAATTCGTCGCCCGGTCGGCAATCCCTGCCAAACCTTGGAGGTCTCTCCCGACCACCACACAGCGATGTTCTCGCCCATCCCGCGGCGACCCTTCATCATCTGAAGCTTGAGTCCCTCACCGAAGGAAAGCAGCATGACGATGGCGACCGTTCCCCAGCCGATGGCTGCGACTGTCAGAATGGCCCGCTTGCGTTGCATCGACGAAGCCTTGAGGAAGAGCTGAGTTATCACAGACAAATCGAGGAGTCTCATTCAGCCTCCCTACAGTTTCATCGCCACGACTGGATCGAGGTTCGCGGCATCGCGGGCCGGGAAATAGCCGGCCAGAAATCCCACCAGTCCAAGAACACCGGCGGTGAGTAACGCCAGACCTGGCGACAGCGTGGGAATCCCGACGAACTCCTCGAAATCGCGAGGGAATCCGGTGCAGATGGCATACGAAAGGGCTAGCCCGATCGCCCCACCGATAGCAGTCAACAACATTGTCTCGAGCAGGAATTGGCTCAACACGAGTCCGCTCTTGGCGCCGAGCGCCATCTTGATGCCGATCTCACGCGTTCTTTCCTCGACGACGACATTCATGATGTTGGAAACACCGATCCCTCCGACCAAGAGAGTGAAGACTCCCATAATGGCGAGAAAGACCTGGAAGCCGAGCATGAATGCGTCGATGAATACAAAGGCCTCACTCGTGTCCCAAACCTGAACCGCCTGGCGGTCTTCAGGATGGAAGTGGAGCCGATCACTTAAGGCAGCTCTGACCTGGGCCGTAAGCGCTTCGTTGTACTCAGGTCCGGGTGCTTTGTAGATGAAGTTATCCATGTACTTGTCGCCGGTCAGGGCGCGGAAAGTGCTGCTGGGCACTATGATCTTGCTGTGATCACGCCCAGAGTACGATGAGTCCTGCTCCTTCGGTTGAAGGGTGCCAACGACCAGGAACGGCGACCCATGCAGCATGACCTCTTGGCCTACGGGATCCACCTCACCGAAAAGATCGTCTGCAAGCTCGTTTCCGACAAATGCAATCCGCCGCCGCTGCTCCATATCGACGGGATTGATGAAACGGCCGCCTTCAGCCGGCACCATGTTTCTCATCTGGCCGTAAGCTGGAGATACTCCAGATACGTCGATCAAGCGCTGCCGATCACCGAAGCGGGCGATCAGCCCACGCGAGTACTCGCTGGAGATCCCATCCAGCAACTCGACCTGAGCCTTAAGATACTCAATGTCTTCTTCCATCATGCGCATCCGGCGACCCTTGCCGATGCCCTCGTAGGGCATCGAGGTACGCATCGGCCACGCGATGACGATACGATCACCGAGGCCCGCAGTGCTTTTCACCAACTGGCGGTGCAATCCATGACCAAAGGCAAGAAGCAGGCTCACAGCGACCGTTCCCCAAACGATTCCGAATGTCGTCAGAAAGGTGCGCAACTTCTGTGAAGCGACGTCCCGCAGAAGCTGACGTACGAATGATCCCAGCCCAGCCACGTCAGTTCTCCCTTCCCCTATCCCTTACGAGATCTCCTTGGGCGGTCGCTGGATGACCTGATCGCCATCGCTCAGACCGGCAATGATCTCGACATTGAGACCATCTGAGAGGCCGAGTTCCACTTCGATCTTCTCGGGCTCCGCTTCAGGAACGAGGCCTGGGATTTCCACATAAGTCTGTTCGCCTTCTTCCTCGAAGAGCACCAAGCGCTCCGGAATCAAGACGATGTCAGTCTTCTCGCGGATCACCACGTCGGCGTTGGCCGAATATCCGGCGCGCAGCACGATTTCTTGGCCGGGATCAAGCTCGATCTCAACGTCGAAGAGCGTCGCACCTTCGTTCTTCTGTGCCTGCGGCGCGATCCTTGCGAGGCG
>JAAESQ010001203.1 GCA_024229275.1 bacterium | reverse complement strand
GTCCCGCCACACCCGGCGAGGGCGATCAGGGTGGCAGACAGTATCACAATCAGATCATGCATGGGCTCCGGCTATAGTTATCTTCACTACTGTCCGGCTATAAGTCGAATAGATTCAACTGGTTAGCGGAACCCAGTAGATTCTCTCGGGAGTCCGATGGCTGAAGTGCCTGTAAAATGGGCGTTTTCTCGAAAAGCGTCACGCTCAGAATCTGTAGAATTTGGTAGAGACTGACCTCCAGACCCAACCGCTTCCGAACGATGGCGATCAGCACGTAAACGGACACGGCGATCCAGATTTGGGTCTTCACCGCGTTGCTGCTGGCGCCATAGAAGGTCTTGATTCGTAAGTGCTGCTTGATCCACTTGAAGAACAATTCCACCTGCCAGCGGGCTTTGTAGATCCGGGCGATCGTAAGTGCCGGAAGCATGAAGTTGTTGGTCAGAAACTTGAACCGCTTCTTCGTTTCCACATCGAGATAACTCACGCGCCGCAACTGATCCGGGTACGCCTTAGCGGAGTCAATAGCGGTCAGGATGACGGTCTGATCGGATCGCACGCCGGTGGACTTGTCGATGGGATGCGAGTAGCGCCGCTGCAGCTGAATGTTCTTCTTGGTGCGCACCACGAAGAACGACGAACAGAGGGTGAACTGGTAGAGACGCTCGAAATCGACGTAGGCCCGATCCATCACGTAGAACGCTCCGGCCTCCGGCAGAATCTCGTCGAGGATGTTGACATCGTGCACTTTGCCGTCCGTAATGCTAATAAACGTGGGGATGTTGCCGTGCAGGTCCAGCAACGTGTGCACCTTGACGGCGGCTTTGTTCTGGCGGAATTTGGCCCAGGGAAACAGGGAGAGGCACAGGTCGATGGTAGTCGAATCCAGCGCATACAAGCTTTGATCCAAGTCCACGCCCATCGGATCCGACGCATAGAGCGGTCGTGCGATGCGGATCAGAACCTGCGCGAAGTCCGCGTAGATTCGCCAGTCATGCGCCTCGTTGGCGTCGGCCAGCGTGGAGCGCGCCACCCGAGCGCGAAAACCCATGTGGTAGAGTTTGCCGCCCACCGATCGCAGGCACGCTTCTATGTCGCGAAGGCCATCCCTGTAAGTCAGTTGGGCAAAGGCCATCGACAGATACTGGTCCCAACAAGAGAAGCCTCGCGGTCGCGCATCTCCGCCGTATCG
>JAAESQ010001202.1 GCA_024229275.1 bacterium | reverse complement strand
GCAAGCCCGAAGTCCCCGATCCACCGGAACCAGAAGTCATCGAAGATCCCGAGCACCTGGGGCGGCACTTCAACCACGAGCGGACCATTGCTGAGGTCGAGATTCCCCCAGAAGTACACGGTATCCGCGTTGGCAGTCAGGAACAACGACCTCGAGTCCAACAATGTAGAAGTGAAGATGAAGTCACCGTCCTTCACGCCGACTTCAGCGAAGCCCTCTCGCAGTGCGTACAAAGACACCCCGTGGATCGAGTTCATGAATGCCTCAACACCGTGAAGGTAATCAAGCTCATCACGGATCTTTGCGGCGGTCTCCTTGGTGGGATACCCATCCCTGAATCGGAGAGTCCCAATCCTCGACTCGACCGTATCCGGCGTCGTGATAGACTCGGGTATCTTGGTCGGCTTGACTTGTGCACCTCCTGTCGTCGCGATACTGGCCGCCATCACCGCGACGATCGCTACTGTCATCACGTTTTTCATCTCACTTCTCCTTCGCTCTTAAGGATAGGAATTTCATGTGCCGAGTGTTCCCGCCACCCTCGCTACTTAGAGAAACGGCCTCCTCCACACCTATATTGCGT
>JAAESQ010001201.1 GCA_024229275.1 bacterium | reverse complement strand
TACTCGCCTTCCAGCTCGATATCCAGCCCGCCTACAAACGGGCGGACCTCGTACGCCAAATTACCGAGGCCATCGTGAGGCTCAATCCACTCCGGGAGTAACCTGAATGTTGTGTCTGGCCGTGATCAAGGGAACGACGTTTCAGCGGGGGCGAATTCTGCGAACGGGCCACGATCTCGCTTAGCAAGAGCGGGGCCGCGAAGCGGTCCCGCCCAAAGTGAAAACCGGGGCAACGAACGCAGCCGATGGGAATCATCGGTCGGCTCGGCTATCCTTCCCCTGCGGGAGCGCAAAAGGAAGCCCCCGATCGTTAACGGCGATCGGGGGCGAGTTTGGAGACGCCCCCTGGCAGGGAACGCCACCACTTCCAAGTGGGGTTTAGCCTCGCACGAGCCGGCGGTCGTTGTCCAGTCCCGCGTGGGGCAAGCATGGCCGCTCATCCCGAGGAGATCTTGTTCGTGAGCGAGTGCGCCTACCCACCCTGTTCCAAGCTGTGGGCGATCTGTCGCTGCTGCTACCGAGGCCATAAATACTGCTCCAAGGCTTGTAGCAAGCTGGCGCGCGTGGAGAAAAAGCGCCAGCACAACTGCCATGACCAGCAGGGTCCGGGTCGGGACGACCATCGAGACCGTCAACGGGCCCTACGTTCGCGACAGGCGAAGAGCGGGTCGTCGGAAAAAAAGCGTGACGGACATACTTCCATCGAACCCCCATCAGATGAGACGCTTGACTCCGCGAGGAGGCAAGAGGTCGTGCTCTCCACTGAACCATCGGCAAGAGTCTCTGAATCGAACCAAGACGGCTCGCCATGTTGTCGTCGCTGTGGCCGACACAGTGTGCTCGTGGAACCGCTGTCCGAGAGGAAGTGGATTGTAGAATGGTTACGGCGGCGGAGCCCTCGGTCTCAGCCACAAAGCTCTCGGTCTGAACAAAGCTCAACCACGAGACCATCTTTAGCCGATTATGTGGGAGCGATTGGAGATATTTACGCTCAGCTGCCCATCACACCCCGTGCCCTGCGTGGCAACGAGCTCGATTTGGTTCGACAACTCCATGGTGAAGGGGTCCGACTGCTTCACATCGAAGCCGCCTTGCTCGTTACGACCGCGCGCCGACTCTTCCTATAGCGCTCACCTAAATTCCCCCACCTTTTCTCAGATAAATTCCCCCAACTAAATTATTGAGAGTTAATGCGCATTAGCCTTGAGGGCGTACTCTGCGCTGTGATTCAGGCGTTCATCCTTCCAATCCACTCCTGCTTTGTCCTTTAATCTGTTGGTAAAGAGGACAAGAGGGGTGAACGGTGCGCAGGAAAAGATGCCCTTATTGCACGGGTCTATTCATTCCGGACACAAGAGTGCGATCAAGGCAGAAGGTCTGCCGTAAAAAAGAATGCCAGGCAAAGAGGAAGCAAAAGAGTCAGAGGAAGTGGAGCGAGAAGCATAGAGACTACTGGGGGATCCATCAGGTCAAAGGCGAATCCAGGAGGGCCTTTCGGGCGGAAAAGGCCGCCTATATGCGGGAGTATCGATGGACACATCCCGAGTATGTCAAGCAAGACAATGAGCGGCGAAACCGGAGGCGGGGCGGAGAGAAACGGACCGGAAAAGGTGCATGCCGTAATCAAGACGAGAGATTCTCCCAAATCAAAGAAATAAAACGACTTGTCGTCGAATTACTCCCTTGCCGTAACCAAGACGTGATATGTGGGCAAATGACTGAAAAGAAGAGAGTTCCATGTCATTTACCCGCGCCGTAACCAAGATTCGATGGATCGACTCTGTTGCTGGCTTTATCTTGTTAGGAGAGATGAAAAGCAACGGCCCGGACAGGGTGCAAAGATGTTCCATCTTGCCAAAGGGAAGCAGCCGTGAGCCAGGATGTGGAGATCACAAGCTTTGATCTGCGCTACGAAAGCTGCCGCATGAAACACGCCGGCGCGGAGAAGGCCCTGCTTGGCTCCATTGTGGAGCATGGCATTCGTGAGCCCCTGCAGGGGGTGGACTCGGCGGACATCCGGATTCTGCTCAACGGATTCAAACGTTACCGCTGCGCCAGCAAGCTCGGGCTCGCCATGGTGCCTTACGTGTCGTTGGGATGTGACGAGGCTTTCGGGATCATCCAGCTCATCCGCATCGCAAACTCGAGAAGCCTCTCGATGCTGGAGCAGGCCAGATTGATTGACGAACTGAGGAGCGTGCACGCCATGAGCGTGTCGGAGATCGCCAGGCTCGTGGAGAGGAGCAATGCCTGGGTCAGCATGCGGATCGGCATCCTCCGGGAGATGAGCGCATGCGTCATGGACAAGATATTCAGCGGAGACTTCCCTGTGTACGCCTACATGTACACGCTGCGCCGTTTCATACGTATGAACGGCGTACGGAAGAAGAATGTAGACGAGTTCGTCCGTGCGGTGGCGGGAAAACATCTGAGCATCCGTGACATCGAGCTGCTTGCCCACGGGTACTTCAGGGGATCGAACGAGTTTGTCGAACAGATCAAAAAAGGGGATATCCGATGGGGATTGAACCTGCTGAAACAACCTGCCCGGTACGACGATGCGTGCACGGAGGCCGAGCGGAGAACGCTCAGGGAGCTCGAGGTAACGCAGAAATACATGCAGAGGCTCACGTGTATGGTCAAAGACGGCAGGTGCGGGAGCAATGCATTTTACGCTCAGGCTCACTTGATGGCCGGAGGGATCCTGCGATGCCTCGACATGTTTTCCAGAGCCATAAAGGAGTTCCATGATCGGTCCGGACAAGCGCAAAGCGGTCGTCATCCTTCAAGAGGAAGGCATGAGTTTACGGGAGATCAGCCGTCGCTTGAAGGTGAGCCGGAAGACGGTGCGCGACATCATTAAGCAAGGCGGCGCCGTGCCCGACACGGTGCGCAAGGACAAAATAGAGGTGGAGCCCGAGCTTCTCCGCAGGCTTCACGCCGATTGCGGTGGGTGGATCCAGCGTATCCACGAAAAACTCACCGAGGAAGAGGGGATCAAGATCGGCTATTCCACCTTGGCCCGGAGGATGCGGGAGCTTGGAGTTGGGCAGTCACCGGTACACAGATGCGGACGCGTTGCCGACGAGCCAGGTGTCGAGATGCAGCAGGACACCTCGCCGTACCGCCTGTCAATCGGCGGCCAATGGCGTTGGGTGGTGGCAAGTCTTTTGTATCTGCGGTACTCGAAGATGCGTTATCTCAAGTTCTACCGTTCGTTCAACCGCTTCTCCATGAAATGCTTCTTCCATGAAGCGCTGATGCACTTCCATTACGTCGCTGCGGTGTGCATCATCGACAACACCAACCTGGCCCGTCTTCGCGGTACGGGGAAAAACGCTGTCATGGTCCCGGAGATGGAGGAGTTCGCACGCCGATACGGCTTCCGGTTCGTGTGCCACGAGGTGAATCACAGCAACAGAAAAGCCGGCAATGAGAGGAGTTTTTTCACCGTCGAGACCAATTTCTTTGCGGGCCGTTCGTTCGAAAGCCTGGAAGAGCTGAACCGCCAGGCCCTGGAGTGGGCCACCGTGAGGATGCCGAGAAGACCCATGAGCAAGACCCGCTTGATTCCGGCCGAGGCTTTCGAGCATGAAAAGCCCTATCTCATTGCTTTACCGCCCTATATCGAGCCACCCTACCGTGTCCACAAAAGAGGCGCCGACCAGTATGGCTACGCCGCCGTTGACGGCAATTACTACTGGGTGCCGGGCTCGTCCAATGAGGATGTGAAGGTTTTGGAATATGGCGAGTGTCTGAAGATATATCGCCGGCGGAAACTACTTGCCGAATACCCCCTTCCGTCCGATGGAGTAAAGAATCAACTGTTCAGTCCCGAGGGCATAGCCCAGCCAAAACAAAAGCCCAAGCACCGCAAGAAACCCACAGCGCAGGAAGAGAACACCCTCCGTGGAGTATCCAACGAGGTGGCTGCATATCTCGACTTTGCCCTCGAACCCAAGGGTATCCGGAAACACCGGTTCATCCGGGAGTTGTTTCAACTATACAGGAAGCTCGCCCTGCCCGTGTTCGTTCAAACGGTCGAGCGGGCGTTGAAATATCGTATCACCGAGATGGAGACGCTCGAGCGTATCGCTCTGTTGTATCTGAATCATGGCCGTTATGAAACGCCTTGCGTGAACATCGACGAGGAGTTTCAAACCCGGGCGTCGTACCTGGAAGGCCGTCTTTGTGATGATGTGGATCTATCAATCTACGACAAGATGCTGGACGAAGATGATGGATGATGAACTCAATCACAAGCTTAAATATATACGCCTCAAAGGCCTGCTCAGCAACTGGGACCGATGGCTGGACGTGGCGCAAAAAGGAAACTACTCCCATACTCGGCTACTCAAGAAAGTCGTCGAGGAGGAATATAAGATCAAGAAAGAAAACTCAAGAAAGATGAGGCTCCAGCGGGCCAAGATTCCCGAGATGTTGGTGATGGAGACGTTTCCCTTTCGCAGACAGCCGAAGCTGAGCAAAAAGAAGGTCCTGGCGGTCTACGACGCCTTCGACTACATATCGAAACACCAGAACGTGATCTGGATCGGACCTACGGGCACGGGGAAAACAGGTCTCGCCACGGCTTTTCTTATCCAGGCGATCGAGCAAGGCTATAACGGACGATTTATTCTGTTCCCCGAGCTTGTGGAGACATTGTACAAGTCCGTGGCCGATCATAGCGAAGCCAAGGTGTTAAAGACCTTCGCCTCCTATGATGCCTTGCTGATCGACGAGATCGGATACATCGAGGTCGAACCCGTCCAGGTAGGTCTGTTCTTTACCCTCATGCACAAACGGCACAAGCGAAAAACCACCTTGTTAACGTCAAATCTTGGCTTCCAGCAATGGACGTCGTTCCTGAAAAACGACCAGCTCACAGCGGCCCTGATCGACCGTCTGACAGAGAATAGCCGCGTCATCAACATGAAACAATGTGTCAGCCTGAGGTCCAAGCTGGAACCGACCTGAGCAAGGAGCTGGACAGATGTGTCCTGCCCACAAATCAATGGGCCATCCTTCACAGGAAACCATCATGAAATCAGCTCGAATAGCCATCCCCGCTCCTGAAGACGAGCCAAGGTTCGTTGTGCTGGCCCAAAGCGCTGTCCTGAAGGCTGAACCGGTAGGGCCATGCCGGCGCTGCAGCCCGTGGGAAGACGCTTCCTGCAACTGCCACAGACTCAAGAAGCGATGCACACTGTTCAATGCGGCAATGATTCCGGCCTTTTATATCAAGGCAACGCTTCAGCCCCTGCAGATCCATAACGATTCTTCGGCCTCCCTCCGAAGGACCATCAAGGCTGTTCAACAATGGGCGCGGCGTGAGCGTCCGCCGGAACAGGGACTCCTTCTGTCCGGACCCAACGGCGTGGGGAAATCCTTCCTCATGGCCGCCCTCGCCCGCAGTCTCACTCTTGACCGCGGCATAAGCTGTCTGTTCGTGGACTTCGGGCATCTGCTCCAGCGTCTCAAGGCAACCTTCAACGGTCAAGGCTTGGAGTATGAGGTTTTCGAGTCGTTGCAGCAGCCTCAGGTCCTCATCATTGACGATGTGGGCTCCCATCGCGTTTCCACCTGGTCCCGCGACGTGTTCCAGACCATTATCGCTGCTCGGTACAACGCTTGTGGAACGACGTTCGTTACGACCAATCTACCCATCACATCTATTGGCACAGGCTCCTTCAGCCACTTCGAAAAATGGGCCGGCCCTCATTGCACTTCACGCCTGGCCGAGATGTGCTTCTGGATTCCCGTTGACGGCACTGATAGGAGACGCCCACCGTTCTCCCGCCT
This sequence comes from bacterium, assembly GCA_024229275.1. GTDB lineage: Bacteria > Acidobacteriota > Thermoanaerobaculia > Thermoanaerobaculales > Sulfomarinibacteraceae > JAAESQ01. The sequence continues at coordinate 151 of JAAESQ010001201.1, read as the reverse complement.
CAGGCCAACCTTGCCGCATAAAGCGTGAGCTGAAAATCACACCTGTACACTGCCTCGCGTTGTGAACTCCCCCGTCTCGGACAAGATGAGCTGTGAATGAATGGACCAGTTTATCTGAGAAAAAGTGGAGCAGTTTATCTGAGCGTCATAG
>JAAESQ010001200.1 GCA_024229275.1 bacterium | reverse complement strand
TGGCACTTCCCGTGCCGAGGTCGAGCAGCGCCTGGCTCACGGTGAGGATATCTTCCTCGATATCGAGGTTCAGGGTGCCAGTCAGGTTCGCACCATCATCCCAGAGGTCATCAAGATCTTCGTCTACCCACCCTCCTACCAGGTGCTCAAGGAACGTCTCATGCAGCGACGACAGGATCCGCCAGATGCGATTCTTCGCCGTCTCAAGGTGGCTGTAGGTGAGTTCGGAGTCGCTGGGGAGTTCGATTATGCTATCATCAACGACCGCCTCGAGCAGGCGGTAGATGCCCTTGTGGGCATATGCCTGGCAGAGCACCTTCGCTCACAGAAAATGAGAGATCGCTTGGACGAGCTTAGACAGGCGTTCAAGACTGCATTGGAAAAGGACTTCAAGTCATGATTCAGCTTCCCGAGGGATTCGACTCGGTCTTCCGCTACATCGTCGTCGTGTCGCAGCGCGCCGAACAGCTCATCAACGGAGCCAAGCCGCGCAGCGAGAGCCAGCATGCGAAGCGTACCCTGATGGCCAAGGATGACGTTGACGAGAAGCTCGTGTCCTGGCGCATCCTGACCCAGGAAGAACTCGACGCCCAGCGGCAGGCGATGGTCGAGCAGTTCCGGGCCGAAGTCGGTGGAGTCACCGAGCTTCAAGCTCAACCTGCAATTCCCGACGTACTCCCGACAGGATCTACCGAGGAAGCCGTTGCGGCACCTGTAGTTGAACAGGATGCCGAAAAAGACGATGAACTCTCTCGTCTGCAGCGCCTGCTCGGAATGGTTGGCGGTGCAGCGCAGCCGGAAGCTGTCGCAGACGAAAAGCCCAAAAAGGGCGCCGCTGAAGAAAAAGAGGAAGAGATCTCACTCGACCTCGAAGATGGCGACGCGAACGATTTCGGTGAAAAGCAAGATGGTGAGACGGCAGAAGCCGAAACCGCAGAGGCCGACAAGGCTGAAGACAAGAAAGAAGAATAGTCAGGTACTGAAGAGCCGGAGCCTCAACCCGGTCTGTGAGACAGCATCATGACGACGATCGATGGTCGCGGTAGGGTCGTTCTCGGAGTCAGCGGTGGAATTGCCGCCTACAAGGCTGTCGATATTCTGCGCGAGCTTCAAAGACACGGTGTCGAAGTTCGCGTCATCATGACAGGGCACGCTGCGGAGTTCGTCAGTCCACGCACGTTTGCTGTCCTGTCCGACCACGAGGTTGAAGTCGATCAGTGGTCCCGGCCGACCGAACCGGGCGTTGATCACGTTGCCCTTTCTCACTGGGCTGACCTCCTGCTGATCGCCCCAGCTACCGCCAACACTCTCGCTAAAATGGCCGCAGGCATCGCCGACGATGCTCTCGCGACCTATCATCTAGCGCATCGGCGAAAGATACTCGTCGCTCCAGCCATGAACACCGTCATGTGGCACCATCCCGCCACTCAGGACGCGATGGCCAAGCTCCAGTCTCGCGACGTTCAAGTGGTACCTCCAGCGACTGGTGAACTCGCCTGCGGTGATGAGGGCGAAGGTCGTCTTGCTGAGGTCAGAGACATTGTCGATCACGCTCTTCGCATGCTGCCGCCGCGTGGTGTACTCGAGGGGACGAAGATTGTGGTCAGCGCTGGACCGACCCGTGAGCCTGTAGACATGGTCCGGGTGCTGAGCAATCGCTCGTCCGGGCGCATGGGTGTCGCGATCGCACAGACGGCAGCAGACATGGGCGCTGATGTTGTGTTGGTGCATGGCCCGATCTCTGTTGCGACACCGCTGGGTGTCACCAACGTTGCGGTCAATACCGCCGAGGAGATGGGCGTGGCTCTCGACGAACATCTTGGCGATGCAGACGCACTCTTCATGGCAGCGGCTGTGGCGGATTTCCGACCGTCAGCCCCGAGTGACGGCAAGCTCGACCGTCGTGCCGGTGAAGCTGCCATTGCACTTGAGCCTGTGCCGGACCTCGCGGCTGGGATCGGAGCACGTGAGCAGCGTCCTTACCTCGTGGTTTTTTCGGCCGAGGCTGGTGCCGATCACGAAAGGGCCCTTGCCAAGATGCGGGCCAAAGGCGCTGACGCCGTCGTCCTCAATGACGTGTCGGCCCCGGGAGTCGGCATGGAGGCGGATGCCAACGAGGTCTGGGTTAAGACCGGGCTGGACTTCGAGTGCCACATTCCACGCGCCGCCAAGTCGGAGGTCGCACGCCAGATTATTCTTGGATTGAGTGGAGAGATCCTCTCACGACGAGCCTCGCAATGAGCCGACGGGATCTTCTAGCCTACTGTAATGATCTTGGCTGGAGAGATCCTCCAGAATTCAATCCTCACCCTGAGAGAGAGACGCCTCCCAAAGCCGAACCTGCGCCTTCTACTTCCCCTGAGATCGGCTCTCTGGCAGACCTGAAATCATCAATCGGCGACTGTCAGCTCTGCCCTTTGTGCGAGAAACGCAAAAACGTTGTCTTCGGTGAGGGCGCCGAAACCGCACCGCTGATGTTCGTTGGTGAGGGGCCCGGAGCCGAAGAGGATCGCACCGGGAGACCGTTCGTCGGTCAGGCGGGTCAGCTTCTCGACGCCATGGTCTTTGCCCTCGGATTCGAACGCAACCAGGTCTATATCGCCAATGTGGTCAAGTGTCGCCCGCCGGGCAATCGAGATCCGCAAGAGGTTGAGATGTCAACCTGTTCGCCCTTCCTCGATCGCCAGATCCAGCTCATTAAACCGCACATCATCGTAGCCCTCGGGCGCATTGCGGCGCATCGCTTAACTGGCAGCACCAAACCGATGCGCGCCCTGCGTAGTCACTGGATGACCTACCAGGGGACGCCGTTGCTCGCGACCTATCATCCCGCATACCTGCTTCGCAGTCCCAAAGAAAAGCGAACCGCGTGGGAGGACATGAAGCTCGTGTTGGCCAAGCTCACAGAGTGACATTTGATCCCAGGTGAGCCTCCTGCAAGAACT
>JAAESQ010001199.1 GCA_024229275.1 bacterium | reverse complement strand
TGCTGTTTCTTCTTGCAGAGTCAAATCAGGGGTCTTGCAGACACCTGCTGCACCTGATTTTGCACCGCTTTTGATTGCCGCATCGAAGTGTGCGTCCGTCACCTGGAGGTAGTGCTTGTCCGCAATGGGAGCAGAATTGCCGATCCACTCGCACACCACATGTGGAGATAGGCGTTCAAAATGGACCAGGGGCGGCGCCGAATCTGGTCCCACCTCGTCCTTAATATGCCACTGGGGATTGTGGCGGGAGTGGGATCTGGTCGAGGGCTATTTCTTCTTGCGACCAGATTTCTTTTTCATCGACTCGCGGAAGCGATAACTTTCGCCGTTCATCTGGAATATCTCGCAGTGATGCGTCAGGCGATCCAGCAGGGCTGCTGTCATCCGTTCGCCTTGAAAGACCTGCCCCCAATCGCTGAAGGGAAGGTTGCTTGTCAGCAGCAGGCTCCTTCGCTCGTAACGATCGGCGAAGACCTGGAACAGCAACTCCGCTCCCGTGCGACTGAATGAGAGATAGCCCAGTTCGTCGCAGATCAGAAGATCCGTCCGGTCCAGTTGCGTCAGCAGCCGATCCAACTGGTATTGTTTCTGCGCCTCTTCCAGGCGATTCACCAAGGATGCGGCAGTGAAGAATCGCACCTTGTAGCCCGCACGGCACGCTGCCATCCCCAACGCAATGCAGATGTGCGTTTTGCCAGTGCCCGGTTCGCCAACAAAGCAGGTGTTGGAGTGTTTGGCAATCCACTCGCATCGCGACAACTCCAAGATCTTCTGTTTGTTGATCGACGGCGAGGCCGAGAAGTCGTAACTGTCCAGGTCCTTCTCCACCGGAAACGAGGCTTGGCGGATTCGCGACGCAAGTGCGTTGGCCGCTCGCGTTGATATTTCCAGCTCCGTCAGACGCAGAAGGTACTCCTCGTACGTCTGGTTCGAGTCCGCCGCTTCCCGGGCAAGTTTCTCGCACTCGGCGAGAATCGTCGGGAGACGCAACTGCTTCAGGTTCGCTTTCAAGAGGGGCAGATTCGCATCGCCCATCGCAATCGTCTTGGTCATCGCTATTACCTCCATGTAAGAGAAATTGGTCATACACAGTCAGGTCCGGATCGGGCACGCTCACTTGCGACACTTCCGGACGTTGCTCATCCAACTCGATCGAAGATATTTTCCCTGCGTCTGTCTTCCCAGCGTCGCGGGCGGCCCGTTCGGCTACGCGGCGCGCGATCCAACTTGCATCCAACTCCTCGTCGCCGCAGAGACGTTCGAGGACGTACTGAACTCGCTGCAGGGGATGCTCGGCCAGCAACTGGAGTACGCGGATGTATTGCCGGACTCCCGGGCGAGAACCGTGCCGCTTCTCCAGACGCCCGCGCAGTTGCTCGAATACGACCGGCAACTTCCACTGCCGATACACATTCGAGTGATCCAGTGCCGCAGGACGACGGCCAAGGGTTACCAGGTAGTGGAGCGGATCGAGTACCTGGTCTCCCGGTTCGTAGCTTCGTCGATGACTGGCAATCACCCGGCCTTTCGCCACAATGTCCACCCGATCGACGTAGCCTTTGACCGTCACTGTCTCGAAAGCCCAGACGCGAGGCACGCTGTATTGGATCTTGTCAAAATGAACCAACTGATACTTGTCGATGATTCCCGGCTGCATCACACAAGAGTCGAATGCGTGTCGTGGCAGTGGCGACGAGGCTTCTCGATCCAGCTCAAACACTTCGCCGATCGTTTTGTCCGTGCCCTTGCGATTCCGCTGACGATCGGCCTCGCAACATTGCAGCAGATACGCATTCAACTCGTCGAAGTCTCGCACCTTTGGCACAGGCGTCGCCCAGCGGCGCTGGAGCGTCTTGACCCGGTTCTCGGCATAGGGTTTCTCGTTGCCGCGAGCAGGCATGCAGAACAACGGGTCGAACACGTAGTGGCTCGCCAGCGCGGCGTAGCGTGGATGCAGCCGACGTTCACGACCGGTCAGCAACTCCTTGGCCACCGTTTTGGGATTGTCCCACCAGGCTTCTCGCGGCACACAGCCGAAGTACTCGAAGCCGCGGACCATCCCTTCGAGGATCGCTTCGGTGCGCTGGGTCGGCATCGCCATCGCAAACGGACAGTTCGAGTACGACCAGACCAACACCAATACCGACACGGCCTGGCGACCTGTGGGGAAATCCACGTAGATCTGCCCGAAATCAGCCTCCAAACGCTGCCCCGCATCGTGCGACAGCGGGATGAACGTCTCTCGCTTCTTCTGACGACGCTTTCCCACATAACGCCGGACGGCGTCGTAGCCGCCCTTGTACCCCTCGGCCTTCAGCCGCTCGAAGATCCGCATGGCCGTATGACGCTGTTTCGGCGGCGACTCTTCATCTGCCGACAGAATCTCGTCAATCAGCGTGAGATACTCCTTCAGCTTGGGATAGCATTGGTGATTCCGCTGCGAATACGGCGCAGGCTCACCATCCCCTTTGAGAACTTCCCGAACCTTCCGACGTGAGTGATGAAACTTCCTGGCGATCTCGCTGATGCTCATTCCATCGCGATGCGCCCCACGAATCCTTGCGTAATGATTCACCGTAAGCATCCTATTCTCCGTAAGCCATCAAACCCCTTCTAGGGAACTAGCTTACGAAGTACTCTACGGTAGGACCATTTTCCACGCCGATCTCCCCTCGCCCCTGGTCCGTTTTGAACGCCTATCTCCACCTGCTTCGGTAGGATCGACCGCGGGCATTTCGGCGTGCCTGGCTGTGCGTCCAGATCCGCACCAGACCTTTGGCCGGAGTAGGCCTATGTCAGCATTCGGATTGCTTGGGCAGGCTGTTGTGATCGACACGTGAGCGCCTGGCCTGCAGGAGTCTATTCGCGGTGGTCTGCCGTTGTGACGCGGGCCTGCATCGCCGC
>JAAESQ010001198.1 GCA_024229275.1 bacterium | reverse complement strand
GGCGCAGGGCTCCGTACAGCCCAGAGAGGATCGCCAGATGATCTTGGGCGAAGACGAGGTCCTCGCCGCTGAGAGAATTGGCGTCGAAGCCACGGTATACGTCACCGTTGAACATCATGATGGCTTGGCGCGCATTCTCCATCGTGAACGGTGTCGTCCAACTTCGAAAGTACTGACGGCTTGTGACAGCAAGCTTGTCGCTAGTACTCATGAGTTTTTGGAGTTTTGGCGCGCTCAGGCGACGAGTCGTCTTCATCAAGGTCTCAGTCTGATCGAGCATTGATGGTTGAGTCGTTGGAAGGCCAGGGACGGCGGGTTCATCAATGAGGTTCTTGGCTGGAGACAGCAATATCAGCACGGGTTGACCTCCAATCCATCGCAAACAGGACAGCCGCGTCAGCCTACCACGGGGCTCCTGTCGGTTTGTCGCCTTGGGCGCTTTGAAGCGGGAGGGCTGAGAAAGGCGCCCGATCTGAAGATTGGGATCGGATCTTCGAGATAGAACGCGAGACAGGGAGATAACTGTTCCTTGCCTAGGCTGTCGGCACTCTGGGGACCATAGTTCGATGACGATGACGATGACGATGACGATGACGATGACGATGACGATGACGATGACGATGACGATGACGATGACGATGACGAAGGCGACTTGTCACGGCGAAGCATTTATGCGAAGCCGGATGGCGATTGCGATGACGAAGGCGATGCCGGTTGTGAGTGCCCGCTTAGGGACCTCATTCGATGCGAGCGTCCCCGGCAAATAGGCGTTCTAGCAAGAAGGGGATGTTTTCCAAAACACCTGCGCAACGCCGGGTGATGTGGCAAAGTGATATGTGGTCTCCATAAGGTCGAATGCTGATTCTGGAGGATTTCGTATGCGTCAGTCAGCTCTCTCCGTATCGTTGGTTCTTGGTTTGACAGTGCTCCTGTGCGCCCCGGCGCTTGCAGATCGGACACCGGACGATGGCGAGTTTTTCAAAGAAATGAAATACCGTCATATCGGACCCGAGGGCAACCGCACTACGACAGTCGTCGGAATTCCGGGGAATCCCCGGATCTACTACACCGGCGCCGCATCTGGCGGCGTATGGAAGACGACTGACGGTGGTACGCATTGGGAACCGATCTTTGACGACCAATCCGTCCAGTCGATCGGAGCAATGGCGATCGCGCCATCTGACGCAAACGTTGTTTGGGTCGGCACCGGCGAGGCGAACATTCGCAGCCACATTTCTCTTGGTGCTGGTGTCTTCAAATCGACAGACGCCGGCAAGAACTGGGAGCTGGTGGGACTCGAGAACACCGGCCGGATCAGCCGGATTGTCGTCGATCCTCGTGATCCGGACACAGTCTTCGTCGCTGCCCAGGGACACAGCTACGGACCCCAGAAAGACAGAGGTGTGTTCCGGACGCGTGACGGCGGCCAGACCTGGACTCATATCCTGTTCGTCGACGAGGATACTGGCGCCTCTGATTTGGCCATGGATCCCAACAATCCCCGCATTCTCTTCGCGGGCACTTGGCAGCTCGAGATCCATACCTGGGGGCGAACCAGTGGTGGGCCCGGCAGCGGAATTCACATGTCTCGTGACGGAGGCGATACCTGGAAGCGGCTGTCGGGCAATGGCCTCCCCAAGAAGCCGGTCGGCAAGGTCGCATTGGCGGTTGCTCCCAGCGACTCCAACCGCATCTACGCCCTGATCGAGACCGGCGACGGAATACCGATGGACGGCGAGGAATCCGAAAGTGGTGAACTCTGGCGGTCAGACGACGGCGGTGAGAGTTGGCTTTTAGTCAGCCACGACCGACAGCTTGCAGGTCGCACTCACTACTACTCTAGGGTCGGTGTGGCGCCGGACAACGCCAACGAGGCATTTTTCCTGTCGGCGGCGTTCAGCAGGACGGTCGACGGGGGCGCGACGACCATTGATTCGAAGGGCAAAGCGAGCCCGTGGGGGGACAACCACGACATCTGGATCGACCCACTCGATCCAGACCGCATGGCCGTGGCCAACGACGGTGGAGTCGACATCACGGTCAACCGAGGCGCCAGTTGGCGAAGAATAGAACTGCCGATTGCTCAGATGTACCACGTGACTGTTGACAGCAGCATCCCGTACTTCGTCTATGGCAACCGCCAGGATGGAGAGTCGGCGCGTGGCCCAAGCCGAACTCACTACTCAGGTTTCATCGGATCGGTAGGCAAGATACCGCGCGGTGCCTGGCGTGACGTGGGCGGTGGAGAGAGCGGTTGGGCGACCCCTGATCCCGAAGATCCCAACATCATTTGGTCAAGTACCTCAGGTTACGGCCCGGTCGGAGGCATTGTCAGCCGAATGGACCTGCGAACGCACCAAGTTCGCGATGTGGAAGTCTGGCCGCGAGTGACCGGCGGCTGGCCAGCTGGCGAGCTGAAGTATCGCTTCGTGTGGGATCCACCCCTGACAATCTCGCCCCACGACCATAACAAGATCTACACCGGGAGCCAGCACGTTCACGTGACAACCGATGGTGGTCAGAGTTGGCAGGTCATCAGCCCGGACCTCTCACTCAATGATGCCGAAAAGCAGAAGATTTCGGGCTGGATGACACCGGACAATATCGGCGTTGAGTACGCTGGCGTTGTCTTCGCCATAGCCGAATCGCGTCTTGAGCCGGGTCTGATATGGGTCGGCACCAATGACGGGCTTGTCCATGTCACCACGGACGGCGGCACGACATGGACCAATGTCACAGATAACATCCCCAACATGCCGGTCTGGGGCACGGTGAATAACATCGAGCCGTCCCGTTATGACAGATCGACAGCCTATCTCACGGTGGACGCTCATCAGGCCAACAACCGAGATCCGTGGGTTTACAAGACGACCGATCTCGGGAAATCGTGGGAGAAGATCACTAGTGGTCTTCCTGTAGGTCCAGTGAGCTATGCGAATTGCATCCGCGAGGATCCGGTTCGGCCTGGTCTCCTCTATTTGGGAACAGAGAGTGCAGTTTATGTCAGCTTCGACGATGGCGCCGAGTGGCAACCCTTCCAGACGAATCTGCCCCACGCGCCGGCCTACTGGTTGGTGGTCCAAGAGGAGTTCAATGACCTCGTCGTGGGCACCTATGGACGCGGCTTCTGGATCCTTGACGACATTACGCCACTGCAACTGATTACCGATGAGATCAGGGAGTCCGACGCCCACCTGTTTGCACCTAGGCACACCTACCGTTTCCGACCCACAACGCCCCCCTATGCCTCGTTCCAGGATCCGGTCGCCGGCACCAATCCTCCCTATGGCGCATCGATCAACTATTACGTCGGGAGCGAGCCGGAGGGAGAGGCCAAGATCGAGATCCTCGATGCTGACGGGCAGGTTGTGCGTGTCCTCAAGGAGAAGGATGAGGAAGACGAGGAGAGTGAGGAGGGCAGCGAGAATCAGTATGTATCGACTACACCTGGCCTCCATCGGATCTGGTGGGATCTTCGCTACGACCGCACGACCGAGTTAAAGCTGAGGACGAGCCCAAGTCACGCACCGTGGGTCAAGGTCGGCGACAAGGGGTGGCGGACGCAGTCCGACATGGGCAGATTTGCGGCGTTGGCGCCTCCAGGTCAGTACACGATCCAGCTGACCATTGGCGATACCGAATTGAGCCAGACACTGGAAGTGAGAAAAGATCCGAACTCATCGGGCACCGAGGAAGACATCGCGACTCAGACCCAGCAGGTGATGGCGCTGCGCGATCGCATGAACGACGTTGCCGACATGGTCAACACGATCGAGTCAGTGCGTGGCCAGCTCCATTCATTGAAGAATAGGCTCGACGAGGAAGACCGGGCGCCGGAAGTCAGCCGTGGTATCGCGGAACTCGACGAGAAACTGATAGGGGTCGAGGGGAAGCTCATCCAGTTGAAGATCACTGGTCGTGGCCAGGATGGGATCAGATGGCCTGCGATGCTTGGAGCACAATTGGCCTACCTCGCGGAATCGATGTCCACATCGGATTATCCTCCGACGCAATCTCAGTTGGAGGTCAAGGAAGTCCTTGAAGCCGAACTCAAAGCGTTACAAAGCGCCTATCAGAAACTCATGACGGAAGATGTTGTTGCATTCAACCGAATGCTCGCCGGGGAAGGGCTGGCAGGAATGCTTCTTCCAGAATCCAAATCCGGTGTTGAGTAATGAGTCGTTTCACCTACATTCTGCTGGGTGTCGGCGTCCTTCTTGTTGCTGCAGGATTTCTGATTTGGAATCAGATGAGTCAGCTC
>JAAESQ010001197.1 GCA_024229275.1 bacterium | reverse complement strand
TGTAGCTACCTTGAGCGCGATCGGGTTCATGACGTTTTGAATATGTACGACATCCGATTGCGTAACATGATCTTCGAGTTTTTCAAGGTCTGTGGATGACGAGACCAGAGTGGCGAGGCAGCGTATGCGTACGATCGTCGCCTTCGGTGGAGGCGGTGCAGCTGAGTCAATTCTACCGACAGCCAGTGTGAGTTGGGCGCCTGTGCTGGCGATGGACTCCATTACCTGACGGAGATGATAATCGGCACCGCCATGGACCGATAACCGATCCGTAACAAACAGAATCCGCATGTCTTGATACTAGCCTGACCTTTTATTCGGCGGCCAAGAATGTGGCAGGATAGGTGAGGAGGCACCTCATGGACTACTCAATTGAAGGAGAACTGGCTCAGGTTGCGCATTTGACATTCGACAAGGGGGAGTCGTGCTGGGCGAGCAAAGGCGCTCTTGTTGCTTTCGACCCAGATCTTGATTGGAGTCTGAAGATTCCGGGTGGAGCTTCTGGGGCGGCGCGGAGAATGATGTCTGGCGAAGGTCTCGCGCTGACTTTCATTGTTGGGTCCCGTGACGGTCAAGCGGCGACAGTGGCGGCCAACCAACCAGGGAAGATCATTGCGTGGAATCTTGACGACGGACCGGTGATCACAACCCGGGGATCCTTTGTTGCCGCCTTTGGTAGTGCCGTGAAGATCGATGTTCGTGTCGCGAAACGAGCTGGTGCGGCCTTTTTCGGCGGTGCGGGACTTTTTCTACAGCACATCTCAGGCAGTGGCACGGTGTTGGTCCATGGATCCGGTGACTTCATGGAGCGGCAACTTGAAAAGAATGAATCGTTGCTGGTCAGCACGGGAAATCTGGCCGCGTTCTCAGAGACGATCGACTACAACATTCAGGGCGTGGCGGGTTGCCGTAGGATGATGTTCGGCGGCGAGGGACTGTTCATGACACGCCTGAATGGACCAGGTCGCGTGATGCTTCAATCGCTGAAACGCCACAGTGGGTCAAAACCGAATCAACAAGCCTGACAACACTGCGTTTGAGGATTGGCGTGGCGGACAAATACTCAAGAATGGGGGAGGATCCGTGAGGTTACAGCTGAAGACCTGGCCTGAGGTTGAGGAGTATCTGAAGAAAAACGAAGGAATCATCCTTCCAATCGGTGCTACTGAGCAGCATGGGCCGATTGGTTTGATTGGGACGGACGCAATATGCGCTGAGACGCTGGCTTGGGAAGTCGGGGAAAGGGCGAATGCCCTCGTCGCGCCGACGCTCGCGGTCGGCATGTCGGAACACCACATGACGTTTCCGGGATCAATGACCTTGCGACCGTCGATTCTCCTGGCGGTTGTTCATGATGTCGTGCTTTCTCTTGCGAGACATGGATTCCGGCGGTTCTGGTTTCTCAACGGTCACGGTGGAAACACCGCTACTCTTGAGGCAGCGTTCTCCGAAATCTATGCCGATGTGCCGCACTATGTCGACAAAGCGGACAACATCCGTTGCACTTCGATCTCATGGTGGGAAACTCCGGCAGCCGAGCGCCTCAGCGCGGAGTTGTTTGGGGATCAAGATGGTGATCATGCGACTGCGAGCGAAGTGTCTGTAGCGCTTGCAGCATATCCGGAGGGCGTGAAGCTTGACTCTGCCTTGCCACGCGCAAATCCCACAAGCGCGATATACACATGCAGTGACTTCCGTAGGCGCTATCCAGATGGACGTATGGGATCTGATCCGACCCTGGCCACAGCCGAGCATGGGCGTACGATTCGCGACGCAGTTGTATCCGATTTGGCAGAACGCTATGTATCGTTCATGAGTCAAGAATGACCGTCGATCGAGGGTCGCGTATCATGCAGGGTGCGAAGGAGGCAGGCATGCAGCGAATAGCACTCATAGCGGCTGTGGTGGTTGGTTTTGTTGCACTGGCCGGATTGTGTTGGGCCGAGGATGTACAGCGTGACCAAGCTGTCTATGTCGAGCGTACCGATGACCCGATTCTCGACAAGCTCAAGAAACGGCAGAAAGCTCTCGTCAAGGAAGCCGAAAAGAAAACTGAAGAGATCCTTGAGGCCTATCGCGAGGCGGAAAAGGCTCGGACGGAGCCGCGGCAACGATTGCGCTTCGACGTCAGCTCCATAGACAAACCATCAGCGCCTGACGCTTTTACGTCGCGCGTATGGCACTTTCCGCCAACGCCTCAGTATCGCACCGGTACGTGTTGGAGTTTCTCGGCGACTTCGTTCCTTGAATCTGAGATTAAACGACTGCACGGTAAGGAGATCAAGCTCTCAGAGATGTGGACTGCGTACTGGGAGTTCGTCAACAAGGCGGAAGGCTTTGTGGCGAGTCGAGGTGAGTCCTTATACAGTCACGGATCGCAGGCAGCTGCGCTGTTGAGAGTATTCGAGAGGCGTGGAGTTGTGCCGCGCATCGAGTACGAAGGGGTGGTCGCAGAAGACGGACTCTTCGATCACAACTTAATGGTTGATCACATCAAGAGCTTTCTGGAATGGTGTGAGGAGAGCAACTTTTGGGATCGGGACATTGTGATTGCGATGGTTCGCAAGATCTTGGATGAAACGATGGGGGCCCCACCTGAAGTTGTGACGTGGAATGGCCAGTCGTTGTCGCCCAGGGCATTCCTTGCTGAGGTTTGCGAGATCAACCCCGAAGACTATGTCAGTTTCATATCTACGCTTGCTGATCCGTTCTACACGGAAGCTGAGTACGATGTGCCGGACAATTGGTGGCACGATACGAGCTATGTGAACGTACCCCTGGAAGACTGGTACGCCACGCTCAAATCGCTTGTTACAGCAGGCAATAGTGTGGCGATCGGCGGAGATGTTTCGGAACCCGGAATGAACGGCCCAGAGGACGTCGCCGTGATTCCTTCATTTGACATTCCGGCTGAGCTTATCGACCAGAGTGCTCGTGAGCTACGGTTTTCAAATGAAAGCTCAACGGATGACCATCTTGTCCATGTCGTCGGCCATACAGAGATTGACGGGGCCGACTGGTTTCTTATCAAAGACTCGAATCGATCGTCTCGCCAGGGCCAGCACCAGGGTTACTTCTTCTATCGCGGTGACTACGTGCAGTTGAAGATGCTGATGTTCACCACGCACAGAGATCTCGTCAGTGAGATCCTCGCCAAGGTGGATTCGAGTAACAACTAGGAATCTTCGAGCGGCGTTGGGTAGGAAATGTGATGGCCCTGCGCGTAGTCCACACCGATGGCGTGAACGACGCGAAGAGCCTCCTCGGATTCTACACATTCCGCGATAGTGCTCAGTTGCATCGTGCGACCGATTTTGTGGATGGCGGTGACCATTTCCCGCAGAATCGGATCCTGAGCAACGTGACGCACGAGGCTGCCGTCGATTTTTAGAAACTGCACCGGAAGGCTGCGCAGATACGCAAAAGAACTCAGACCGCTTCCAAAATCGTCGAGGATAAAACGACATCCGCGCTGGCCAAGAGAAGCAATGAACTTCCCTGCACTGACCATGTTCGAGATTGCCGCTGTTTCTGTGATTTCAAAACAGACTCTCTCGGGATCAACTTGAGCATTCGCCAGGCGATCGAGCACGAACTCCTCAAACTCGGGCTCCCCAAAGCTCTGGCCTGAGAGATTGATCGCATACAGTCTTTTGGACTCGGGCTGAGCTCCAGTCTTCTGAGCGATGAGGTCTAATGCCTCCTCAACAACCCAGCGATCGAGCGATGGCATTAGGCGATATCGTTCGGCTGCTGGGAGAAATCGTCGTGCCTCCTGAATCGAACCTTCATCATCTTTCAATCGGAGCAGGATCTCGACGATCTCTGGATTGCCGGGGGATGAAATCGGTCGGATGGACTGATGAAAGAGGATCAGTCTGTTTTCTTCAAGAGCGCTGTTGAGACGCTGTGTCCATTGCATCTCGTTGTATCTACTCGTGACTGCCGAGTCGTCAGGCTCCGAAAGGTGAATCTGATTTCTTCCACGTTCCTTGGCGACGTAACACGCGGCATCGGCCGAGCTGAGTAGGTCTGAAAGACTGGCGCCACTTCCGGTGATGAGAACGATTCCGATGCTTGCGCCGACCTCGAACACTCGTTCCTCCCAGAAGAAACGATAGCGTCGGACCTCGTCCAACAAAGCGGTAGCCAGACGCTGCGCTTTGAGTGGTCCGCAGTCATGGAGAAGAATGCCAAACTCATCTCCCCCGAGACGCGCCAATGTGTCACCTGGGCGGATTGCGGCATCCAGGACTGCAGTGAGCTGGCGCAGCAGTTGATCGCCAGCTGAATGACCACACGTGTCATTTACAATTTTGAAGTCGTCAAGGTCGAGATAGCACAAGGCATAGCGATCATTGGTGGCTGACGATGTTCGGATCGCCTGGCCGAGCCGTGTTTCAAACTCGCGCCGGTTGATGAGTCCAGTGAGCGGATCATGGGTTGCGAGATGGGCCATTTCCCGCTCGAGATTCCTTACCGGTGTCACGTCGCGGAACACGAGGACCGCGCCTACAATCTCGCCGGTGCCGTTCTTCAAGGGCGAAGCCGAGTCGCGGACGGCGAGTTCAGAATCGTCACTTCTCAATAGCATGCGGGGTTTGGAGGTTACAATCGGGCGTGCTTGGTCGAGGCAGCGCTCCACCGGGGTTGGTCTGGGAGCACGCGTTGTCTCGTCAAATACGCGATAAATCTCTCGGAGGGGCCTGCCGCGGCATTCTTCGAACGAGAACCCGACGAGACGGCACGCCGCCGGGTTGATGTAGTCGACCAGTCCGTTTGTATCGGTACGCACAACGCCGTCGGCGATTGACGCCAGCGTTACGTTATCCAACTCCTGCTGTTCCCTCAATGCGATTTCGACGCGTTTACGGTCACTGACGTCTGCGGAGACTCCAAGAACCCTCGTGACGTGACCGTCAGCCTTCCTGATCGCTTCGCCGCGTAGTGACACCCATCTGGGTTCACCATCCGGCATAGTAATCCTGTGTTCCACGACAAGCGGTTTGCCCTGACTAAACGTTGCCGTGAGGGCGTCTCTCATCTCTTCCTGGTCATCCTGAGGAATAGCCCGGAGCATCTCGTCACCGGTTTCTGGAAGTGCGGAGGCGGGAACTCCGAGGACATCAGGAGCTGAAGTTGAGAAGAGCATGCGATCGTTGTCGACATGCCACTCCCAACAGATACTTTGCCCTGCCTTCTGGGCAAGTTCTAGCCACTCTCTGCTTACGATAGTGTGTGTGTCGGGTGACTCGGCATGAGGTTGAATAGTCCCGAGAACGACAGCTGCCGAGATCCTCGTAGTCTTTTTCTTTTTGGATGATTGCTGTTTTATGAAGAGTACAGGCCGTTTCTGACCGGATGCCAAGGTGAGCCATCCGTGCAGAGGATGAGTAGATGTGCGTTCATCAGGCGTCGTGTGGCTTTGGTCTGGGTAAGGGTCGAGTATCGACGCTGGCGAAAGCCCTCGCAGTTCTTCCGCTGTTCTATCCACGAGATCGCAGAATGATTGGTTGACTTCAACGATAGCGTTCTGGTCGAAGAAGAAGGCGCCAACTCCAAGCCTCTCGGTGAGCTCCAGAAGACCCTTTACATCTTTTCCCATGCGTAGAACTCCGTCCCCAACGCCGTTCCGATTCTTTGCAGCGAGATCGCCAATGGCAGATTCTACTGCATGAACGCTGTGAGTCGCTAGGGGTGTAGAGAATCAAAGAAAGACACCCGGCAGAAGCCGGGTGTCTTAGTGTCATTTAGCCTGACTCAGTCAGTCGGCTCGGTTGGTTCCGGTAGGCCCTTAAGATAGGTATCCAGGAACCCGAGCAACTTTTCCCAACCCTCGACGCGATTTGCCGATTTCGTGAAGCCGTGGCCTTCGTCATCGAATACAACGTACTCGACGATGCCACCATTGGCCTGAATTGCCTCGACCATGTCGTCGCTTTCGGCCTTCAAGACTCGAGGGTCGTTAGCGCCTTGCAGAATGATCAGCGGCTTGGTGATCTTGTCTGCGTGGAAAACCGGAGACGTGGCGCGGAGAAACTCTTCGTCATCTTCAGGGTGCCCGACCTCTTTGTATAGAGCCAGGCGGAAACTCTCCCACCATGGCGGGATGTTGTTCAGCGTACGCAGCCAATTCGCAACGCCGAAGATGTCGACGCCCACTGCAAACTCTTCGGGCTCGAAGGCGAGGGCAGCCAACACCATATATCCACCATAGGAGCCACCAAGGATGCCGATGCGATCTTGATCGACCCAGTCGAGAGTCTTGAGGTATTCCTTGGCGTCAATGCAATCCCAGAGTGGCTCGCGACCGTGGCGACCGTCATCTGCGGCAAAGAAGGACTTTCCATATCCGGACGATCCCCGGTTGTTGACCGCGAACAATCCATAGCCGTGATTGAGCAGGAACTGACGCTCCGCTCTGTAGCCGGCCCGGCTCTGACCACCAGGTCCACCGTGCACCCACAGGAGGACAGGGACTTTGTTGTGCGGTCCGGCGCCGAGCGGTTTGTAAAGCGGGCCTGGAATTGTCATCCCGTCGCGCGCGTCAAACCTGGCGACTTCGCTGGCAACGAGGTCTGCCGGGTCGATCTCTGGGTTGAGGGGGTCGGTAAGTTGAACAAGCTCGCCTGACTCAAGATTGAAAACGAAGATACTGGCGGGGAACGTGTCGCTGGATACGGTGAGCTTCATCAGGGTTTCGGAGCTGGAGAATGCTATGCCGCTCACTGTGCCCGCCGGGAGACCAGGAATCTCAAGGTCTTCGCCGGTTTCCGTGCGGGTGATCTTGACCTTGGTATATCCGTCCTCGTTGGTGCCGATCACTCGGTAGGTTCCGAGGCGACTGAAGTACGTGAAGACGACATCCCAATCTGCGGCGTACACATCTTCGTGGGCGCCGGTGGCGAATTCATAGCTCTTGAGGACAGAGAATTCTCCCTCTTCATTGGTGGTGTAGTACACGCGTGTACTGTCTACGCTTGTGGCTGCAGCTCCGAAACTCGCCTCTCCCTCATGTTGGGAGATCAGCACTGGGTCGCCGCCATCGACGAGATTTGCAACAAACAGGTCTGAGTCGTTCGTGGTGTTTGTCTTTCCGAGCACGAGCCATTGACGGTCGGGGCTCAGCTCTTGTGGATCGAGACCCTGAGAATTCTCGTAGACCATTCGCTTTTCAAGAGTCGCCACGTCCCATTCGAAAAGATCGAAGAACCTGGGATCGCGTGCGTTGCTGATTGTGTAGAAGGACTGGAGGTCGTTGGAGAACCCAGTGAAGTGCTCCTTAGCTTCCTCGTCGTCTGTGAGATCGCGAACGGTGCCATCGGCATCACGCAGATACAGGTGATCGATCTCGTTGCCTTCCTGATCACGACTGAAAAGGATTCGTCCGTCGTTCGGCAAGTACGCCTCTGCGAACGTTGTGTCGTCACCCTGCGTGACGGCGGCTCGTTCCTTGCTGGCGAGGTCGAGCTCGTAGACATGAAAGACGCCGGTCTCGTTGCTCGACACGAGGAGCTTTGTTTCGTCGGGGCTGAAGCTGCTGCCCCCGATGGAGAGTGTCTTGACGAACTGTTCGATGGTGTAGGTCTGAGAAGGGCCGGTAACGTGTTCACCACCGGGTCCCGCGCACGCGGCGAGGAAAACTGCGGTGAGAATAAAGAATAACTGCGGTCTGCGAATCATGAGCGAACCTCCTTCTTCCGAATCAATGCATGATAATGCAATCTCTGCCATGAGAGAGCCGGCAGCAGATATCGAG
>JAAESQ010001196.1 GCA_024229275.1 bacterium | reverse complement strand
TCCTCGGTTCCGAAGCTATCGCCACAGGGAGTCCGGGCAGCAACCCAACAGGCAACCAAACCGATCTCATTGGACGAACGAGCCAAGCCTCCGCTTGCACTCGACGAGAGGTCAACTACAACAAGCATCTTCAACGAATCGTCCATAGGGAGACGACATGGGACAAATGCACAAATAGGGTATCCTATTCGCTCTCGTAGCACCTAGATCTGGTGGGCAGGGTTGGGTCTGCCGCCGACGAGTTTCTTGTATGGCACGGGTTCCAGTTTCACTGCTTGCTGGAGGAGTCGATAGAACAGGAGGCCACGAGCCTTGGATCGGCGGCGATTGAAGCGGAACGTGAACTCGTCCAGATAGTAATCAAGCTGGGAGGCGCTAATAGCCCCATGGTGAATGCCCAGCCACCACCGATCAAGAAGGCCGGCTACCCGATGAACTTGGGGCATGACAATGTGGGCTGGATCGCCGCTTGCGGAAATGTTCTTCGGCTGGTGTTCGAAGCCGGCTCCCGTGAGGCCGTTGTAGGCTCGCCAGCCATCGGTTCGAATCGTTGCTCCCGGGCACACAGCCGTTTGAACGAAAGGAATAAGGCTCTCGGCGGATACGTCCTCAACACGCGCCAAGCGGATACGACCGGTGCCCCGCCCCCGGATTTCGGCGGCAATCGCGACAATCGATTTCTTGTTTGTTTTCCTCCCCGTAACGCCAACCTCCCGGCCGCCCACATATGTTTCGTCGACCTCGACCTCGCCATTCAGAAGGTCTCTACCCGGTCGAACCATGGCCCGGCGCAGTTTATGGAGCCATGTCCAAGCCGTTTGATAACCGCCCAGGCCGAGTATTCGTTGAACCCCAAGCGCACTGACGCCATGCTTTTGATTCGTCACATACCACATCGCCTGAAACCAAAGCCGCAATGGTTTCCGCGTCCCCTCGAAAATCGTGCCCGCTGTCGCCGATGTCTGACGTTGGCATCCCGTACATCGCTGTTGCCCCCTGGCCGTCATCCACGCATCGGTTCCCTCGCAGGCGGGACACCGAAATCCGTCAGGCCAACGGACACGCCGAAGAAAA
The DNA here is from genome assembly GCA_024229275.1 of bacterium. Classification (GTDB taxonomy): domain Bacteria; phylum Acidobacteriota; class Thermoanaerobaculia; order Thermoanaerobaculales; family Sulfomarinibacteraceae; genus JAAESQ01. Next base: position 331 of record JAAESQ010001196.1, on the reverse strand, counting down.
TCTACACAGGCAGCCTCAGAAGAGAACCAGTCGTCGAATTCCATGAGCGTACGGGGGTAATCGATCCCGCCAACGGGATGGGCAGCATTCTCGACCATCCCAACATCTTGCTACTACGAGAGCGAATAGGATACCCTATACGGGCGAAACGGTTCCATCAAATCGTCGACAAGGGCGAAGGGGTTGCCATCATTGCCGTGATGAACACCGAGCGCCGGGTGCAGACCGGCGCCACAGACGGCCCGCGCCGTCGCCGCACGCAGGACCGTGTAGCCGTAGTTGAGGTAGATGTTGGGATCGTTGCCGTATCGATCGCGACGAAAGCCCTCGC
>JAAESQ010001195.1 GCA_024229275.1 bacterium | reverse complement strand
GCATCCGTGGTGGCGGATTCTGTTTTCAAGAGTGAAATGGCCGCCATGAGCTTCTGCGACCTGACGACACAGGAACAGACCGATGCCGGAACCTTCCGCTTTGGTCGTGAAGAAGGGAACGAAGAGGTTTTCTGTGTCAGGTAATCCCGGGCCATCGTCTTTGATCTCGATCACCAGGTCGCGCGCTTGAGTGAGCCACCTGACGCTGACGCTGCCGTTGGATTCTTGGCTCGCCTCGACGGCGTTCTTGATCACGTTGATGAGCAATTGTTCAAGCTGATCCTGGTCCGCATGGATCGTGATTTCAGGTCCGCCTAGAATCTCGACATCGAGCCGTCTTTCAAGGTGGACGACGCCGCGAATGCAGGCGCTGACGTCGACCAGGCCGGGAACCGGAGCCGGCATTTTTGCGAGCTGTGAGTAGGCGCTCATGAAACGGGTCAGGGCTTCGGCGCGTGACGAGATCACCGTCAGGCCGCTTCTGAGATCCGTGCGCCAATCATCAGGCTGTGGTTCGACAGTCACGAGGCGCTCAAGGCTACCGGCCAATGACTTGATGGGCGCGAGCGAGTTGTTGAGTTCATGCCCGATGACTCGGATGAGTCGTTTCCATGCTTCGAGTTCCTCCGCACGGAGGGTACGGCTGACATCGGAGAGCACGATCAGTTGCAGTGGTCTGCCCTGTTGACGGAACACGCCACGGCGCATCTCCCAACGAGTGTTGCCCGCCGAACGATCGAGTGTGACAGTGCGGGCGGGAGAGCCTGAAAGACAGCCGTCGAGGCCGAGTTCGCTAGCTGTTGCTCCGATCAATTCTCCAGTGCGATCATGCAGGAGTTGTTCACCGGCGTGGTTGACGAGGCGGAGCTTGAGTCGGGCGTCAAAGGCGAAAACTGCGATGTCGATCTCGCCCATGACCTTGCGCACAAGAGCTGCGGCCTCGAGATCGTCGACCCTCTGGCGTCGAAGCGACTCGGTGAGGGCGTTGAGTTCGGCGACGACCTCGGCATAGGGATCACGATGACCCCCACCGCGCACTCGGAACGAGTAGTCGCCCTCGCGCAGGGCTGCGAGCAGGTTCGAAAGTGTGCGGAGATGGAAGCGGGTTCCGGCATGGACCGCAAGGCCTACGCCGAGCCAGCTCGAGACAACGATGACAGTCAGTATTGTGACGAGCCATTGCGGTAACGTGCTCGTCTTCAAGAGCACGACGGCTATCGTCGTGGCAGGAAGGCCAGAGGCGAGGACCAGCAGCGAAAATCGGGAATGGGTCGGGCGACCCAGCACGTTCCCTCACTTTCCGCGCACGAGCGCTTCAGAGACCGAACTTCTCGAGTCGTCGATACAGCGCGCTGCGGCTGAGTCCAAGTGCGGCTGCTGCATGACTCACATTGCCATCGTACCGCCGCATGGCCTTTTCGATTAGCATTTGTTCGACTTCTTCAAGGCTCATGTCCTCGACCAAGTTGGCGGTGGCGCGACTGGGCTCCACCAAACCGAGATCTTGGGCTCTGATCGAGTCGCCTTCAGCCATCAACACTGAGCGTTCGACTACGTGGGCGAGTTCGCGGACGTTTCCCGGCCATCCGTGCCGGCGCATCGCCCGCATCGCCCCGTCGTCGTAGCCGGAGAGTTGTTTGCCGTAGCGCTTACCGAATTGTCCCAGGAAATGCATGGCCAGCAACGGCACATCCTCGGCTCTGTCGCGCAACGGAGGCAAGTGAATTTGGACTGTGTTGAGTCGGAACAGAAGGTCTTCGCGGAAACGGCCACTTTCAACCTCTGTGTCAAGCGTGGCGTTGGTCGCTGACAGAATGCGCACGTCGATTTTGCGGGTGCGCGAAGAGCCGACCCGTTCGAGTTCTCCGGTTTCCAGCGTACGCAACAACTTTGCCTGCTGGTCAAAGGGAACGTTGGCAATTTCATCGAGGAACAACGTGCCGCTATCGGCCATCTCGAAGCGCCCGATTCGATCCCCCTTGGCATCGGTGAATGCGCCGCGTACGTGACCGAAAAGCTCGCTCGCGAAGACGCCCTCGGGAAGGCCGCCGACATTGACGGTGATCAGAGCTTGCTTGGAACGCAGTGAAACCGCATGCAACCGCCGCGCGATGACTTCCTTTCCAGTGCCATGTTCACCTGTGATGAGCACATTCGCGTCGGACGGACCGATCTTGCTAATCAGCTCAAGGACAGGTTGCATTGCCGGAGCAGTGGCAATCAGGGTATAGCTGTCTTGATCGCGAAGGAGACTGTTCTCGGCTTCGAGTCGTTGTCCGCGTCGTAAGGCGCGGCCGAGTTCGACCTGAGTGCGAAGAATCGTCAGCAGGCGCTCGTTCTCCCATGGCTTCTCGATGAAATCACGGCCGCCCGAACGAATAGCGCGAACCGCGATCTCGACGCTTCCCCATGCCGTCATCACAACGATCGGCAGAGTCGCGTCGATCTCCTGCAGGCGCTCCAGCAGTTCCAACCCCTCCTGACCGGAGGTGGTATCTCGTGCATAGTTAAGGTCGAGCAGAGCAACGTCGTACTGCTGTCGCTCGACGGCAGCAATCGCCTCGTCCGGCGAGGTCACCGTGTCACACTGAAAGCCCTCAGGCTTGAGCAGCAGGCGCAGTGATTCCAGGACATCCGGTTGATCATCGGCGATCAACACATGGGGTTTGATCTGGTGATCCGGTTTCTGTTTCGGCTCGGCCATGACCAATATCCTACTCCGATGTGTCGGAACCAGTAGCGTTTCCGACCCTCTCCTCACCATCCATCCATCCGTCCAGCAAGCGGAAGATCCGGTTGCCGTAGCGAGCATTCTTCTCCGAATGAGTCACTTGGACGATGGTGGTGCCCTCTCGGTTGAGGCGAGCAAATAGCTCCATGATCTCCTCGCCCTGTGAGGTGTGGAGGTTGCCGGTCGGCTCGTCGGCAAGGAGGAGACGCGGTTCACCAATGATGGCCCGTGCCACGCCGACCAACTGTTGCTGGCCGCCTGAGAGCTGCGACGGGAAAAGATCTTTCTTACCGACAATGTGAAAACGGTCGAGAGAATCGGCGACCATGGCCTGGCGCTCAGTACGTTTGACGTTTCGGTAAGACAGTGGCAACTCGAGATTCTCGGCCACGGTGAGGTCGTCGATCAAATGGTATTGCTGAAAGACGAATCCGACGTTATTTCGATGCAGGTCGAGGCGCTGTTTCGGTTTGAGTGCCCCGACATTCTGGTCGAGAAAATGGTACTCACCTTCAAACTCTCCGTCGAGCATGCCGAGAATACTGAGTAGTGTCGTCTTCCCAGCGCCTGAAGGGCCCATAATGGTGAGAAAATCGCCTTCGTCGATACGAATACCGACCTGCCGCAGCACCCAGGTTCGTCCGGCACGGTTCTCAAAAGATTTCTCGAGGTCTTTCGTGCTAATCATCGGTCGACCCTCTTCCGATTCTTCATCCGCCAAGGGCCTGAGCAGACTCGAGCGCCTCGATGTCACTCTCGTCGACGACCTGGCCGTCGAAGAGGTGGATGGCTCGTTCGGCATACTTAATATAGCGGGGATCATGGGTCACCATACAAATGGTTGAGCCGCCGGCATGAAGCTCCCGTAGCAAGTCCATAACCTTCTCGCCGCTTCGCGAGTCGAGGTTTCCTGTCGGCTCGTCAGCGAGAAGAATGAGAGGCCCGCCGACAAGTGCACGGGCAACGGCGACACGCTGCTGTTGGCCTCCTGAGAGCTGGGATGGGTAGTGGTTGAGCCGATGCTCCATACCGACCTTCTCGAGTGCTTCGCGTACCAGGGTACGGCGCCTCGAGCTTGGGCTGTTGCGATACACCAGCGGAAGCTCAACATTCTCGAAGACCGTGAGGTCGCCAATCAGGTTGAAGCTCTGGAAGACAAAACCGATCGCCTGATTTCTCAGCTTGGCGCGCTGCGCCACGGTGAGAGTCTCGGCAGGTGTGCCGTTGAGCAGGTACTGGCCTTCACTCGGTGTATCGAGCAAGCCCATGATCGACAGCAGTGTCGTCTTGCCGCAACCTGATGGACCGGCGATTGTGATGAACTCGCCCTGCTTGATCTCGAGATGAATGCTCGAGAGTGCGTGGGTCTCCACCTCGTCGGTAAGAAATACTTTCTTGACGCCGTTCATCTGGATGAGAGTTCCGTTGTTTTCAGCCATGTTTCACCTCGTTGCCCTTCTATTTCAGGCGGATTCGGTCATAGTCGTCCCAGCGTGAAGTGTCCGAGAGAACGACTTGGTCACCTGTTTGTAGTCCCTCAACAACCTCGACGGTGCTGACCGACGACTTGCCGAGTCGAATAGTTATTCGGGTCGCGTGTTTCTCATCTGAGTCGAGCCTGAAGAGGCCGATTGTCGCGTCTTCCTGTGCATGCACCGGGCGGCCAACGTAGAGAACGTTCTCGAGACGTTCGATCTCGACAGTGCCGTCGATGGTGAGGTCGGGCCGGGCACCCTGCGGAAGCTCCGCGTCGATACGCACGTCGACCGCAACTGATCCGTCGCGAACCGCGGGGTCAATGCGGGCCAATGTGCCAGGCACGATGCCATTGCGGGTGTCGATCATTACCTTCTGCCCGAGTCGCAGGTCTTTCGCCTGGGTCGCCGGCACACGGAGTTCCGCTTGCAACTTGGTCGGATCTGCAACGCGCGCCAGATTGAATCCAGGCATGACCTGTTGACCGATTTCCACCGGGATCTGTTGAAGCACGCCGGCGAGACCCGAACGCACCTTCAGGGATTCAAGCTGATCGATGCGCAGCTGTGTGAGACCTCGCTGCTGGTCAACCTCGGCCCGTTTGGCATCGAGCTGCGCGGCGTTGGCCTGTGCGGTCATCGCGAGTCGCTTTTCTTCAATCGCTCGGCGCGTTGTGATCGATTTTCTGACGGCTTCAGACGCCCGAAGATGGATCGAAGAAATCAAACCCTTTTCCGCGAGCTCGCGGTTCGCCTCGGCGTTGAGGCTGGCTTGTACAAAATTTGCTTCGACTTCCGCGGCGTTGGCCTGATGATTGAGTTCCTGACTGAGCAGGGTGACGCGCAGGCTCTCATACTCTGCCTCCGCCCTCTTGAGCGCGCTCACGGCATCCAGCGCCGCCTGCTCGACCTCAGGATTGCTGAGTTCAAGAAGGATGTCTTCAGGCTGAACCTGCGCTCCGGGCTGGACGGCGATGCGCTCGATGGTTCCGACCGAAGGGGCGGGAATCCAACGGATGTTCTCAGGCACCAAGGTACCGTGTCCGCGAACTTGTCTCAGCATCTCTCCTTGCTCGACCGTGCCGATCCAGAGAGTGTCGCGATCAACTGAAGGAGCGGCGGGCTCAAGCCCGGCGATGACGACGGTGACGAGGACCACGGCGACAGTTGCAGCAGCGGCCAGCATCCATCTCTTGCGGCGTTTCTGTTCAACGACTCCTGTGCGGGCTACATCCATGGTTCAATCTCCGCCAGAACCTATTCGCAAAGCCCGTGCCAGGGTTGGATCGAAGAATGAAACGAGTCTGTGGGCGATTCTGTTCGACCCCGCGTGACGAGTGTTCGTTATCGAACAGTTGAGAGGGAGGGGGAGGTGAGCCGAGCCCGATTCTGCTGGTGTAGCCACGCTTCGAAAGAGGGCGTGTGAGCAAGCGCTCGCAATGTCCATCATTCTCGTCATCCTCATCGTCATCGTGTGGGGAGGCGCCCTCAGGACACGATGACGATGAGGATATCGATGACGATGAGGGTGGGGGCTACGTTGTTGTTCGGTCTACGCATCAATGCGGCGCAGGCTGCTATCGGTGCCAGCGTCGATCGCCCTGCTCGAACAGGGACTCCATCTCTCGCCACATATCATCAAGGTTGCACCGCATAATGATCAGATCTTGCCATTCGCCGTGACGATCACGAACGTGTTGAGGTATCAGGAACTCCTCACGGAATCCCAATCGATGCATGATGCGTTGCGCACCAACCTGAGGCCGCATGACGCGGACAACGATGCGATCGAGCTTGTGCTGCACAGCAAGAAAGTACAGTTCTCGAGCAAGAAGACTTCCCAGACCTTGACGTTGGAAGCCGCGGTCGACAATGAGGCGGAGTTCGCCTATGTTGTCGCCCCATCCGTGACCAGCGAGTTCGAGCGCACCGTCAGCGACGATGGCTTCCCCTTGAACGGCTACCAATCGTTCGACTCGTTCGCCAGACATTTCGAGAATTCTGCTTTTCACAAGGTCGTGGCGAGTGACATCG
>JAAESQ010001194.1 GCA_024229275.1 bacterium | reverse complement strand
TTCTACTCGGTTACCTGGGAGAACCAGAGTAGATGACAGCTGTGCTTTCCCTGATCAGCAGAGCGAGAGAACGGTAACTGTCGAACGCGCGTTCGGCAGCCAACAGGCAAAAGGCTGTACAATAGAATCAACGTGGTCAATGACGCGTCCATCCCGGACCGGGGGGCCTTGGGATCAACGGGTCACTGACCAATATTAAGCCGAGATCGACCGTGACGAAAGAACGAAAATCGCATGGTAGCGAACACTCGACTGAGCTACTGAGGAGGCGGGAATGACAGACACTTATCGCGTCAAGGGAAGCACGTTGAACTCAAAACTCGCCTTTGTCGCCGAGCGTTTCGGTGAATCGGCAAAAGACGAACTGCAAGAGGAATTGACGAGCATGGGTTTCCCCAAGTTCTTCGATTCCGGCTGGTATTCCTACAGTCAGTACTGCGATCTCCTGCGTTTGATCGCGGATCGCTACTACGGGGGGAAGATCTCTCATCTAGCTGAGGCTGGTGAGTATTCCGCTCGTCAGGCACTCGAGAACACCTATAGTGCGTTCGCCAATCGCGGTGATTTCATCGCCTTTCTCAAGCACATCAGCATGCTTCACAAGATGTTCTACAGTGAGGGTCGGACAGAAGTGGACGTGCTCGCCGGAGGCGAACGATGCGAGATAAGGCACCGGGAGAAGCCAGAATTCGCCGAAGAAGATCTCCACGTTGCGCTTGGTTTTTACCTTGGATCAGCACGACTCCACGGCATCTCGAATATATCCGGTCGTTACTTCACAGATGCTCTTGGCTATACCTTCCTTCTCGAGTGGGCGGAGACCGCGAGTGGCACTCAGACTCCTGCCAGTGAAGAGTCGGTGAGCTAGATCGAGTAACCTAAAGCCGCATTCACCTATAAAGCGGCATTCTCCGAGTATTGCCGCGTAGCGGGTGCTCGGCTATCCTCGCTTTCGTGGCCAATACAACAAATATGGGAAATGTTACCGGCGCTCGAGTGTTGCTGACGTGCGCGTCTGTCATAGTCATCATGTTCGGCTTGCGAGAGGCCAAAACGCTGGTCGTACCATTTCTCCTCGCGACGTTCATTGCTATTCTCTGCGCTCCATTCGTGGCTTGGCTTCAGCGCAAGCGAGTACCGACTCCGATCGCAGTATTGCTCGTGGTGATTGCTTTCCTCGGCCTCGCAACAGCTATTGCCACGGTTGTTGGCGGATCGCTGACAGGCTTCAGCGATGCCCTCCCTAAGTACCAGGACCGAGTCGACGGAATTGGAGAGGCCCTCGTTGGCTGGCTGGAAGAGCTTGGTGTTCAGGCGGATGAACTCGGAGAACAGATCAGGACGATAGTTCGGCCAGGCTCCATTTTGGAATTGCTGCGCCGGGGGCTTTCAGGATTTCTGTCGGCCTTTTCGAACACATTGTTGGTCGTTCTCACCGTGATATTCATGCTTTTCGAAGCTGCGGGGATGCCGGCGAAAGCACGAGCTGCATTGGGTCGCCCGGACGCGGATCTGACACGGTTCGCCAACGCAGCTCGTGAGGTCCAGAAGTACCTCGCCATTAAAACCGCCATCAGTATGGTCACCGGATTGGTCATTGGAATCTGGGTGGCAATTGTCGGTTTGGATTTCGCTTTGGCGTGGGCATTCCTCGCCTTTTTGCTCAACTACATTCCAACGATCGGTTCCATCATCGCGGCAGTGCCGGCGGTACTCCTCGCGATCGTCCAACTCGGAGTTGGAAAGGCTGCACTAGTTGCGCTTGGCTTTATTGTGGTCAATATCGTTTTTGGCAATTTCGTTGAACCGCAGCTTTTGGGTCGTACGCTCGGGATGTCAACTCTTGTTGTGTTCCTGTCCTTGGTCTTCTGGGGATGGGTACTCGGCCCGGTGGGTATGTTGCTATCGGTGCCGCTAACGATGGTGGTCAAGATCGCGCTCGAGAACAGCCAGGACATGAAATGGCTGGCGGTGTTGCTTGACAGCGCCGGCGCCGTAGCCGCGCGGTCACGTGAAAGCGATGCGAAGAGCGGGGCTCATTTAGTGGCCAAGGCAGAATAGCTCTGGCCTTAGGAATTAAGAAGATGTTCTGCAAGTATCTTCACCCCGATGAAGATCAGCACGACACCACCCACTCGCTCCATCTGACGGCCAAATCGCTCTCCCAGGCGTGCACCAGCAAGCATTCCTAGCGCTGAGAAAACAGCTGCTGTGAGGCCGACAACTGCAGTTGTCATACCGATGTTCTCACCCAAGGCCGCAAAGCTCAGCCCGACCGCGAGTGCATCGATGCTAGTGGCCACTGACAGAATGACCAGAGACCAACCTCGGGTTGGATCGAAGCGCGGCCTGGCCGATTCATGTGTCATGCTCTCCGCGATTGCGCGAGCGCCGATGACCAGAAGGAGGGCAAATGCCACCCAGTGGTCCCACACCTTGATGTATGGGGCCACCGTGTTGCCTGCAAGCCAACCAAGAAAGAGCATCCCGCTTTGGAAAAGACCGAAGTGCCAAGCGAATCGAAAGACCTGCCGCTGGGAAGCACGGCCAAGCATTACGGCGCTAGCGATCGAAACTGCGAACGCGTCCATCGCAAGTCCGACTGCGACGCCGAGAACGATAAATGGGTCAAGATTAATCATCGAGGAAAGAATACAGAATCAGAAGTGTTCATTCACCATCCGAATCGCGCTTCCAGAATGGGCTGAAGTCACGGATGTTGGCGATCTGTGCTTCAGTCTCCATACGGATGATACGCTTGCCGAGACGGGGAAAATCGGCGATCTCGAGGGGTTTACGCTCGCCGCCCATGAGATAGACGAGGTCGTCCTCGGACGGGTTCCGGAGATGATGGGCGACCGAAGGAGTTGGAAACCCGAGGAAATCGCCGGGACCGACCTCGAACTCCTGGTCCCCAACCTCAGCAATTCCATGACCCGAGAGAATGTAAATGAACTCTTCTTCGCATGCATGACTGTGGTAGACGAAAGCTTCCTTACCGGGTTTAACCCGCACAAGATGTACGCCAACGCGCTTCATCCCTGCGAGCTCGCTGAGGGACACGCCACTGATCTCCGAATTGGGATTCAGAGGGTGGGAGTAGGTTTCGCCGTCAAGGTCCTTTCGATCTTCGACCCGTATCAATTCACGCGGTATATTTCGGTCACTCATGGCTTCTCCCCCTCGCCTGTGGTGTATCACCCTTGAGAATAAGTCTAGCGTGACCTCAGAACCTACGGGTCGCAGCATGTTCTTTCTCGTGTGCAATCAGAGTCTGGGAGGCATGCCAGCTAGACACCAGATTTCGCATTCCTTCAGTCTGGCCTTCGATCTTCGGTGGATAATACAAATCTCTCCGAATGTGACCGAACAGATGAACGCCCGCAAGCCTCTTGGGTAGCCGCCACGTCGGCCATGTGATAGGTTTCACGCGGCAGGCAGACGCCCGCTAATCATCTCAACGAGGAGCATAATATGGCGCGAATCGAGCCCTTCCGTGCCTGGCGCCCCAGAACTCAGTTTGCTGAGGCGGTTGCCAGTCCTCCGTACGATGTTCTGTCCAGTGACGAAGCCAGAGAGATGGCGGCCCAGAACCCGCTGTCCTTTCTGCGAGTCAACAAACCTGAAATCGATCTGCCTGTCGGAACCGATACCTATTCCGATGCGGTCTATGCCAAAGGCGTAGAGAATCTCCGTCGTTTGATCGATGATGACGTGTTGATGAGGGAGGAGGCTCCGGCCCTCTACCTCTATCGTCAGCAGATGGGTGGCCACATTCAGACCGGACTCGTTTGCGGTACAAGCATCGATGAGTACGAAAATGACCTCATCAAGAAACACGAGTTCACGAGACCCGTGAAAGAAGATGACAGGACACGCCACGTTGACGAGCTGAACGCCAACACCGGGCCTGTCTTTTTGACCTACCGCGCGCAGGCGGAAATCGACGCTCTCGTGGAACGTCTGACCCAAGCAGAGCCCACCTATGCATTCACCGCGAATGACGGCATCAAGCATACGCTTTGGGTTGTTGCCGCGCCTGCCGATCGAGATGCACTGGTTGCGGGCTTTGAGAGCGTGCAGGAGCTCTACGTTGCCGACGGCCACCATCGATCGGCAGCAGCGGTGAGGATCCGTAAGATGAGGCAGGACGCCAACCCCAACCATACCGGCGACGAGGCGTACAATTTCTTCCTCTCGGTGATCTTCCCAGACAATCAGATGATGATCCTTGACTACAACCGTGTCGTACGAGACCTCAACGGAATGGAACCTGATGTATTTTTGGCCAAGGTTGGCGAGTCCTTCGACGTGAATCCGATCGAAGACGGGAAACCCACCCAACGTCAGAATTTTGGTATGCATCTCGGTGGTCAATGGTACGCACTGACTCCCAAGGATGGCAGTTTCCCGAAAGACGATCCGGTTCGCAGCCTAGATGTGGCCATTCTCCAGTACAACCTGCTGCAGTCTATCCTCGGCATCGGCGATCCACGAAAAGATGAGCGCATCGACTTTGTGGGCGGCATCCGCGGACTCGGCGAGTTGGAGAAGCGTGTCGAGTCTGGCGACTGGGTCGTCGCTTTCGCGCTGTTTCCAACTTCGATCACTCAGCTCTTTGACGTTGCCGATGCGGGAACCGTGATGCCCCCGAAATCGACGTGGTTTGAACCGAAGCTGCGTTCCGGTTTGATTGTAAGGCCCCTGGACGATTGAGACCGGCGTTGCCCATTCTGGGTGAGCTAGGAGATTTCATTGAAGATCCTGATCTCAGACGCGTTTGATTCGTCGCTGCCGGGGCGTCTCACCAAGTTTGGTGAGGTCACAGACGATGAATCGCAGATCGTCAATTCTGAGATCGTCTTGGTCCGATCCAAGACCAAGTGCACGAAGGAGTACATCGACGGTGCTCCGAAGCTGCGTCTCATCATTCGTGGCGGGGTCGGACTGGACAACATAGACCTCGCATATGCCCAGTCAAAAGGGATTCAGGTGTTCAACACCGCGTCGGCGTCCGCAGTTGCTGTAGCTGAGCTTGCGTTTGCGTTGATGCTCGCCGTTCCGACCCGGCTCGTCGAAGGGCACATGGGAATGCGGGATGGTGATTGGCTCAAAAAGCAGCTCAAGCGCACTGAGCTGATGGGTAAAACCTTAGGATTGATCGGTGCCGGTTACATTAGTACCGAACTGGCTATACGGGCCCAGGCCTTCGGCATGACAGTGATCGCACACGACCCGCTCATCAAGAGCCACGATGTGGTCGAACTCGTTTCCTTGGAAGACCTGCTGAGTCGGTCGAACTACATTTCGCTCCATGTGCCGTTGACCGACGAGACCCACAACATGATCAACCGTGCAACGATCAACGAAATGAAAGATGGCGTCGTACTCATCAATACCGCGCGTGGAAAATGCGTCGATGAGGATGACATTGCCGAAGCTCTCAAGTCAGGGAAGGTCCGCGCCTATGCGACGGACGTGTGGTATTCCGATCCGCCGGATCCGTCCTGTCCGCTACTCAAGGCGGACAACGTGATCATGACCCCCCACCTCGGGGCGTCGAGTAACGAGAACATGCTGCGAATCGGCGATGTCGTAGTGAGAATTCTCGAAGACTTCGCTCACCGCACCGTATAAATGGAGGTTTCTTATGGCACGAATTTTTAACTTCTACGCTGGCCCAGCAACACTTCCACTCAGCACGCTCGAGTTCGCTCGCGCCGAGCTGTTGGATTGGGAGGGAACCGGAACTTCGGTGATGGAAACCTCACATCGTTCGAAAGAGTACGATGAGGTACATAACGAGGCCATCGCCCTGTTTACAGAACTCCTCGGTCTGGATGATGATCACCAGGTTCTCTTCATGCAGGGTGGAGCTTCGTCCCAGTTCGCGTTCCTTCCGCTGAATTTCATTCTACCTGGTGGTTCGGCAGACTACATCAACACCGGAACCTGGTCACAGAAGGCCATCAAAGAAGCAAATATCATCGCCAAGTGCCGGGTTGCCGGGTCCTCCGAGGATGATGGGTTCACTCGCATTCCCTCAATGACTGAACTCGATCTGGATCCCAATGCGGCCTACGTTCACTTCACCAGCAACAATACAATCAAGGGAACACAGTTCCACGAATTCCCTGACACAGATGACGTACCGATGGTCGCAGACATGTCCTCCGACATTTTGTGGCGGCCTTTTGATGCCAACAAGTTCGGCATGATCTACGCCGGAGCTCAGAAGAACATCGGTCCTTCGGGCGTGACTGTCGTGATCATCAAGAAATCGTGGCTGGAAAAAGCCAACAGCAATCTGCCGACCATGTTCCAATACGCCACACATTCCGCTAAGAACTCGCTTTACAACACAGCACCGACCTTTGCGATCTACATGGTTCGCAATGTACTGCGCTGGGTCAAAGAGAATGGCGGTCTCAGCGGCATGGAAAAACGCAACCGCGACAAGGCTGATCGGCTGTACGGTGTGATGCGGTCATTCCCTGACTTCTACACTTGCCCGGTCGAAGAGGCGAGTCGTTCAGTTATGAACGTGGTCTTCCGTCTTCCGAATGAAGAGCTTGAGGCGAAGTTTGTCTCCGAAGCAAAGGCTGACAGCATGGTCGGTCTCAAGGGTCACCGGTCGGTCGGCGGCTGCAGAGCCTCTATTTACAACGCGATGGAGCCGGCCGGAGTTGAGCACCTTGCGAAATTCATGGAAGCCTTCGCAAAGAACAACAGTTAGCCACAGGGAATCATGAATTCTCATGGGGTAGGTCGAACGGCCTGCCCCGTTTCTTTTTATACGCCTGCTGTACCATTGCGCCAATGAAGAGACTTGTCATAGCCGATGCCCACCTGGGACAACGTGAGGGTGATGCCGCTGCAATGTGCAAATTCCTGCACAAAGCAGGCGAGGCAGACTGCACCGAAATCGTGTATCTGGGTGATGCCTTTCAATACCTTATCGGCATGCCCAAGTTTTGGACCTCGACTGTAGAACGGGTGCTGCCTGTGTGGCGTGAACTGCGATCGCAGCAAATACGTGTTCTCTTGGTTGAGGGGAACAGAGATTTCTTTCTGTCTGAAAGCGAAATGGCGCCTTACGTCGATGCTTCGTCAAGAAGCTACGACTTCACAGCTGGAGAAATACACTATCGGCTCGTGCACGGCGATCGAGTGAATAGAGACGACAGCTATTACCTGTTCTGGTGCAGGGTTTCCAAGTCGAGCCTGGCTCGTCTTTGGGCTCGATTGCTGCCACGGCGAATTGCTGTCGCGATCGTGTCCCACATGGAAGCGAAGCTCGCGCGTACGAACCAGGGTTTTCGCTACAAGAAGCCGATCGCACATCTTATGAGGGACGCTGATCGGGCTTGGCATGAAGATGTGGATGCGCTCCTGTGGGGCCACTTTCACACACCATGGCAGTACGCGGCGGGTGGACACATAGCGATGGTCATCCCTGCATGGCTGGAGGTTCGTGTAGCACTTGTGATTGCGGAAGATGGACAAAGGTGGTTCGTCGACGAGGAGATGAGAGAGCTGATGCCTCCTCTGCCCACCGAGGAGCTGGTGCCTTGAACAATCATGTGGCGAGTTACCCTCAGAACAGATAGGGAGGTATTGGTGTCGGAAGGTCGTGTCGCCAATGGTCCGGTTCAGAGAATCGACGGAAGAGTTGAAGTACCCGCGTCGAAGAGCCTGACTAATCGAGCTCTCATAGCTGCAGCGGTCGCTGGGGGAGGGGAGATCCAGAATCCTCTGGATTGCGAGGACACGAGATTGTTAGCGCAGGCCCTTTCACAGGCGGGATGGCCTGTTTCTTGGAATCGGGAGCGGATCCAAGTTGGTAAGCGACACGGAAGATTTGAAACTGTTCGATGCGACCTCGGCAATTCCGGCACTGGTTCGCGTCTGCTGTTGGGACTGCTTGCAGCTACCGATGGGAGCTTCGTTGTAGATGGAACGCCCCGGCTGCGGGAACGTCCCATGGCTCCATTGATCGACGCACTGCGTGAATTGGGTGCAGAGATCAGGAGCGACGACGGCTTCCTTCCGGTATCGGTCAAAGGGTGCCGGCTGGAAGGTGGAGAACTCTCTCTACGGCCGCAGGTCTCTTCACAGTTCGTCACCAGTCTGGTGATGGCGGCGCCGCTCATGAGGCAGGGCCTAAACCTGACGCTCGAAGGCGAAGTGCCATCCCGTCCGTATTTGGAACTGACCCTTGACGTACTCGAACACTTCGGCAACCGGCCTGAGGTCAGTGCCGATGGTTCGAGGTGGCGAGTTTCGCCAGCACCATTGGTTCCGTCGAGGTTAGTGGTCGAAGGAGACTGGTCTGCCGCCGCATTCTTCCTGTGCGCTGCGGGCCTCGTCGCATCCAACATCGAAGTCATCGGCGTGGACCTAGAGAGTCGTCAAGGTGATCGTGCGGTTTGCGATATTCTCTGCGCAGCTGGAGTCGAGGTTGTGACCTCAGAGAGCGGTGTTCGAGCGGTTGGGCCCGCTCAAAGGAGTATTCATGCTGATCTCACACACACGCCTGATCTTTTCCCAGCGCTCGTGGCCCTAGCGGCGACCTTGCCGTGGGTTTCAGTATTTCGTGGCCTGGACCATCTGAAGCATAAAGAGAGTGACCGCTTGACAGTGATGGTCAATAACTTGGGAAGTCTTGGCGGAGACTTCGAGCGGGAAGGACACCTTTTGCGCGTGATTCGGCCGATCGATACTCGGGCTGAAAGTAAGCGGAACGTCACCGCAGCCGCTGACCACCGAATAGCGATGGCGATGGCGCTTGCCGCTTCTGTGGCAGGACCTCTTCTGCTCGATGACCCACAATGTGTTCAGAAGTCATTTCCAGGATTCTGGGACGTATGGCAGCCCCTTCTCGACTGAGTATTCCGTCACCTCACTCTCTACTGGTAGAGCACACCGCGATGCCGATGCCAGTACCCGGCCGGACAGGCCTCGAGTTGGACATACCGCCCGCAATGAGGCAAACACGTCTCAGTCGAGCCGATCGGGTGCGACTCGCGGTGCAGCTCTTGTCTGCAACGGCGTTGCTGGCAGAATTCGAGCTTTGGCCAGGGGTTCAAGGGTTACGACGATCAACGATCGTGAAAACAGACGATGGGCTGCAAGTACGTCTTCCTCAACTTCCATTGCCTCTTTCAACTGTGTTGCGCCGGCTTGGGGGAGGCGCTCGCGCAGGTGACCTTCTGCGCACTGAAGTCACAAACGCCGTAGAGCAAGTCACGGGGCTACCAGAAGGAATGCTGAGCTCATTTAACGTCGGTGCAGGGTTCTTTGTTGAACCCGTGCTTGAATCTGTACTGAAGGAGCTCGGGGAGCCTCTCGATAGTGCCACTGCACAAGCACTTTGGGCTATCCGTTTCGAGGCGCCACCATTGCCCTCAGCAGGAGAAACCCACTACTGGAAGGTGACCGAACAAAGTGTAGCCGCAAGACTCGGTGCAGCATTGTGGGCAGCGATCCGAAAGCGAAGTGGTCAAGCATGGATTCAGCTACCCTCATCTGATCGGCGGGCTACGGGACCACTGCCTTCCGTTGGCAAACCAGGCACCCTGATTCTCTGTGGTGCAGTGAGCTCAGACGACTTGGTCATGGCGGACCGCTGGAGTCGACAAAAGGGCTGTTCCGCTGTGGTATTTGGTCAGTTCCCGGCAGGATGGAATCCTCCGCTTCCACCAGTGTTCGACTCGACGAGAATCGCGGGCTCCATGGCAATTACAGGTCACCCACCGGAGCGTTGCCGTGCTTTGATTGAGGACCGCAGAGGGATCTTCAATCCGTTCGAACCCGCTGACCGAAGCGCTCTTACGCGTCAAACGCGGTTCGCATCCAACGAGAGACGGATCACCGAAGAGAGCCGTACAGACTGCGACTTACCGGATCGAGTGCGTCGCATTCTTTCGCTCCGTCGAGAGGGTGTGCCGGAGTCTCTCGTAATGCTGGCGAGTGACTCGCGCATCGACAGGCTTCGTGAGCGTGCTGTACAACATGGAGTCGTCGTGAGTAACGGAACATGGCGACTCGAACCCTCTGCGGTTCCCTGTCGCGACGAGCTCCATGCCGAAATTGTGGATCTTTTTGCACCTGAAGACCCGCATCGATTGGTGCATATGGCGCTCGCAGGTGAAGGGCACTCTGAACTCCTGAACTGGGCTAGTGAGCGGGTTGCCGAGCTGGAGGCTGGTGAAGTAGTGGCTCTGATCGATCCGAAGACCGCGGCTGTGATTTCCTCCGAACTGGTTAACATGGTCGCCATCGCATGCCTGTGTCAAATGGACGCGGGAGGGGCTCGTCGTGCAATTGCCCTTCTGCCCGAAGGGCCAGACACAGTTTTGGCGAATTGGCTTCAGGAAATTGATCAACCTGACGATTGGTGTCCCGGATTGCCGAGCATCTCAGATGTGGATCGGTGGCCACGAGCCAGCGCGGAAATCGCTGTTCGACTCCTCAGGCGTGCTGCGAGACACAGCAGTTCTGACCTTCGGAGTTGCCGCAATCTGACAGAGCAGTGCATAGAGAAGTTGGGAGATCTTGAGCGGCGATTGATCGAGATCGAATACATGTCAATCATCGATCCAGAGAGGTTTACTGACGCGGGTTGGAGAAGAGAAACTACGCACCCTCATGCGTCGTTGCGAAGAAAGTACACGCACCGCCGAGGATTGGAACTCTACTACGCAGGTCGCCATCGGGATGCAGAACGAATGCTACGCACTCTCGTAGGCCAAGAAGAGTCCCCGGGCCGAAAAGGCATGCTTGAACTTGATCTCGGGAGCGTGACGCAGGCGTTGACGACGAGTGGTGATGCTGCAGCGCACTACCACCGAGCCTACCGGCTATTGCAGGCGGCGGGCTTCAGGAATAAGACCCGTGACATTCTCTTCAATCTCGGCGTCGACGATCTCGATCACCTCGATGTGCGAAGAGCAGCTGAGCGATTTCACCAGGCCTCAAACGGAGAAGGCGACGTGATCCTGATGGGGGAGGAAGCGCGTCTCGCTCTTGCTCGGGGTGACCTCTCGGAATTTCGGGCTCGGGTTCTGACCTTGCCTAGTATCTCGCCACGCACGGACCCAAGACTAGACGAAGGATTCAGTTTTCTGCGCGGGGCGGGAGCGCTTCTTGAGCGGGATTCGAGCCGGGCCATGCCATGCCTTTTGAACGGTGGCGATGAAGGTGCAGTGTGGCTGGATCTAGCTCGAGCTTCGATCGGCGAACCTCGTGAAGTAGCGAACGCTTCTGACGGATGGGGAGTGTCGATAGCGGCCGACGTATTGCGCGGAAACAAATCCGGTCTTCTGACCGGGGAAGACCGGCGAGTTGAATTAGTAGAGGCGTTTGCTGTTGCCCTAGCCGATGCAGTGGCTGGACCGTTGGTCGGCCTTACACGAACGCGTCGCACCCAGATCGCCGACATTCTCGAAAAAAATGGACTGCAGGGTTGGGCGTCGTCACTGGAACGTTCTGTACCTGAGCTGATCAGACCCTACGCAGGACTGGCTCAGCTGGTCGATGGGGGGACTCCTTCAACTCTTGACGAAAGACTCGTGGCGAGTCTGCTGATTGGGCTCGGAGTATCAGGACTTGAAGTGCGAGAAAGAAGGAGTGGAATAGTCCTTTGGGAAACAGGCGAAGGTGAGCCCAATCCCGGAGTTGAGAGAGGTCGACTGGAACTCGTGCCTCTCGGAAACCGGACCGATAACGAAGATTTGCTAGTGCTTCTTGGTGCTATTCTCGAGCTAGTACTTCCAGCCCACATCAGTGCAGACGATTCAGATTCTGACGGTACTGGATTGCTCGGTGTTTCCGAGGCAATGCAGCAATTGCGCAGCGAGATCCGACAGTTTGCCGAAAGCCGTGTCGCGGTGAGCTTCTTTGGTGAAACGGGAGTAGGAAAGGACGTCGCGGCTCGAGCCCTGCACAAGCTGTCAGGTCGCAAGGGTCGGTTTGTTCCGGTTAATGTTGCCTCCATACCAACTGATCTGCTCGAGGCTGAACTATTCGGCTCAGTGAGGGGGGCGTTTACGGGGGCCGATAGATCACGCACTGGTCTTGCCGCTGCGGCTGACGGAGGCACTCTCTTTCTGGATGAGATCGGGGATCTTGATCTGCAGCTGCAGGTCAAACTGTTGCGTTTTGCTGAGTCGCAAGAAGTCCGACCAGTAGGCTCTGATTCCCTGAAGAACGTCAATGTACGACTGGTCGCAGCGACTCACCAGAACCTCCCCGAAAGGGTCAACGAGGGTAGCTTTCGGAGGGATCTCTACTATCGAATCGCCTCTGCGCCGATTCACATACCGCCACTTCGAGAACGGCGCGAGGACATTCCGATGTTGCGCGAGCTCTTCCAAGACCTCGCCATCCAACGCGATGGGCTTTCACCGTGTCCGTGGAGCCGAGAGGCTTCGGAAGCTCTGTCACGCTACGGCTGGCCGGGCAATGTGCGGGAACTGCGACACGTCGTAGAGGGAGCTCTTGTGCGTTGTAGGGGGGGAGTGGTGTATCCCCGCCATCTCCTTCTACCGGAAAGCGTTGAGAACACTGCACCAGTAGGGACATGGGATGAGTCGATTGAGGCTTTTCGTCGTCAACTCATCCGCCGAGCATTGGAGCAGGAAAACGGCAATCGTAGCGCAGCTGCGAGAGTGTTGGGCATTTCACGCCAAACGCTCAACTATCACATGCGAAACCTCGGACTCCGTAAGAGCTGAGCCTCATGCAAAACTCTCAGTCATGTCATTCAGAGGAGCCAAGCGACGAAGTATCTCCCGTCGAGGTTTAGTAATCTGACGACGAATAGTAGCCAGCATATTGGCGATTTGAAGTGGTACAAGGACAAGGGCTCGCTTCCGACACTTCAGATGTATGATGCGGTAGCCACTGGTTCTGCGAAAGAGAGACGTCATGCGATCAGGCGTTCCTGGCCAACGTTGGGAAACACCCCAGCCCCTGGAGGCCGCTCGGGCGCAACTCCGTAAGTTGTCGGGGAAGGGTGCATTGCAGGTCTATGAGAGAGTCGATCTGCGCGCATGGAACCCTCTTGGAGTCGGCGGGACTGCTGACGTGCTGATTCGCTGTGATACCGAGCCTGCCGTTCAAAACGCTCTTGATGTATTGGCGACCTACGGACTGCCATGGCTGGTTCTCGGATCTGGGAGTAGAGTCGTTTTCAGCGATGATCGCCTTCGAGTGCCAATTCTGAGCCTCGCAGGCCAACTGGCGACCTGGGAGATGGATCTTGACGGAGTGGTCGTCGGGGCTCGCGCAAACATGACCCAACTCGTCGCAGCGATCTCTCGCTCGGGACTGTCGCCTCCAGAGAATTCCGGCAACCATCCAGGAAGCCTAGGAGGATGGCTCCACTACGCTGTGGCTTCCGTATCGACTCTGGTCAAATTGAGTGGTTGGATGCGATATCGTCTCCCTGGCGCAAAACCAGTGGACGTGAGCAGCGCTCTGGTGTCGTTGCAGGATCTGCCGGAACTCGGAGGGTTAAGATCACCTGTAGTCGTCTCAGCGCGACTCGAACTCGAACCGGCATCCGGCTCCGTTGAAGGTGGTTACCATCTCGGCATGCGGGCTGGGTCGCTAGTTGGGACAGGACGGAAACTGTCAATTCCGGTCTTTGAACTCGAGGACGGCGGCAAAGCCGAACCGCTACTTCATGCCGCGGGATGCGCAAGCCTGGTTGTCGGCACGGCGAGGTCGAGCCGAGAATCCGTAAACCGCATCACAACCACAACAAATGCTCGCGCACGAGATGTTCTGCTTCTCTGTCGTGAAATGCGAGATCGAGTGCAGAATGTTTGCAGCGTGAAGCTCAGGTCGAGGCTTCGATTCATCGACGAGGGTGGTTCGTTAATCGTCGTTTGATCCGTCGCTAAAGTGCTCCTGCTGAGGGTCGAGTAGACTTCGCATAGCATCGAACCGATGGCTACCGTCAAAGCCCTTGCTGGCTGCCCACAGCATCTGACGACAGATCCCGCGCAGAATGTCTACCTCGTTGTCGGAGATTCCAGCGCGACCAAAGAATCGACGTAACTTGCGTAATATTCGCGGGGGGTTCGCCGGGTCGAGAAATCCGATAACGAGCAGGCTCTCTTCGAGGTGTTGCATGAGACCTGCAACGCGCTCCTGGCTCGCTGGGCCATCTGCTGTACCTGTGGATTGAATACCTTGAGCTTGTAGTGCGGCAAGTAATATTCCGACAGATTGCGCGAGGTTGAGCACTGGAAACCTGGCTTGGGTAGGCACACGAACGACCAGGTCGCAGCGATCGAGATGGTCGCGGCAAAGTCCGCTCGTCTCATTGCCGAAGAGAATCGCAGTGTCAGAAGCCCCGCGCTCTGAAATCGTTGCGGCTCCCGCTGTGGGACTAACAACCGGTAGTCCGTCACGACCTCGTGCAGAGGCAGTAGCGACAAGGCAGCGACAGCTTGAAACAGCGTCCTCAAGCTTGTCGAAACACCGCACGTCCACTAAGTCGTCACCCCCACAGGCCCATGCCTTGACTTCATCAATTGCTGGATCGATCGATGGCCGAACGAGATGGACATGCTCGACGCCGAAGTTGGCGGATACACGAATGGTACCGCCGATGTTGCCTGCCAGGCCCGGCTCAACGAGAACTACAGTGCCACACGGCATGAGGATCGGTATACTACCAGCAACCCACTTAGGGAGCCATTTCTAGTGATTATTCCTATCGGGCATGAACAGTCGACCGTTCGGCGATTGCCATGGGTGACCTTCACAATCATCGGGCTGTGTGTCATCGCGTTTGTGGTCACGCTTTTTTCCATGGATCCATATGAAGACGCTGCAGAGTGGCTCACTGAGGCAATCGAGTACTTCCAGCAACACCCATATCTGGAACCTGACGAGCGGATTCTGGAGATCTACGGTCAGGGCATGAGAAGGTCGGAACGAGACGCCTTTCTTGAAGTAGCCCGACAGATGATGAAGGGGCAGAAGCCACTCGATCCGGACGTCCTCGCCGACGAACAGGCACATCTGGATCAGTTGACTGAAATGGCATTCGGCTCAATCACGGAAGGCCCGCTGCACAAATGGGGGCTTATCCCTGCGCACAAGACACTGCATGGGGTGTTCACCTACATGTTCATGCACGGGGGTTGGGCTCACTTAATCTTCAACATGTTATTTCTGTTTCTTGCGGGTCCGTGCCTCGAAGATGTTTGGGGACGGCCGATCTTCACATCGTTCTACGTAGTGTCCGGTGTTGTGGTGGCATTGCTCTATGCAGCCAAATATCCGGGCTTCGAGGGCCCCCTCGTAGGCGCCTCAGGTGCGGTTGCGGCACTCATGGGAGCGTTTGCGGTTCGGTTCTGGAAATCAAAGATCAAGCTCCTCTACTTCTTCTTCCTGCGAATGGGCACTGTCACTGTCCCAGCGTGGCTCGTGCTTCCCGCCTGGCTTCTTCGCGAGCTCGTATTTGCGGATGCTATCGACCGGTCTGGTGAAGCAGGAGGGGTGGCCTATTGGGCTCACATATTCGGGTTTGGCGGGGGTGCTTTGTTCGCGTTTGTGATGATGCGCATGGGCATCGAGGAGAAGTACATTCACGAGAAGATCGAAGCCAAGATTACTCTCCACGACAACACTTCGGTAGACAGCGCTATGGAGGAGTTACGGCAAGGGAATCGAGACGAAGCTGAGAAGATGTTGCGGCAGGAGATTCAGGAGAATCCTTCGAACACAGATGCTTGTGTGGCTTTGTGGAATCTCCTGTCCCAGGTCGAAAGGCACGAGGAAGGCATTCCGTTTCTCTTGAAAGTGATCCAAAAAAACGCTCAAGAAGACGACCTCGAGTCGCTGATTTTGCATTGGCCGATGTTGCTCGGCGCCGCGCCCGATGCACAGGTCGATTCAACCTTGGCGCTCCGGGTCGGAGAGGTGTTTGATCGAGCAGGAGAGCGCGAGCATGTGGATTCTGCCCTTGACGTGGCCGTGCGATCAATGGCAGATGATCCACCGATTGGAGTCTTGGCACGCATGGCCCGCCTCGCTGCCAGAAACCGATCACCACACTGCTACCAACTCATCGATCGTTGCCTCGAACACCCTGAACTCCCGCCAGATGCGCGAGCCGAGTTCGAGGAATTCAAACAAGAGATCGATGGTCAATCAGTAGACGCAGCACCCTCAGAAGACATCAGTGAGCCCATGGAGGAGGAGCCAGTCGTGGCGACAGTCTCCCAGGTACCACACACTGTGCAAGTCATGGAGGCGACGCCGACACGCTTTGACGGGACAACTCTCGTTCTCAATGCAAAGGGAACTCAGCGAAACCTTGGCCTCGAAAAGGTACAGGCGATAAGTGTGGCTGGAGTCGAGAGAGGTGAAGGTCGACCTGTGCTTCTTATTGACCTCCTCCTCGATCCCCCTTGGGGTGATCGGGCGGCTCTTCGGGTTGTCCGGATGTACAGCAATGGATTTGATCCTCGAAAACTTGTGGGTGGCGACAACGCCGGTCATGCTTTTAAGGCTTTCATCAAGCGACTGCTTGAAGTGACCGAAGCGGTTCCGTTGCCTGATCCAGACGCAGTACTTGGCCAACCGTTTTCAAAATATTCTTCACTTGACAGCTATCAACGTGAGGTGCTCGACGTAACACCTGGCTGACCACTGAGGAGTATTGGGCAGAGTTCGGGAGAAGCCTGCTCGGCAGAACACAAAACTGGAGTCGCGGATGATCGTGAAGTTTGCGTACGGCGACGGGATGCTACCTCTTGATCTGCGCGGACTTCAGGTTCGACACTTAAGACCATCGGTTCCTGCCGCTTCGAATCGTGTCGAGGATCTGACTATTCAGGCTGCTGATCAGACACTCGAGGGAGACACATTCGAGAATGCCCTAAACACGCCCAAGGATATTGCGATAGTTGTCCCCGATACGACTCGAAAACTCGGCTTGCCGCGGATTCTCAAGACAGTAATCCATCGCCTCAGACGGATTGGGTTCGAGCCGCATCAGTTGACGCTTGTAGTCGCCAACGGAACCCATCCGCCGGTGGGTGAGGAGGTGATACGGGAAAAACTGGGTGAAGTGGTTCAAGACATTTCGGTTCTTGAACACAACAGCCGGGACACAGACAACCTGGTCAGCGTCGGAGAGTCGTCCCGAGGAAACCAGATCAGGCTCAATCGAACGGTTATGGAAAGCGATGCTGTCATCACAATCGGCGCCGTAAAACATCACTACTTCGCAGGTTTCGGGGGCGGTCCAAAGATGATCTTCCCCGGAGTCGGAGGCTACGAAGAGATTCAGACTAACCACTCGCGCGTGGTTGAACTCGCCGAGGGTGGGATGCGTCGTGTGCCGGAGTGCGAGCCCGGAATTGTGACAGACAATCCGGTTGCGGATGAGATCGCTGAAGTCGCGGATTTCAAACCGCCAAATGCCGCCTTCTGTGTCGTCACTGGAGTAGATAGTGAACCGGTCTGGATCGGCTGCGGGAGTTGGCGTCGGACGTATTCGGCGGCGATCGAACGCTGCAGGGATTGGTACGAAGTCCCTGCCGCCCGTTTCAAACTGATGGTTGTGAGTGGTGGCGGTGAACCGACAGATTCGACGCTAATCCAAGCGCACAAAGCTCTCGATGCGGCCTGCCGTTTCTTGGAACCAGGAGGAGAGATTCTATTCCTGGCAGAGCTTGGCCAACACAGCGGATCGCCGGCGATGGAGCCTTTCCTGAATAATCCTGAACCGTCGCATATTCTTGATCTCTTGTCTCGGCAGTGGGTTCAATATGGACACACGACCCTCAGGTTGGTTGACAAGACATCGCGATTTCGTTGCCATCTGTTCTCTCAGCTCGAACTCAGTTTCGCCGAGAGACTCGGATTTGAAGCCGTGGAAGATCCGGAACAAGTCGTAGAGAGATGGCGTGAAGAATGTGCTGGCGAGACGCTGGGGGTCATGCCGGGTGCCTGCGTCTACCCTCGGACTACTCCGCCTCGCGTGTGAAGCTCTCAATCACAGCTGAGAGCGGATTCTTTTTGAGGTGCAGAAGCGATGAACTGCCACAAGGGCGGATGCCCTTGCGGTTCGAGAGTTGCCTGTCGCACCTGCTCGGAATGCTGTTTGAGTACTTCTGCGGTTGATGCGCCATCGGTGGCGATCTGCAAAGCCTCGAAGGCATTGCGAGTGCCTCGGCTCAAGAGGCATTGCCAAACGGCTTCACGATAGGAGGGCACTGACAGTCGGGTATTGGGAATCTGGCGTATGAGCTTGCTCAACAGACGAACGCGTTTCCGAGAGGTCTTGGCATCCATCATCGGAACATGCTGAAAAGGCGTGTATGGCTTGGGAACGAGGACACTCACTCCCACATGAAGAGGAACGGTACTGCCTTTCCCACGACCCGCCCTGTCCATGATCGATCGTGCCTGTCGTACGAGATCAGCGATAGCAACCACGTCTCCCTCGGTCTCGTTGGGTAGGCCGACGATGAAATAGATCTTCAGTCCCGGGATTCCACAGCTCTGAGCAGTCTCGAGTGCGACGAGTATCTGCTGGTTTGTAATTGGTTTCCCGAGGCTCCTTCGGAGATCCTCAGAACCTGTTTCCGGAGCAATTGTGATTGATCGGCTGCCACACCTTGCAAGGGGTCGAAGAATTTCGGGACGAAGAGCTGGAATCCTCAACGAGGATATGGCTGTGTTGAGCCCAAGATCTGCGCAGGTTTCGAGAATCTCATCGAGGTCTGGGTGGTCTCCAACTGCCGTGGCTACGAATCCGACTCGGTTAGTTGTCTTTTGAAGTTGCCGTACCCGCCGCAGGATTCCTGCTTTCGAATAGCAGCGAAGGCGTCCATAGTTAAAGCTGACCCAACAGTACCGGCATTTTTCAGGACAGCCCCGAGACATCTCGATCAAGCCGCGTCCGGCGTACTCTGTGTGCGGTGTCACGATGTGAGACGCTGGTACAAGATCCTCCTGCACCATATGAAAGTCGCGTTTCTCGCACCGGCGCACTCGATGTCTCGGACGCCCCTCGCCGTCGAGGTGGCGGTTGGGCACGAAGAATCCGTCCTTAGCAGCAAGGTGATCGAGAAGATCATCGCGAGAAGGGTTCTCTTTAAGTAGACGTATGAAATCGGGCCACAAGAGTTCAGCTGCACCCAGCACGAATACGTCGATCGCGGGAGAAAGGGGCAGAGGATTTATTGATGCAACAGGACCTCCCACCACGGTCAGAGG
>JAAESQ010001193.1 GCA_024229275.1 bacterium | reverse complement strand
GCGTCCTTACCCGCTGCGGCAGTGGCGCCGGCATCAGCTTGCCAGCCCTTCTCGACAAAGCTCTTGGCTATCGCTTCGTCCTGGAAGAAGAAAACTACCTGGTATTTGTTAACTCCAATACCAAAGCCCACTCCAGCAGTCCCCATCTTCATGTAAGTTCGCTGACCTGAGTCCTTTTCAACTGCGACACCCTTGCCGCCGCCGCCGGAAACTCCGAATGCGATCTTCGTGTTGTCGAACACAGCCCAGGCCATCGCCGCGTCAAAGAGTTCCTTCGCTCTTGCGTTCTCTTTGAAGAGACGCTTAAGAGTGGCCTCTGCGACCTCATCCACTTCGACCTGCTTGGCCTCAAGTTTCAGTTCCTTTGAACTTTTCTTCTCCTGGGCTAGGAGTTCCCCTGGTACGACCAACGTTAGAACGAACAAACACAGGACACCGACCATCGCGGACTTTCTCATTGAGCCATCTCCCTTCGCAACACCCTCGCATTCAGTCTTTGAAATCAACGACCGCCATTGTACGTCGGGTTTGCTCGGTTGGGCACAGGTTTCATGCCGTCATCGTTTAGGCTGAGTGGTCTTCGATTTCATCATTCATCTTTCCGCATTCATCATTCCTTCGTCCCCCACCCCAGAACATCCCGCACGACCGACCACCGAGGCTCATACTCTTCGGCGCCCTTGCCAAGGATCCAGTGGGCGTACAACACATCAATGGCACCAGTCTTCTTATTCAGGGATGCCCAGTGGTCGAGAAAAAAAGCGAAGTCCGCATCGTCTCTGGCGATGGCAAAGGCATGAGGTTCCTTGCTGCGTGCGCCAGCAGGTATGACTACGTGGAAGCTGGGGTAGAGCATGGTCCACGCATATCCAGCCTCGGCGGTGGTGATCAGACCGACGATTTCTTCATCACCACCGTCAAACCACGTCCGTGCCGACTCAAGAGGTATGACCTCTACATCCGGAAGACGTCGAAAGAACCGTTCTGAGAACTGGACGTCACCGACAAAACCAAAACGCACCTCGCCCACGTCACGAATGGCATCAAGGGAGGAAAATTCGTCTCGGAGATGATCGGGCACCACTAATGCCGGAGTCAGGTCGATCCGCGACTCGACCATGTGCATCCGGTTGATTGTGTGGAAGTCACTCGCAATGCCAGACATAGCCACGTCAAAGTGATCGTCAGCGAGTTGCCCTTCGAGTGATTCCTGCCGGAACGGCACGAACTCGATCTCGACCCCAAGATCGACGGCTAGCTGGTGAGCCAATTCAACGTCAAATCCGACCAACTCACCGTCGGCGTTAAAAAACGCGAACGGTAGAGCCTCTGAGTCGAAACCTACTCGAAGGATTCCTCGTCGCTGAATTCTCTGCAGACGCGATTCTCCAGGTACGAACGCATCCGGGTTTCTCTCGGCGATCTCAAGAACGCTATGCGAGACCGCGGAGCCGTTGAATCTCATCCGGTTCAATGCCGGCTCCATTTCTACAGCATCCCGAGCCACAGCACTCAGTGTCATGCGAATTGTCCCGATGGACACTCCTAGGAGAACCACCGTGACTAGACCGAATCCAAGAAGTCGAGTCACCCGAAACCTGAGTCTGCCGGTGAGCGCACATGTCGTTAGCACTGAAAAAGTCAGCAGATGGACTGCGCCAACGGCATCGCCAAGACGAGCGCAATAGACACCAGAAACAATAAAGAGGTTGAACATGTCGGCAGGCACGCGCGCTACGTCGAGAAGAAACGGCACAGCGGCCAACGGGCTGCCGAAGAACGACACAATACCGGCACCGATGAGCGCCGGGTACTCTTCGAGCGGCAACGCCTTGCCGACGTACCAAGCCGCAAAGGGTACGAAGAACAAGCCGAGGAGCTTGCCGATCGACGGAAACGGATACGCGAGGGGGACGAGCACACTGGCACTCGTTGTCTTCTCCTTGTCCTCGGCCGGCAACTCGCTAAAGAGACGATTGCTGGCCTCGATCAACATCGGAAGCACGACGAAGAGCTTGCCCGTTGCGAAGGCGGTCATTACAGCATCGCGACTGACCGACACGACCTGGCGGTACGAGAACGGCGTCAACGCAGCCACCAGCATCGGCAGTATCCAGAACGAAAGAATCAGTGCCGCTGCCGTGTAGATCATGAAATAGGCTCTGAGCCGATCCAGCTCGTCAAGAGTCAGCGTTCCGGCAATCGACGCAACGATTGCGAAGACCCCGACCGGTGTCACACGAACGATGATGGTGTTGATTCGGGTCAACGCCTCAAGAATGATGTCGAGTTGATCGAG
>JAAESQ010001192.1 GCA_024229275.1 bacterium | reverse complement strand
TCTCTGACGTGACCTGGACCCGGCCCCGAACCACACGCGCCCGATAGACTGTCACCGGAACGCGCCGCCCGGGCGGGTGGCGGACCAGTCGAGCGCCGACGCGATCTTCCGGTCGTAGCGACAGCAGCGTGCTGCGTCCCTGCAGTGCGCAGAGTCCGGACAGGTCCGTATCGGCCGGCAGCAGCACCACCCGGAAGCGGTGTCCCAGGGGCGCGATGGACAGCACCCCGTAGGAGCGCGGATCCGAGGGGTCCGAGGGATCCCAGGTGCCGCGCCGTTCCCCGTGCAGAACGGCCACCGTGTCCCGGGCGAGCCGCGGGCCGATGGCCTCAGCCACCTCGAGGACGGTCGTACCGGCGGGAAATTCCCGCGCGCTGCCGTCCGGCAAGCTCACCCGAACTGTTTCGCTCATTTCGAACTCCCGTCGAAGGCCCTTTCGGAGGTTTCGACTTTTGCTCCAAAAACACAAATACCCGACCACGGGGTCGGGCATCGAACAATGTGGTAGGCGCGCGCGGACTCGAACCGCGGACTTCATCCGTGTGAGGGATGCGCTCTAACCAACTGAGCTACGCGCCTTCACGGATCCACAAAATGGTAGGCGCGAGCGGACTCGAACCGCTGACCCCTACCGTGTCAAGGTAGTACTCTAACCAGCTGAGCTACGCGCCTATAGGCTATCGACAGGTGGTCCCGTGGACTCTTCGAGAACCTGCCCTCGTCCTTAGTGATCTGATAAAGAACTCCCCTCAAAAGAGGGAGCCGGATTCTAGCAGCGTGGGCAAAGTAGTGTCAACTCACATTATTGCGGTTTCGCACCGCCCTCGACGACCTTTCGCAATGTGCGCAAGTGGGCCCGAATCTCTCGGTCTCGCCCGAGCCAAACGGCTTCGACTGGAACCGGTGGTTTTGCGAACGGCGACTGCCGAGCTCGGCTCGACAGTACAAGGAGTAGATTTTCGTGCCACGTGAACTCTCGCAGAAGTGTCCTCCCGGCCATGTACTCGACATATGGAAGATCATCCTCATGTGGAGGTACGTCGAAGACGAAACTCTTTGCTTGATCCGGGCCCATCAGGAGATCAGCCACCAGGTCAGCCGGCTGAAATACCCCCGCATAGGAGAGGGAATGCCGAACGCCCTCCCGTTCGAGAAGCTCCCATGCGATGGAAACGGGCCCCTCCTCGACCTGTCCGGCAACTACGGTGAACTCGTTCAGGGTGCTGACGTCATACCAGACGGTCGTGGAAGGAAATACCTCTACAAATGCCGCCAGGATCCTCATGAAGCTCTCCTGGTCGAGCGAGTAGAGAGGCAGCCACATAGAAACCACGCCGCCCGGATTGAGCCGTTCACGGCACATTTGAAAGTATTCTCTTGTATAGAGTGCACCGTTACCTGCGTAGACCGGATGAATCGAGTCGGACAGGATGGCATCGTAGCGCGCCTCGGTCGCCAAGAGATAGTTGCGGCCGTCGTTGAGGATCACTCGAACCCTTGGATCTCCCAATACGCCCCTGTTGATGGACGAGAAATAGCGGTCTGATGACGAAAGCACTTCAGGTGAAATCTCGACAACATCGATCTGTTCCACGGGGTACTGTGAAACCGCCCAACACGTGCCGCCAGAACCGAAGCCTACGTGAAGAACACGCTTCGCATTGCCGCACAGAAGCATCGGGATATTGCCTTGAAGCTGCTGCACTGAAAGGAGCGATGGCGACGACCCTGCGACGTTGACACCGTTGAGTTCGAGGGACATCCACTTGCCATGGACATCCGAATACTCCTTGACCAACACCGTCGCGCTCAAGCTTTCTTCAATCGCAATAATCTTCAAATCATCGTCGGAGTCTTTTTGCGAGCGCTGCAACACCCAGTCGCTCGGCAGCACAATCCAGATCAGGAGAGGGAGTAGGGCCACAGCACTGGCAACAGTGATCATTCGACGCGATCGACGAAGTGCGAGCGCTACGGCCAGGTGCAGCAATACAAGGAGCGCGAGACCGCGCTGACAACCGATCAGTGGCACGAGGATGAACGGCGCGCCGGCTGCACCGAAAATCGCCCCGATAGTATTGGCGGAAGAGACAACACCGGCGTGCTCTCCAGCACTTCGGCGAGCTGGATCTGCCGCAACAGCGAGAGGGAACGCTGCGCCGAACAGCAACGTGACGGGAAGAAAGAGCACAGCCGTACCGGCGATCAAGATCAGTTGAATCCTAGCGAAGCTGACCGATATCCCGACGACCTCGGCGAGCAAAAGCAGCAGGTCCCCAGTGAAACCAAGAGCCACTACTTGGAGCCCTAGCGCCAAGGCTGTAGCGATCTGTAACCTCGCCAAGGCGGACCGTGGCTCGCCAATCCTGGCTGCGAAAACCCGTGTGATGAGGCTCCCCAGACCGATTCCTACCAGGTAGACCCCAAGCAGCAGCGCAAAGGCGTACACTCGCGAGCCCAGATGAAGCACCAGGATCCGAATCCAGATGAGCTCGGCCGCAAGTGCCGAAGCTCCCATCGCACTGACGAGAAAAAGGTATGAGAAATTGCCCTTTCGTCCCCCGCTTTCGGGATCCAAACCAACCGGCTCCTTCAACGGACGTTCGATGAGCAACGCCACCGAAGCGACAAGTAGGCAAACACTTCCGGCAGCGGTCAGACTACCGGCTTCTCCGAGCCGTGGCAGCAGAAAGTAGGCGGCCACGAACACTCCTGTCGCGGCTCCAACTGTGTTGACCCCATACAGCGTACTGACCTTTTCTGCCAGCTTGACTCCCCTCATTCGTTCCACCAATAGCGGTAGCGTTAGACCCATGAGAAAGGTCGGAAGGAGTAGAACGAGCGCCGCGACCAGGAACCTCTGAAGGATGCCCAGCGTAAGGTTTTGCCCTAGGTCGTCTCCAAGTGTTGTCCCAATCCAAATGAGGGTTTCGTGAACCGCAGGCGAACAGAGATAGAACACTCCGATGAGGCCCTCGGCGAGAGCGTACCAGCGCAGGTGCGAGCGAACCCTTGGCGCAATTCGCGCTCCGACCCCCGCACCCAACGCCATTCCGGCCATCCACACAGTGACAGCAACCGAGGCTGCCCAGATCGTGTTGCCGAGCACTAGGCCGAGCATCCTCATCCACACGACTTCGCCCACCAGCGCCATTGCGCCGGAAATGAAGAACAGAATGATCATCAGCATTGTCATTGTGTGATCGCACTCCCTCGTCGAGTCTAGCTCGAACTCAGACCATCGTAAGTGGAGACAGGTAGAAATGCTGATTCAAATCAACTGAGATCTAAACTAGGGCCAGAGTGCTGATGATATTCTGTTAGGCCAGCGCGACGAACGTGAGACCGCTGTCAATTGTTATGAGAAGTCCAATTCCCCTCCGTTGTTTTGACCACCAGGAACCCATCCAGAAGACACAGTCAAACGATGCCTACAGTTGCAGCAGAGGCTGCAACTTCCCGATCGTTGCAGGCGTCCCTCGGTTTGTAAGCTCGGACAACTACGCCTCGTCTTTTGGTCTGCAGTGGAACGTCTTTCGCACAACACAACTCGACTCACACACCGGCATACCGATTTCACAGGAACGCCTCGAACGTCTGCTTGGTGGCGACTTTTCGGTTGTGAAAGACAGAGTCGTTCTCGAAGCTGGGTGCGGCGCAGGACGTTTCACTGAGGTTCTCCTGGCCAGTGGTTCCCGGGTCTTCGCTTCCGATCTATCGCAGGCCGTCGAAGCCAATGTGATCAACTGTGGAGATCACCCCAATCTCTTTGTATGTCAAGCCGATCTTCATCGGCTTCCCGTCCCAGATAACCAGTTTGATGTCGTCCTTTGCGTTGGCGTACTGCAACATACACCTAATCCAGAGGACGCGATTACGGCGCTTTCCCACCACGTTAAACCGGGTGGTTTGCTGGTGATCGACCACTACATGAGCGGTCAGCAACCAAATACCGCTCGCCGACTGCTGCGCCGCTTTCTACTCAAGCGAACACCTAGATTCTGCATGCTCTTCTGCCGAATTCTCGTGTCGTTACTGTGGCCGATTCACCGACTCACTTGGGCAATGAGAGCGTTCCCAGTAGGAAAACGAATCCACGGCAGATTTGCCGCGCTGTCACCGGTTGCCGACTATCAGGCTCAGTTCCAAGCCTTGAGGAGCGGCCTACTTCGAGAATGGGCCATGCTTGATACCCATGACATGCTAACTGATGTGCACAAACACACTCGTACTGCGGAGGAGATAGCACAAACCCTTAAACTTTGTGGTCTCGAAGACATATTCACTGCCTGTGCAGGGAATGGTGTTGAGGCACGAGCGCACAAACCGCAGGAGCCGGTTTGACGGGGAGTAGTGTCGACGAGAGGCCATTGCGGCAAAACGAAACGCGTATTGTATTCATCACCATACACTCGAATATGACTGGAAGAGAACTCTGTGGATACATACAATGGTGACCTATCAAAAACGGAGTAGGAGATGAATGACAACTGGGTCGTTATCTACGCAGCACAGGGCGAAGCTGACGAACAGCAGGTTTGTGCATTCCTTGAAGCGAACGATATTCCAACCGCTGTTCAAGGCGAAGCCCTGCGTAAGACTCACGCGTTCGTACTCAACGGCCTTGGCGAGGTCTTGGTTCGGGTGCCGCCCGAACACGCCGACAAAGCTCGGAACCTGCTTGAACGAGTGGACCGAGGAGAGCTCCGCCTCGACGAAATCGACTGAGCCCCTCGCAACTCACCCAAAAACCGGTGAGGTCAAAGCCTGGTTTCAGCGATGCGTTTGGTGCACAATGCCGGGCCATGAATGACGGCCCTCACTCCACCCCGCGAACGCAAATGAAGGTTCACGCCGCACTGCTGTTTGCTCAACTCGGGTTTGGCGGCTTTCCCGTCGTCGGCAAAGTCGTACTCGCTCATCTTGATCCTCTTGCCCTTGCGGGATTCAGAGTACTCGCAGCAACACCCATACTGATGGCAATCGCCTGGAGCGTTGACCGCGTGATTCCAAACCGTCGCGATTTGCTCCGTCTCGCCCTCCTCGGCTTCCTCGGTGTCGCTGCCAACCAACTACTGTTTATTCAGGGGCTGCACTTCACAACAGCTACCAATGCAGCACTGCTACTTCCCGCGATTCCCGTCTTCGCTGCTGCCGTGGCGATCTTTCTGCGCATTGAACGAGCGAGCCTGAGACGAATCGCAGGCATCGTCCTGTCTGTCGTCGGGGCGCTCGTGATGCTCGAACCGGGGCGTTTTCAGGCGGGAGACCTAACCTTTGTCGGGAACCTCTTGATTCTTGCGAACTGCCTCTCCTACGCGATCTTCCTCGTTCTCATGCGACCACTGCTCGAACGTCTATCGGCGGTCACGGTCACGGCTTGGGCCTTCGTCTTCGGCGGTGCCGGCGTGTTACTGGTAACCACGCCCGCACTGGTCGAGGTCGACTACGGCGCGCTCCCCGGCAGTGCGTGGGCGGGGCTTGCGTTCATCGTCCTGGTACCAACTGTTCTGAGCTACCTGATCAACACATGGGGCGTCGCGCGATCCTCGGCGAGCCTTGCCGCCACCTACACGACTCTCCAGCCCCTGATCACAGGTTTCCTTGCATTCTTCCTGCTCGCAGAGCGCGTTGGTTGGCCGCAGATCGCTGGCGGCCTCCTCATCATCGGTGGCCTTCACCAGGTTGCGCGCGCCTCGAACTCCTCTACGACTTGAGTTTGAGCCGGAGTTCTTCGAGCTGCGGCAAGTCAACCTCTGACGGGGCTCCCGTCATCATGCACGAGCCAGATGTGGTCTTGGGGAAGGCAATCACATCGCGAATGGACTCTCGCCCGGCCATAAGCATTACCATTCTGTCGAGCCCCAGTGCGATGCCGCCGTGGGGCGGAACACCATAGCGGAACGCTTCAAGTAGAAATCCAAACCGCGACTCAGCTTCAGAATC
>JAAESQ010001191.1 GCA_024229275.1 bacterium | reverse complement strand
TGGAACATGGCAGACGGATTATTGAGGTTCCCCAGGAACTTGGGAGAGTCCTACTTTTTGCTCCTCGGCAATTCCCGGCTGGAGATACCGGGTTACCAACTCCAGGCCTTGGCGGCTCACTCGTCCGTCAGGGAGCGAAAGCAACGAGTGCACCCGAGGTATCGCCAAGCGAAGGAAACGAAGTGCGGCGGGATGAGCGGCAGGAAGTCATAGCGTCTTGATAGTACTGATGAAGCCGGCGAACAGCACCCAGCTGGAGCCAGTGGAGGGAAGCGAGACGTCGAATCATGGAACCGTTTTTTTGAGAAACACGACGAATGCATCGAAATTCGACAAGCGTGTCCACGAAACAGGAACGGATAGCAACGTTGGCGAAACAGTCGCCGCAAATGGCGTTCACTTCGCTGTCCTATCTGATGGACATCGACTGGTTAAAGGAAGCGTATCGACGCACCCGCAAGGATGGCGCCGTCGGCGTGGATGGAATGACTGCGGAAGATTACGAGCAGGACCTGGAGGGCAACCTCCAACGACTGTTAGACCGCGCGAAGTCCGGCACGTACCGAGCACCGCCTGTGCGGCGTGTGCATATTCCCAAGGGCGGTTCGAGTACCGAAACTCGCCCGCTCGGAATTCCCACTCTGGAGGACAAACTCCTCCAGCGTGCGATTGTCATGTTGCTGGAGCCGATCTACGAGCAGGACTTCTTGAACTGTTCGTACGGTTTCCGTCCAGGGCGATCGGCACACGACGCGTTGAAGTCTTTTCGCGACCAGACGATGGACTGTCGGCCTCGGGGCGGCTGGGTGTACGAGGTGGATATCCGAAAGTTCTTCGATAATTTGGATCACAGCCACCTACGACAGTTTCTTCGACTTAGGGTGCGCGACGGCGTGTTGTTGCGCCTGATTGGCAAATGGCTGAAGGCCGGTGTGATGGAAGACGGCTGCGTTAGCTAC
>JAAESQ010001190.1 GCA_024229275.1 bacterium | reverse complement strand
CCCTCCTCAGAGCCTCCAGATTCTTATTCATGACCGAGAGGTAGTCTCCGCTCTCGGGAGTGTTCGCGCAGGGATCGAAGACCACGGAGCGAATGCCGACGGACTCGAGCCGTTCGATGACCTGCGGCAGCGGAGTGCCTTCCCAGATCATCCACGAGGCTGGAGCGTGTTCTTTCATGGCATCCAGCTTCTGCCACTCAGCCTCACCGGGCATTTGGTCGGGCTCCCAATGCACACTGTGGGCGTGGAGGTGGTAGCGGCGAGCGAAGTACTGGTAGACGGGATGCGAAAAGAGCACTCCAGCATCGGGATCACCGGCGATGATTTCCTGCGCTTCAGTGTCGAGTGCCGCCAACTCTTCTAAAAGCATGGCAAGTTGTGCCTCGAACTGCTCTGAATGCTCAGGCCAGCGCGAGGACAGCGCATCTTTGACGGCAATCGCCTGCCCGGCAGCCTGCGTTGGATCGAGCCAGGTCGTGAACGCTTTTGTGGAGTGTTCATGCTCGCCCTCCAAACCGTGGCTGTGAGTAGTGGCTTGCTCAAGACTGATCAGACGTTCGCTGAGGGCCTCTGTCGTATCCACTAATCGCGACGGTGGCAACGAGACGTTCTTCAGCCAGCCCTCATACGAGGCGCCGTTGAGCACAATGAGGTCGGCCTTCTGCATCGCCAACACGTTCTCGGGCTCGGGTTTCCATTTCGCGGGATCGAGATCGGTGGGAACCAGGAGCGTCACATCTACAGCACCCGTCCCGATTCGCTCCACAAAGTAGGTCAGCGGGTAGTTCGTCGTGTAGACCAGCGGTTTCACGACGTCGATATTAGGCGCTAGGCCGGTCGCCTCTTGCTCCACATCAGCGCAGCCTGCAAATACCAAGAGAATCACGGAAAGTGCCAACAACTTTTTCATCGCCTTGCCTCCTCAACAACTAACTACCCACCAACAACACGCACCGCGAGCTCGCCATACCGGCTCGCAATCCCGGTCAGCACTGCAGCTATGACGACCGCAACCGCGATCACGGCGAAAATCTCGGCGCCGAGAATCATCGCCAGACGCTGCCGGCCGCCACCAATCTTCTGAATCGTCTCGATCTCACGGCGGCGCACCCGGATGGACAGGCCAAAGACCAGCACCGCGGTCATGGCCGTGGCCACACCCACTGCCAGACTGCCGAGTAGTACCCAGTCGCGCACCGAAAACATCGTATCGAGGAGTTCGTCAACGACCGCAGACGGCACGATCATCTGTACCGGGGCGTCACTTTCTTCATAACGCCCACGGAGCAGAACTGAGGCCTTGAAGCTCTCAGGCACGGCCAACACAGCATCGACAGGGAACTCATCCGGATTACCGTGGAAGTGGAACGAGTCCATGTTCTCGACAGTAATCTCGGTGTAGGAAAGAAGTGAAGCGTTGGCCACGACGTTTCTGTCCTCGCGTTCCAGCACTCGGCGGTCATCCTCCCCAGCCAGATTCACATCCTCATGCCCGTGAGCGAGTCCGGAGATCACCCATGCCGTCTTGAGATCGACCAGTACGATCTCGTCATCGGCAGTCCCCGTCTGCGCGAGTATGCCGACGACCGGCATCTTGAGTGGAAACGAGCCGGCGACGTCAAATGCGCTGCCCGCCGAGGACAACACGTAATCACCGACGTCCACTGCCAGCGCCTGTGCCGCCTGGCTGCCCAAAACACACTCGCCGAGCATTGCCAGCCACCGGCCCCGGGCCACTTCAAGCCCTCGAAACTCGGCATAATCCATATTTGTACCGACGATGCGATGACGGCCGACAGCGAATCGTAGGTGGAGCGGGATGCCACGCGCCAAACCACTCTGGTCAACTCGAGAAACCTCTCGATGCGACATCGGCTCGACGTGCGGAGGACGGAAGTAGAGAGCGCTCAGGGTGAGGTCCACCGCACTGCCTTTGGCGCCGATGAGAAGCGGAGTCGTCTCGGCCCGGGCGGTCAAAACCTCGGCGCCTTGTTCGACCAGCACATGAAGTCCTGCCGGCAAGAAGAGAATGAGGCTGATTGAAGCCACCAAAACCGCAGTCTTTCCCCAATAGAAACGGAGGTAGCGCCATGCCATGAAGACAACGTGTTTCATGGCGCCAACTCCCGAATGTCGATCACCCTGTCGAAGCGATCTCGCACCTCTTGATCATGGGTCACAACAACGAGCGGCGCCTGCTTCCCTTCGGTATAACAAAAGAGGGTGTCCATGACCTGGTCACGGTTGTCAGCATCGAGATTGGCAGTCGGTTCATCCCCGAACAGTGCTTTGGGTTGGGTCACCAACGATCTGCACACGGCAACACGTTGACGCTCTCCCTGTGACAGCAGCCGAGGGAATGAAGACTTCTTGTCAGCGAGACCCACCTGCTCAATGAGTTCGTCCGCCCGCTGTCGCGCTGCACCGTTGAGGACCAGAGCAGGACTAACCCGATAGGGCAACAATACGTTTTCAACAACGTCGAGATACTCGAGAAGCTCGAACTCCTGGAAGACCAGTCCCACTGCAAGGGCACGAAAATCCTGGCGGTCCTCGTGCTCAATCCCAGAGATCTCGATGTCATCGACTCTCACAGAACCCGACACAGGAGTCAGAATGCCGGCAAGGAGGTGCAGCAACGTGGTTTTGCCGCAACCGCTCGGGCCGACCACGGCCACACTCTCGCCACCCGCCACCACGAGTTCGCCGACGCGAAGCTCGAAGCCTCCGCGTGGGTAGCCGAAAGCGAGATCCTTTACCCGAATCATGACTGCGTCCATGACAGCACGACTCGCTCCTCGCTGAGAAGGTCGAGACGGGCAATCTTCCAGCTGTCGTCTTCAACCTGAATAGTGAGTTCGCCGACATATACATTCTGGCGATTGTGGATGTGCTGCAAATGTCGAACCCGGGCAGTAACAACCCAGCGACAGGGGTACGTAAACGCGTTCCCGACTGTACTGATAGCGTCGTCGACCTCTGTGACGCTGACGTCCTGGACAGTCACCTCGGCCCCCTCGCGGGTTCCCGCAGTCAGCCGCCGCCGACTGTCCAGATAGACGTCAGCCACGAGGTCCTGTGAGAGGTTGAGGGCAAGCCGGTCGAACGCATCGTCCTCGTCGGCCAGGTTGAAAGCCAGGTAGGTATCGGTCAATAGTGTATTCATCACCCGAGAGGCCTCGGCCGCGTTGGGCGCGCCGGGTGAGTGAAACGGGATGTCGACTCGCAGGGTACCCAAGGGGAACACGAAAAAGGCCAGTCCGAGCAGAACCCAATGGCTGCCGTTCGTGCTGGGTTCGCCCCGCGAGGTGAAGCGGCGCCGGCGAGGCCAGGCCAGCCATGCAGCGAGTAGCAGGACCAGGGCGAGCACTGGGACGCGTGCCAGACCCATCGCGAGATCAGTGGCGACCGGACCGCCCACCCACTCGCGATAGTCTGCGAGCTGCCACAGCAACGCAACGAGTATCACCAGAATTCCGGGAACTTTAGGCGAGAACTGTCCGGACCTTTCTTCGGCCGGAACAGCACGGAAACTCATGAGAAAAACAGCCGCCAGCAACGCTCCCAGTCCGATTGCGTTGGCGACCGGCAGGGTGGCGGCGTGGCGCTGAATTTCTCCGGCGTGATACCCCTGGTAGAGCGCGGTGACGGCTACAACCGGGAGAGCGAGCCACAGCGGCCAGCGTCGCGTCAGGAGAAGCCTTGTTCCGACCAACGCCAACAGGCCGAAAGGGGCCACCGTGGCCAGTGGCAAAGTGCTGAAGAAGCTCACGCCCAACCCGGCAGCGCAAAACGCGCATGCAACGATCGCCAGTACGAAGCCGTTCTGCCGGAAGTCTCTGTGGCACCAGATTCCGAGCGCGGCCGCGGTAACCAGCGTGGTCAACGGCACGGTCGGGGTGACCCCACTACCGAACCAGGGCGCGCTCACCCGATAGAAGAACACACCGCCGGTAAGTACAGCTGTCACATAGGCGATTCGATGGGTCCAGCGCTTCCGCGTGGTGTCAGAGAGCCCTAAAAGAGCGAGTCGTAGCTGTTGTGCGGCCTGTGTCAGGACCAGCAATGCAACCAGCGCTCCGACAGTGGAGAGCACCATCCACAGACCCTGCTCTGCCTTGGAGAGCCCCATTGCCGGCACCGTTTCCGGCTGAGCTGCGCCATACAGAAGCCCGAGCATAGACATCGGTGCCGCCATCGGACGCAGCCAACCCGGTCTCAGGACTGGGCGTCCCATGAGCTCCACACTCGACAGCCATGCCAACGCTGCGGCAGCAACTTGAGGGAGGAAGATCGACATCGCTACCAAGCGCTGTCCCGCCAGCCACTGGCCCAGGCCCTGGGCAACCGCGAAGCTCACCAACGCGATCGCGAGCGGCTTTCGCCGCCCCGGGGCAAGAAACATGATCAGGAGCAACAGAGCAAGTTCCGGTCGCCGAACCAATCGTTCGGCCCCCTGACGGCCTGCGTCCAGCGTGAGTTCGGTGAGGGTCGGCGGCGGCGGGATGACGAAGTATGCCTGAGTAGCTCGCAGCTGCTGAGTGTGCTGCCGGTCGTTCAACATCTCAATGGTCAGCAGCACATCCAGCTGGGTGCCGAGCAGGCCCTGAATGCCGATCGGTGCGCCCGCCATCTGCGACGTGTCGCAGCTCATGGACCACGTCCTGACAGCCTTCAGGGCGTCGCCGCCGATCTCAGGATCACCTTCGACCACACAGAAACTCGGAATGATCGGTTTTGCCTTGACGACGCGCCCATTGATCACCGGCAAGGTCAGCTCAACAGTGAAGTGGGAAGGTGATGTTTCCTTAATGATCAAAGTTGAGGGATTGGTGAGATCGGCCATGGCGCTCGAGGCAAGCGCACCAAGGACTATGACCAGCGCTGCGGTTCGCTTCATAGTGATCTCGTCACTCGCCTTCCGCTGCGAGTTCAAGTCCCTCAAGCGCATCGAGAACTCCGTCCTCGTAGACTACCTGGAAGCGAGGCAGAACCTCGGCGTAGAACTGATCCTCTGCAGCATTGCGATCCTCGTACATCAGATCGGTCACGATACGATCACGAACTTCGACCCACTCAGGAATTCGCGAGTCCACGCGATCAGTGATTTTCACCAGGTGGAGACCGAATCCCGATGCAACCGGCCCCTGCCATTGTCCCAACGGCAAGGACACGATTGTGTCGCGAAACTCCTGCCCAAAGGTTCGGACTAACTCATCCTCCGAAGCATCGGCCAGCACTTTCGGCAGCATCAATGCGTCTCCGAACTCGACGATTTCTTCTGGACCAGGATCTTCCCTACTCAGCTCCGTGAGCAATTGCCTGGCGTCATCTTCTAAAACACCGGGGTGTCTGTCAGGGTTTAGGTATACCTGCATCAAGTTGAACGAAGCGGGAACGCGGTAGCGCTCGGCGCGCAGCTCGAAGTAGGCTTTCAGCTCTTCATCGGTCGGTTCGGTCGCCTGGGCCGCCGCCGTACCCAGCATGGTGATCTTGCGCACCAGCGACATCCGCACCACAGGGTCGTTGCGGTCGAGACCTCGTGCGAGCGCCTCCCGGTAAAGCACCTCCGAACGAACGTACTGATCGAACGCTCTCTTGAGCTCGACTGCGGCGGGTGGTCGGCTCCAGGTACGTTGAAAAGTAGCCTGCACCTGCGCAACGTCCGCGGCGGAAAACTCGATCCTCGCCAGGTTTTGTTCATCCACAGGTGGACCCAAGGCAAGCAGGATGACTACAGCGACCAGCAATCCGAAGACCAGCAAGTGGACCGTTGTGCGCCACAGAGGACGCGGGAACTCGTCCTTGACCGACGAGTCGTTGTCCTTTACGGGTTCATTCTTTGTTTCGGCCATGCGGGCATTCTAGCCGTGCCGTCTCAACTACGCTATTCCACCTTCGTGGCATACGGGGAATGGAAAAGCAATCAAATAAAACTGGTGAGAGAAGGCGGAGGTCGACTTTGTGGTGAATACAGCGAGCGGAATCACACCGATTCAGGCGACCTTTGCAAAGCCGCGAAAGAAGACCAGGCTAGCTCGACATTGATTCT
>JAAESQ010001189.1 GCA_024229275.1 bacterium | reverse complement strand
CGGCGAGCACGCGGTATCAATGCCATGACCTTAGGCATGAGCTGATCGCTGAGGTATTGGCGCGCCTGCTCTTGACTCTGCGATCGGGCAGCTTTGCTCACATAGTCGGACGCACCCATGATCAACGAGTCAACCGTGACCTTCGCTCCTCGTTCGGTCAGGCTGCTCACCATAATCACCTTGATGTCTGGGTACAGGAGCCGCACTTCTCTCAGGACCTCAAGTCCATTGAGTTCAGGCATATCAACATCAAGAGTAAGAATGTCGGGTTTCAGTATTGGGATCTTCGCTAACGCAATTCGACCGTTCGCTGCGGTTCCAACCACCTCAATCGATTCTTCGCTCGAGAGGATCTCGGTAATGATTCGTCGAGCAACAACTGAGTCGTCAACGACTAAAATCCGGGGTTTCGCTTTCATCGCTCTCCCCGCCGTACTGCTCTTGCAACGGTGCGTCCTCTCACACACATCCGGAACGCTCTACTCATTGCTTGGATCCACACCAATCAAGGCCAACTTGTCCAACAACATCTCCTTGGTAAACGGTTTCATGATGTACTCGTTAGCTCCTGCATCAAGTGCTCGGGAAACCCGTTTAAGCTCTGTCTCGGTCGTAACCATCATCAGCTTTAAGTCTGCAAATTCTTCATCCGCGCGTACCGCTTCTACAAATTCAAACCCGCTCATCACTGGGAGATTCCAATCCACCAGTGCAAGGTCAAGATTCGGGTTCGCCTTGAGGCAGGTCAGTGCCTCTTGGCCATCACCGGCTTGTACTACCTCGAAGCCGATCTCCTCGAGAATATTTCCGAGAATGGTCCGCATCGCTCGCGAGTCATCGATGATTAACGCTCGCAGGGCCATATCACATCACCCCCTTCACCATACCGACACCATCAGGAGCCCTGATAGGTGAACTGCGAAACTGCCTCTCGCAGACGCGAAGCAGTCTCGGCCAACTCGGAGGCCGCCGACAGAGTCGAAGAGGCGCCGGCAGAAGTACCTTCGGCCGCCTCCGCAACCCCTGCAATGCTCGCGGCAATCTCTGAGCTGCCCTGAGCAGCCTCTGAGACATTGCGGCCGATCTCCGACGCTGTGGCTGTTTGCTGTTCCACGGCAGTCGCGATCGTCGCCTGAATATCATTAATTTTTTCAATAATCGAGCCAATGTTAGCGATAGCTTCGATCGCCCGCGAGGCATCGTTCTGGATCGTTGTAATCCTCGATCGGATGTCCTCAGTGGCGTTTCCAGTCTCCTTTGCCAGTTCTTTGACCTCATTGGCGACCACCGCAAATCCCTTGCCGGCCTCGCCCGCTCGAGCAGCCTCAATTGTGGCGTTCAGCGCGAGGAGATTGGTCTGCTCTGCGATAGCTGTGATGACGTTGATCACTTTGCCGATCTCGCCACTACTCTCACCCAATTGGGAGATCGTTGTGTTTGTCGATTCCGCCACATCGACCGCGGTACCCGCGATGGTCGCAGCCTCGTTGGCGTTCGATGCGATTTCCCGAACGCTTGCTGTGAGTTCTTCGACCGCGATGGCAACAGTCTGAATATTGGCGTT
The DNA here is from genome assembly GCA_024229275.1 of bacterium. Lineage (GTDB taxonomy): Bacteria > Acidobacteriota > Thermoanaerobaculia > Thermoanaerobaculales > Sulfomarinibacteraceae > JAAESQ01. The sequence goes on along the minus strand of JAAESQ010001189.1, from coordinate 9,099 downwards.
AACCTGCTCGGCTGATGCCGAGGCAACATTCGCCTGCACTGAGGTTTCCTCGGCGTTCGAACTCATCTCCTGCGACAGTGCTGACAGCTCCTCCGAAGAGCTCGCCAGCATCAGCGCCTGTTCGCTAATGGTCTCGATCACAGTTCGAATCTTGACAAAGAGCCTATCCAAAGAACCGACAGTCCTGCCCAACTCGTCTTCGGAACGAACTTCAAGGCGCTGGGTGAGGTTACCTTCTGCCATCTGGTTCGCCATTTTCATCGTGTCGATCAGCGAACTCGTGAGGTACCTAGCAACAATCCAAGAGATGAGGAACAAGCCCATCAGTGCCACCAAAGTCACACCGACAGCCCAGAAGGTCGAAGCTCCGACTCGGCCTTCCGCCCGTTTGAATGCCTCGGCCATCCGCTCTTCGGCTTGGCTGGCTTCAGTATCCAGCCTTTCGCGAAGGGTGTTGAATCGAGTCCGCATTTCTTCCAGCGACCGCACCAGATCGTCTCCCATCTCTTGAGAGATCATCCGAGACGACGTGTTTCGGGCTATTGTGTAGTACTCACCGAATTCCGAACTCAGCTCACTGATAACGGCTTGGTCTAATTTTGTGTTCTCGCCTGCCTGGCGAAGCTCCTCGTCAAATGCTTCCCTGTCAACATCCACTTGGCGTAGTAGATCGACATCGGCGGCCGCGACCGCATCCTGCATTCCACGCTGTATTCCTTGCAGCCGAAAACCGAGATCGCGGTACAACGCTTGCGCCGGGACCTCGCCGTTTTCGATGTCGTCGAACACTGATCGCAACTGAGATCCTGTAATGAGGCTTGCGATGAGGATCACTACGAAACCGACGGCGGCAACAGCCGGCATCGAAATGATCTTGAACGTGAACGGTAGATTCCTGAACATAGCTACTCCCTCGAATCCGATTTCAACGTACTGTCCACATCGAAGCCTTCCGGAATTCCGGCCGACCTTACCCCCGCGCGGACGTCCCTGTCACTTGGAAGAGAAACAATAGCCACCATCCCTAGTCGGTTACCTTCAAAACCTTGACAGGGCCGGCAATCTGGGAAGAGGCTCGGACATAGCCGATCGCTCCCGGGTTGGAAGCTACGAACTGTACTACCTCTGTCTCCGTCGCCTTCTCCGGAGCTGGCACCTCACGACCTGAGAAGATCATTCGTTGCCAGTAGCTCCTAATGGAGGCGACCGAACGACCGTGTACATCCTGACAAAAGGCTTCTCGCAGCGGTGAATCCGGATTGAGATCGACCGGCTGCATGGTACTCCCATCACTCCATTGCTTGATCTTTTTGAGGAAGATCTGGGAGATCTCATCTTTGGAGAGAGAGTCAACCGAGTTCCTCGAATTCACAATTACCCGAAAATCGGGAAGTGACTGCGCGTCGATGAGAGGTGCTGGTGCCCCGAGGCAGAAAGCCACGACAAGGACGATCAGTACGCGTTTCACCTTTCCACTCCTTTGCTGAACATGAGATCCTCCTCGACCCTACACTCCAACGCATTCACGGTGTCGAGAATGAGAAGAAGCTGACTCTCAAGCTTGTATGCTCCCCGAATCATTCGTCTCGAGGTGCCCTTCAATGTATCAGGAGGTGTTTCAAAATCTTCGTCGTTGACTTCGACGACATCTCCCACCTTGTCAACCACAAAGCTCAACGTTCCCTCTTGATGGCCGAGTATGATGTTCATCGGCTGCTCAGTAGGCATGTCAACGGACATCCCGAGCTGGCGTCTAAGATTCACGGCTGTCACGATTCTTCCGCGAAGGTTGATGAGTCCATGAATGCTCGCCGAGGCGAGCGGCACCGGAGTCACATCTGCGAGGCGCAAGACCTCCTGGACCTTTTCGGCCTCTATCCCCATGAACAAGTCGTCCAAGTAGAACGTGCAGTATTGGCGTGCCATGTCTATCCAACCACCTCGGACTGCGGCGATCTGTCAAAAAATCCAGGATCGACCATTCGCACCACCGCCGCCACATCGACAATCTCCGTTACACGATCCTGAATCACGACGCAGCTTTCGACACCGGAACGGCTCGCAGGGCGTTGCATCTCCAATGTGTCGTCGACAATGTCCAGGATTCGGTTTACGACTATTCCAACCCTTTTCCCCTCGACATTGCACACGACAACCTGCATCGCGTCTTCTCCGGGACCTTCAGGTTGGCTGCGGGGTCGCTGACGCCGTTCCGGCAGCGCTTGCGCGAGATTCATCAGCTCCAAAATCTCGCCACGATACTGGATCATGCGTTGACCGCCCACGTGCTCCACTCTGGCTCGAGACAGAAACTCCAAGCGAGAAACGAGCGCAAACCGGATCGCCATTCGTTCGTCATCTGGCCCCTGTAGGTAGAGAAGTTTGGATGTCTGTATCGCCGCTTTCTTCTTCTCCGCCTCAGACTCTGCCACAACTTGTTCGCGTCCCTCTGCAACAACTCCGGCGGCGAGGCCGAGCCGAAACACATCAAGAATCAGCGCGACCTTGCCGTCACCGAGGATGGTCGCACCACCGAAAGGCAGACCGTAGAGCAGCGAACCGAGCGGTTTGACGACGATTTCGACACTGTCTTCGACGGCATCGACTACGAGTCCAAAGTGGCGATCATCGCCATGCAGGACAGCGATATTCGCATGGCCGTCGTCCCGCTCTGAGGCGAGACCGTCACCGACTCCAAGTTCATCACTCAAATACACGAGCGGCAGGAGTTGCCCGCGAAGCCGATAAACGGGTACCCCATGGATTCGCTCAATACCGTGTTGTGCTCGGGCTCGATCGAGCCGAACAAGCTCGACCACACTGACTTGCGGAATGGCAAATCGCTGTCCCTCCTCCTTTACGATCAGTACTGGGATGATCGCCAGAGTCAGCGGAATCTTCATCCGAATCGATGTCTTCTGACCGGCTTCGCACTGCAAGTCGATAGAGCCACCGATGCCTTCGACATTCGTCTTAACGACATCGAGTCCGACCCCACGGCCAGAGACGTTGGTGACCTTGCGGGCAGTCGAAAAGCCGGCAAGAAACACCAGGTTCTCGATCTCACGGTCGGTCAACCGAGTCGCCCTTTCAGGAGATATCAGCTCGCGGCTCAGAGCCCGCGCAAGGATCCTCTCCCGATCGAGACCGCGGCCATCGTCTGACACCTCGATGACGACATAGCCACCCTCGTGGCCCGCACGAAGGTTGAGAGCGCCTTTCCGCGGTTTTCCGGCGTTCTCCCGATCTCGCGGTGATTCGATCCCGTGGTCCACCGCGTTACGCACGAGATGGAGCAACGAACCTTTCATCGCCTCGATGACTGCCTTGTCGAGTTCGGTGTCCTGACCCTCCATTCGAACGGAAACCTCTTTGCCAAACCTTATGGCAAGATCACGCACGAAACGAGGCAGCTTTGACCAGATGATCGAGATCGGTTGCATTCGGGTCTTCATCACGGCTTCTTGGAGATCGCTCGTGACACCGTTGAGTCGTTGCGCCGAGTTCACGAGGGCTGAGTCCGACATCTCCATCGTGTGTTGCATGATCTGGTTTCGAGCCAATACCAACTCGCCAACGAGATTCATGAGCTGATCAAGAATCGTGACATCGACTCTGATGGTGGAATCAGCCACAGTGGGTGTAGCGGATACTTCCTGTCCTTCTGTTGCCGGTTCTGCTGCGACTGGAGGTGTTGGAGCTTTCTCTTCCTCAGACGACTCGTCCGCGGTGCTCTGAGGAGCTACGTCCGGCTCTTCTGAATTCTCTTGAGTACTGGCGTCCTCAGCCACTTCTGCAGCATCGGAGGAGTCTCCCGTGGTTGTGTCTTTTTTCTTCTTTGCCGCAGAACTCCGTTTGCCGCGAGCGGGTGTTTTCTTTGCGCCGGATGTGCCTATTTCAGCGGTTCGCTTCGTCTTTTTTTTTTCGGAATCGGCCTCAGCCTGAGCTGCCTTACCCTCTTCCATGATCACGGCGAGGGATGCGATGAGCTGTGAGTAGTCCTCGTCGCCTTCGTTACCGCCGGACTCGATGGAGGCCAGCATCGTACGAACTGCATCCATGAGAGTGAGGAGTTGGGTGGTGATGTCGGGGCGAAGTCCGAGTTTCCCATCCCTGAGCAGGCTCAGAACGTTCTCTCCTGCGTGTGTGACTTCTTCAAGCTTCTGAAACGCAAGGAAGCCACACGTCCCTTTGATGGTGTGTATGGTGCGAAAGATGCGTTCGAAGATCTCTCGGTCTTTTGGGTTCTGCTCGAGGTTGACAAGATCCTGATCGAGTTGGTCGAGGTTTTCGAAACTCTCGGCCAGAAACTCCTGTATTACTTGCTCCATCCCACCCATATATCGCGCTCCGATCAGCGGGCCAAATCCACCTTCTAATCATACATGTACGCGGGACAACCTGCACCTCTGCTTGAGATAAACATAGTCTTCGAGATCCGAGCGAACTCGACCACCCGAGTCGACTGCCACGGCGGGTCTCTTCTCAGACGCTGACCTTTGTCTGAAATCTGTTCTCAAGAAAGAGCTACTCCGAGGTGTCAGGATCTGATAGTCTCCATTCAATCGTGCTCAACCTGAAATATCTCGTTCAAGGCTGAGCGTATATCTCATGGAGGTAGGTTATGGACAGAAATATGAGTCGCGTACTGATGCTCGCTCTTGTCACAGGTCTCGCTCTAGGCTGTGGAGCTCAAACAGCCGAACAGCCGGCCGAAGAGCCAGTGGTCGAGGCTGTCGAAGTAGTAGAGGACGTTGTCGAGTTTGTTGAAGTAGTGGCAGAGGGCAGCGCATTCGACCCGCCGGTTGCCGTTGCTCAGATTCCTGAGGGTGTGTTCTATTGCCCGATGGAGACAGTTCACTTTGCGAGTCTCGAAGGTGGAACCTGCCCAACGTGCGGTATGGATCTGGTCGAGAAGGCAATTACCGTTGAAGAAGAGGCTGCAGCGAGCGAAGATCCGCCGGCCTAGACCCTTCACTGTTTTTCAGGACTTCGCCCCCGCGCAGCTCCAACTGCGCGGGGGCGTATCTCTTTTCTGGTCCGCAGTTCACTTCACTTCGAACAAGTCTGCCAACTCTTCGTCATCTGTCACGCATTCGAGTGCCCATCGAGCGTTCTCGGCAATACCCGGTTCGTCTGAGGCCAGGAGCCCGTTCAGCGCCTCGACGACCTTGGTCTGCTGTTCCTGGGTGCCAAACTGTCGAACCATGGCCAAGAAGATGATTGACTCGTTGCGAAAGCGTGCATCGAGATACGATTGCGCTCGTTCGACTAACGTATCGACACTCCCATTCGTGATTTGAAACGTGAACCCCGCACCATCCTCCCGCCGAGCCACGTCGAACTCGTCTGGATCAACTACGAGTTGACGGGTCACAAAGCGCTGAGGTGCATGCTCGCCAATCACAATCGCCGCAAGCAACGCCAGCTCAAGATCTCCTTGCTGCTTCGCCAGCTCGAAAATTCCTCGTGCACCGGCATCAATGCAGGCCATGCCTACGAGATCGGTGATGATAACGATACCTTCTTGGCGCAATAACCGACCCAACCTGATGGCTCGCCGAAAGTCAGCCATCGCTGCTTCCGGATCGTTGGAAACCAGACCTCTTGCTACCCAAGTCCTCGCCAAATTCAGCGGCACCAACAGATTCGGAATCGGAGTCTTCCAGCCATCGGGCTGAAGGAACTCTGAATAGAAGCTCATTGTCGCTTGATCACACCAAGGCTCCGCTTCGGTCACCAGCGGAAGATCCAATGGATATACCTTATCCAGCCACTCAACCGAAGCCTTCACTTTCACCTTGTTTGCTTCCGAGGACTCTTGCAGACGAGAACCCGCCGGTTCCTTGGTAAAGTCTTTGAACCAAAGGGCTGCATTGAGTTCGCCGTTGCCAAGGGGAGCCAGAAGATCAAGGTCTGTTTGATAGTCGATGGACGTCTTGGCGGGGTCGATCTTCCCCCATTTGGGCACTTTCAAGTCAGCAATTACGAGTGTTGAAGGCTGAGGCACGAATGCGGGACCCGGATCGGGCACGCCTGCTGGTCCGGCTGAGACTGTTGTGGCAAAAATGCGGACTCCGAGCACGCCGGCCAGAACGATGACTATGGCCGCTGCAAGAAGAACATGAACGCTTCGAGATTGTGTGATTGAATTCATAGTGGAGTACTCCTTAGTCGAGAAACCTGATCACAGGATCTGTGATGACTAGATGTAGGGCCTCGGTTGTGTTGGGCACCGCTCCGATGGCAGGGTTTCCCCGAAGCGCCGGCATTTCTCCGATTTCTTTCAGGACAACAACCATGGCCTCCGACATCGTTCTACCTGTGGGACTCTGTGCTGGCCCTACTCCGTTTCCGGAGATTGGAATGGCGAGATGGGCGGCAATGAGTAGACCGATCGTCGTTGCCCACGCCCACCGCAGTCGAGTGTTCGACCAGATTCGTTCCCAGATATCTGAGTGCGATTCATCCCTTCCACTCTCAATCGAGTCCTGCATTGCCGTCAGCGTACGATTCCTCAAGTCTGACGGTGGCTTTGGCGGTGCCAGACTCGCGAAGAGCCGGGATTCTCTCTCGTCACTCGTATTCATTTGGACACCTCCATCAGGCGTCTCAGTTTCCGTATCCCGAGTCGATATCGACTCGCGACAGTGAAGGTCGAAACTCCAAGAATCGACCCAATCTCGGCGAAGGTGAATTCACCGAAATGGCGCAGATAAACAACCTCTCGCTGCGCTGCAGATAAACGAACCAGCGCCTGTTGTGCTTTCTGTGCGTCGACTACACGACCAGCTTCAGATTCCGATGCTTCCACCAGTTTGAGGCCGTCAAGCGACTCGCTGCGCCATCGCAATCGCCAGCGAACACGATCGAGCAAAAGCCTGTTCGCCACTGTGAAGATCCAGGATTTTGGATCTCGCACCCGGAGCAGACGCTCACCCTGCTCCGCAATTCGTACAAATGTGTCGTGAACGATGTCCGACGCGTCCTGCTCGGAAGCGGAGCGCCAGAGGGCAAACCCGTAGAGTCGGCGCGCCATCAAATCGTAAAGTCTCTCGAAGGCTCGCGCGTCACCTGCGGCCAACTTCACGAACAGATTGCGCCACTGTTCTTTCGAGAGTTCACGCGTCTCCGGAATACTCCCTCCGAGGTCTCGACTCAAGGTCGGCTCTTCAGTCAACGGGTCGCTCAGTGCGTCCATAGCAGTGAGACGTCTGACCCTGTTGGTTTTGTCACTTTGAGTTTAGCGTTGTTGGAAATCTGGGAGGCTGGGAGACGAACGGGGCGAACGGGGCGAACGGCTATGCGGGTCAACGGCAGGCTGATTGGGGCGTGTCAAATCGTCATCGTCCTCGTCATCCTTATCGTCATCGTATGTTGAGCGACTCCTGGAGAACGATGACGATTGCGATGAGGATGACGATGAGGACTGGTTCCACTTAACTCGATTGCTTTTGGATGGGCGGATGAGTTGACGGCTGCACGGGTCAACTGGTCAACTGGTCAACTGGTCAACCGGTCAACGGATCGGACGGGAAGCCGGGGCGATGGACCAAAAAGGGCGAACGGCTATACGAGAATAAGGCAGGAACGCGAATGGTCGGCGGCGGAGGCTTCGGAAGGAGGGTCTATTGAGCCGGTGGGTACGAGTTTTTGAACCACCAAGCACGCTAAGAGCACGAAGGTGGCAAGATGTGCGGATCGAAGATCCGCTTTTACTCCTTGCTTTGCGTTCTCCTTTGTGCGCTTTGTGATCTTTGCGGTTCAAACTTCACGGGCATGTCGGCTGGGAGAAAAGATGGCTATGCGGGTCACGGAGGCGACCCACGGCTCTCTCGTTGCGGTCGCAGTAGACTGGAGCATGCTTTTGAGCATTACGTCGAGATGGAGCTTGCCGACACATGGGTGGGTGGGTTTGGCACTCATTGCCTTGTTCTGGCCACTCAACTGGCTCCTCGAAGGAATGCGCACGCACTGGGGATTCTTCCCATTGTGGCTAGGCTTTTGCCTGGTTGTAGACGCTGCGACCGCGGTTCGCAAGGGCAGCTCACTGCTCACGCGTTCTCTTTTGGCTTACTGCGGCCTCTTCTTCTGCTCGATGCCGGTGTGGTGGCTTTTCGAGCTCATCAACAAGAGAACCCAAAACTGGGAGTACCTCAGCGATGGTTCGCTGGGTCCGATCCCATACTTCCTCCTTTCATCCCTCAGTTTCTCAACAGTAATACCAGCAGTTTTCGGTACCGCAGAACTGGTCGGCACGTTCGCGTTTGTTCAGCGCATTCCGAAAGGCCCTCAGCTGCCATCCTCCCGCAGAATCCTCGGCGGCTTCTTCATCCTTGGCTGCACCATGCTCACTCTCACTCTCGCGTGGCCGACATTCTTCTATCCCTGTGTGTGGTTGTCAGTCTTTTTCATCATCGAACCGATCAATGCTCGGCTCGGCCATCGAACGCTGATTGAATCAACGGCGATTCGAGATTGGCGCCCAGCGATTGCCCTGTGGTTGGGTTCACTGGCTTGCGGCTTCTTCTGGGAGCTTTGGAACTTCTACTCGTTCCCAAAGTGGACCTACAATGTCCCGTTTTTCGATTTCGTACGCATCTTCGAGATGCCACTGCTCGGCTACGGTGGCTATCTACCTTTTGCTCTCGAACTCTTCGTCATGTATCACTTGGTGACCGGAGTAGTGTGCGGTGATCGATGTCGCAACTACCTGCAGCTCATCGAGACAAAGGGAAAGCAATCTCGCAGTTGAAACCCACAAGTCGTTCAAGCACTCCTATCTTCACTTCGTGCTCTTAGCGCGCTTAGTGGTTCAAAAACTCGTACCCACTGGCTCGGTAGTCCCTCTCACCAAAGCCTTCGCTATCGACTGAGTGTGCCTCCGTCCGTTTTCATCTTTCCGCTTTCATCATTCATCTTTTCCCCTCTGCCCGTACAGCCGCATGTCACGGCGTAGCCAAAGGCGAAGCCGGATTCGTCCCGTTGACCCGTATTGCCCGTCGACCAGTTGACCCGTGCAGCCGTCAACTCATCCGCCCATCTAAAAGCAACCGAGTTACGTGGAACCAGTCCTCCTCGTCATCCTCATCGCAATCG
>JAAESQ010001188.1 GCA_024229275.1 bacterium | reverse complement strand
GCTAGTCTCCGAAATGTAGGCTGGATGTAGGCAAGCGATCCATGGATTTCCAAAAAGTGCTCAGCGATCCTCTATTCAGCGTTGGCACGGCCAAAGTATCGGTCGGAGAAGCGCTGGCGGTGGTGGCCACCCTCATCGTCACGTTCCTGCTGGCGCGGGCGGCGCGACAGCTTACCATCCGCCATTTCGAGCGACACGATGTGAAAGACCAGGTCTCTATCAGGACCTCCTCCAATGCTATTGCCATCATCGTCTTGGCGATTGGGGTCGAGATCGCGCTGACCATTCTGGGCATCCACCTGACCTCGTTGTTTGCTGCCGGTGGCATATTCGCCTTGGGTGCGGGTTTCGCAGCAAAGGACATCGTCCAGAATTTTCTTTCCGGAATTGCTTTGCGGCTGGACCGCACGATCAGCCCTGGCGACGTGGTGCAACTAGAGGATCAGTGGCTCGAGATCGAGACCATCGGGGTTCGAGCAACGGTTGGCAGAACAGTCGACGACGAGCAGATCTTGATACCCAACTCGGCCTTGGCTCAGTCCACCGTCAAGAACCTGACCCGGGAGGACGAGCTCGTCACGATCAGGACAACAATACCCGTTGATCTGACGTCGGATGCCGAGCTGGTCGAGCGCGTGCTGCGGGAGGCCGTCGAGAGTCTGGATTGGGTTTCGAGCAAGGCAGACCCAGCGGTGATCCTCTCCGAGTTCACCCGATACTCGATTGACTTTGTGGTCTGGGTCT
>JAAESQ010001187.1 GCA_024229275.1 bacterium | reverse complement strand
TCAGTCTCCGACCGGTTGAAGAACAACCTTCATCCACTCGATTTCGCCCATCAGAATGCGTTTGGTGCGGTCGCTCCCTCCGCGACTGCTCATGTCTCCACTTCGTCCTCCACCTCGGCCGCCACCCATTCCTCCACTCCGACCTCCACCGCGACCACCGGCCATGCCTCCCTTCATCCCACCGCCGCCTCCGCTCGCCCCGCCTCGGCCGCCCATCATCTCCTGCATGCGTTCTCGTTCTTCTGCACTGAGCCCACCAAGCTCGACGCCGACGAAGAGCTTTCGTTTCGACTCGGGCTTCGCCTTTACAGCTTTGCCCCCGATATCTATGAAGGGTACGGAAAATTCGTAGCAGTACACACCATCGTGAAGAGCCGACGCTGCAGTTGGGCCGTAGGTATTGGTCTCCTCCAGAGTGTACTCATCGTCCTCTGTGGAGACTCTGAGCGTTCCGTGCGCCTGACGTTGGCGGGGCGGTTTGGCCCCCCGTTCTTCGCCCGCGGAATCGCCTTCTTGGGGCATTGGGCGTTCCTCTTCTTCGGCAAACCCCAATTCGGCTCGGGTCTTGGCGATGACGTCGGCAATCTCTGCAGAGCCTCGGTAGCGAATACCGAACTCACTCAATTTCTTGCCGTCACCATTGATCCACAGGGTGATGCCCCGTTTTTGGATCATCTGCGCAGTTCGCCAGTTTGCGAAGTAGAACATCAGGTAGAGTTTCTCCTCATCATGGGTGACGGCGAACTGGTGTACGGATTCCTCCAGGAATTGGACAGGAACCGTAGACCAGTCGGTCTTCTCACCATCAATGTTGATCTTCCCTGTGATTGGAGTGCTGTCGATACTTCCCGCGTTCGCTCGTACGGTCGCGAGAACTATGAACGACAACAGTATGCTGAGTCTCAAAACGTGAACGATTCTCAAGTGCGTCGATTTGGATAGGTTCATTGCAGTCCTCCGGGATGAATCACTCGCCATGGGCATGGTCGTGAGTCGAATCGCGGACCCTTGGCGTTTCACTCGAGATGTAAGTAGCTCTTGAGAAGCGCTTTAAGGACCAGAGTCTGTGTTCCTTGTCATTTCAACGCTGATGATGTCGCGCGCACAGCGTTTGAGTTCAGACGAAACGACCTCGGCTAGAGATGACAACGAGAACGTGGTTCATCGACTCGGATTGGTACCTGGTGTGAGATTTCCGTGAGCGGCAGTTGCGATTCGATATACGATTGACCCAAACCACTCATCGGGAATAGTTTGCTATTCGGTGAATGTTGTGCCATGATGCCGGATCGGTCGCGGACAGACACACAACGTCTTGGTACAGGCCGGTTCACATTTCGCAGGGTCGTTCGATGACCCGGACGGCAGTCCCCCCGGCAGTCCTCCCGTTCACAATCCAGCCGGAAACGACACGCAGCGCACCTGCGACATATAGCCGTGCGCTAGCAGAAAGAGAAACAGTAGCTAACGATAAAGACGTATCAGGCCGGCCACCGTGGTCGACCAGCGAATCTGCGGGCAGCGGGCCCGCACAAATGATGAGACCGGGGTACGTTGGCACAGCCGACACACCCAGAAAAAAGAGAGAGTAAGAATGCCTAAGAAACTATTTGTTGGAAGTCTGAGCTGGGATACGAATGACAGTGGTCTGCGTTCCGCGTTTGAGGCCCACGGTGAGATCACCGAAGCCGTCGTGGTATCCGATCGGGACACGGGTCGCTCGCGCGGCTTCGGTTTCGTGACCTTCGCCGACGACGACGCGGCCGACAAAGCCGTTGCGGCCCTGAACGGTACGGATCTTGACGGACGCACCATCAAGGTTGACGTCGCTCAGTCCAAGAACCGCGACCGCGCCGGTGGCGGCTGGTAAGACTCCTCGCGAGTCAAAAACACTGCCCCCTCCTTCGCGGAGGGGGCTTTTTCGTGGATAGCTACAACGATGAGCAAAGCCTGCAATCGACCGTAGGTGGTAAGTATGGCTAGAGCAAGTCACCAGCGAAGCGTCCGGCATTGCGCACGAAAATCGTGGTCCGGAAGCCGGCGGTGAGTTGCTCGAGTCTCTCCGCGTAAGGCATTTCGTCACCGTACGGCGGCATCATCAAACCGAGGAAGACGACGTCTGCCAGCGCACTTCGCGTGTGCATGATCTCTGCAACATCGCGCTCGGCGTCGGGTTCGAAAAGTACTTCAGTGTCGGCATCGATGCGTGTCTCTGTGAGCAACTCCGAGAGTCCGGCGGCCTGGCTGTCGCGCTCGACTTCGCTGCGTGCGATGGAACGGATGGTCAGGCGGGCACCGGTCCACTCTGGATTAAGTCGTAGTAGATGGGCAAGCAACAGCATGAGGTCGCCGTTGTTCTGCAGCCCGCCCCACCAAAGGTCGATGCGCTTTTCCTGCCCGGGTTCGTGGGCCCATTGAATTCGGCTAATGACAGTGCTTCTGCCGGCGTTCGACAATGCACGCATGATCCGGAGTTGCGACGCGAGTCGTTCTCGCCGTCTCGGCCAACCGAACATGATGGTGTTGGGCTGCAGTTCGCCGACGCCGCTCGCTTGGGCGATGCCGAGCACCCCGGCCTCGAAGTCCTGCACCACATGGGCTTCGCAAAACGCTGTCAAGCCGGCCTCGCCAACCTCAGATTCCATCTCGGCGCGGACGCGATCGATTTCGATCACTCCTTCGCGGAGATCTCCTGCCATTAATTTACAGACAGTGACAATTCCACGATCCTGGTTGAACCAGCTGGCCAGACGGACGAGGTTGATTCTCTTGCCAGGGTCACCGGCAAGCAGCAGGATGTGCGGTCGCCAGTTCCGTGGATCAGTGCGGTTTTCGCTGAGCTTCATCAGCGCGAAACGTGCGACGGCAATCCACATCCCAGCACGCACATCGCCCCACTCTCGACGCAGTGCACGGCGGCGTAGATAGGAATACAGAAGGAGCTCCAGCACAATTGCCGCGACACAAGCGAGTGGACTGATGAGGAACATGACTGCGATTGCCCCGAAGGAGCCGATCAGTGACAGCCACCATGGGACCTTGATCTTCGGCCGGAACGAAGGGTCGCCGACGAGGTTCTCGATGGCGGCACTGAGATTGATAGTGACGTAGAGAGTCAAGAATAGAATGGTGACGAACTGGGCTACTGCGTTAAGGCCGCCTAGGGCCACCGCAGTGAGCGCAATGGCGCCGGACACCCATGTCGCTATAGTTGGTTGGCCCGAGCGAGAAGTGCGGGATAGAAAGGCCGGAGCGAGGCCGTCGCTAGAGAGCGATTGCAACACACGTGGACCGCCGAGGGCACTTCCGAACGCCGAAGACAGGATTGCTCCCCATACGCCAGGAAACACGAGCCAAGCTCCAAGAAAGGCAATCTGAACCCAAATGATGCCGGGTTCGGCGAGGTCCACAGCGCTGACTCGAGCGGTGACCGCAAGGAGCGCAGGAATGCTGAGGTAAACAAGTGCGCCGGTCATGACCGCGAGGAGCGTTCCTCGAGGAATCGAACGGCGCGGATCTTTGAGGTCTCCCGACATTCCGATACCTGCCGTAAAACCGGTAACAGCAGGGAAGAACACAGCGAAGACGTACCAGAAACCGGCCGGGGCTGTGCGGTAGGTCGGTCTCATTTCAGGAGACTGGATTCCTCCAGTTGCCACCCCGATCACCAGAGCGAGTACCGACAGTCCGACTGCGATCATGATCGGTACCTGAAGTTTGAGAGCCAACTCTGCGCTCTTGCCGGAGATGGCGATGATGATGACGATGAGGACAGCCGCGAGAATCTGGGTCGTCGCGGCGGGTATCTCACCCCATGACGCCGGCCAAAAGGCCAAGATCGATTCGGCCAGGCCAAAGCAGTAGAACGTGATGCTCAGGGTCCGGCACAGGAAGAGGGGAATGCCGATTGCACCGCCTAATTCGAGACCGAGGCTGCGCGAGATCATGAAGTACTCGCCACCGACACCAACTCTCATATTGGTCGCGACCGCAGAAGCGCTGAGGGCTGTTATGGCGGTGATTGAGGTTGCCAGCAGGACGATGAGAAGCGTCATCGGTAGACCGACGTTGCCGACCACCCAGCCGAAGCGAAGGTACATGATCAGTCCGAGGATGGTCAGCACACTTGGGGTATAGACCCCAAGGAATGTCCCGAACTTGCGGGCTGGTTCGCCTGCGGGTGAAGTGTCCGTCAAATTGCCTTCGCCTCCGGTTTTCGAGTGGATCCGAACCTTTCTACGCTACACCAGCGGTGGGTCATGCAGCAAACCTGGTTGAGCTCTGCGCCAGAAAATGGCGTGTGAGCCTGAACCTGGTGCTCCTTGGATAACTCCTAAAAGCTTTCATCTAATGGCCCGGAAGCGTGTTTCGGGAGTCGGGAATCAAATTGATTTGAGACGGCGATTGATAGTATGATTGCGGGTGTGTGATTCGCGAGGAGGGTTCTATCTATGCATCGCACGAACCGACTCTGGCTACCAGCCTATTGTTCCCCGGATGGACTGTTGCCCAAGGTTCAAGAAACCCGATCGTTATTCGAGAGCCGACCCTATGCTTTCCCGGATTTTGTCGGCCGGGCATATGCTTTCTTAAAGAGCAATGATGTTCGCAAAATGGGCTTCGAATTTCATGCGGATCAGGCTTTGCCGTGCAAGTGGAAATGCCCTGATGAATCGCTCTTTGCCGCTGACCTCGCAATATATGCCCAGACGGGGCACTATCCTTTCAATAAAGGCAAACTCGGCGGCGGTTTCAATGAGAAGGCGCTTGGCGCCGCAGTGCACCACGGCACTATAAACATCGACTTCGGTGGCTCCCATGTCGGCTACATGCCGGGCAAGAAAGGTGGATCTTTTGGCCAGGTTTGGCGGCCACAAGTAAGCGCGCCATCGCCAAATTGTGGCTACTTGTCTGTTCTCACTTCTGAATTTCAAAAGGTGTTTAACGATGCCACTAACAATATCCTCATCTATCAACCTCCTGGCGAGAAAGTATTTGTCAATGTACCCAATGAATACGTGCAGCCCAACTGGAGTTCGTTGGCGATCAAACTTCTGATCGATACCGATACCTTGACCTATGGTGAGGTCGAATATGAGCCAATGGCGCTGCAAACACATTTCCCCATCGGCCGTTCCCTATTTGTTCTCAGTGATGCTTTTCTTGACGGGTTGACTGCCGAGGAGCGAGTACGCCTGATGACTCCGGAGCCAACGCCTATCGGCTGTAGTCTGTCTCCGAAGTACTTCAACATCTTCGACGTCGATGCCGAAGTTGACAGCCATGGCCTACCTCAACAGCGCTTACTGCCGTATATGAAGTACATCCTCGCCGCGCGCCATGCGCCACCGTTACTCAAGGCAGCGATCATCAACACCAATATCGAACACAACAGGCTGACTGACATGACCCGCACGGAAGCTTTCCGTCCCTACGCGTTTGCTAGTTTTTCCGGCGTGTTCATCGATCTGTTTGACGAAGCATCTGGGCGGTACGGCGTGCTTTTCCAGCCACTTGCCATCGCCATCAAACCCGCAGGACGGCAGCGTGAGATCGAACTTTTGCCTGGGGAGATTCACGAACGATTCGACAAGCTTACGCCAGCTGTACCGGCCGTTCCCATGGAAGATGTGTTGCGTTCGGCCTCGTTCGAGTCCTGGACCGATGCCTATACCTTCGAGGTGAAGTAGGCGATTCCATTCTCAGCCTGTATTACTTCCTTGAGATTCGATAGAATCTCTTCGGCCGTCGATGATCGGATAGGGCTTCGACGGATGAGGACGTTGATGTTGCGGACAAACCTGTCAGCGACTGATTGGGAAAACGGCGAGAACACCGCTGCTGGAACAAGCAGGGAACCATAGGAAGGTGAACGATGGTGCGTCGGCACAGTAAAGGCGTGAGATGAACGGATTTTTCACAGCTCTGGCGCTTGTCCTCGCCGGAGGCGTTCTGCCTCTCTTCGTTGGGAAACGATTCACCCTCTCTCGCGTCGTAGGCGTCGTCGGCATAGGCATCGGGAGCTTGCTGGGGTGCCTCGACGCGGTTCGAACGCTGCTCGCTGGAGCCTCGTACACGGCGACGTACTCGTACCTACAGGCTTTCGAGCTGTCGTTTCGCTTGAACACCCTCTCGGCGTTTTTCCTGGTGGCGATCTTTGCAGTTTCGTCAATCGCCGCCCTGTACAGCTTTCACTACATGGACGATTCGACGAAGCCACGCCGAACGGCCGCGCACTATTTCTTTTTCAGCGTGCTGGTCACCGCCATGGCTCTGGTGGTCGTCGCTGACGGCATGATCGCGTTTTTGCTGAGCTGGGAGCTCATGACGCTCTCGTCGTTCTTCCTGGTGATCCATGACCACGAAGAGGCTGACAACCGGAAGGCGGGCTACCAGTATTTTGTCTTTTCGCATGTGGGCGCAATGTTCATCTTTGCGGCCTTTGCGCTCATCTTTGCGCACACCGGCTCTTTGGGATTCGAGGGTGCCCGCGAGCTGACGGACGCGACCAAGATCTTGATCTTCGTGTTGGCGTTTGTTGGATTCGGCTCCAAGGCGGGGGTCTTTCCCCTGCACTTTTGGCTGCCGCACGCCCATCCGGCTGCGCCGAGCCACATCTCCGCGGTGATGTCCGGTGTGATGATCAAGACCGGCATCTTCGGCATGCTCAAGATGGTCACAGTGTTGCAGATGAAGACCGCCTTGTTCGGGGAGATTCTCCTGTTTGCGGGCATCGTCTCGGGAGTTCTCGGCGTAGTCTATGCCCTCGGGCAGCACGATCTCAAACGCCTGCTCGCCTATCACAGTGTAGAGAACATCGGCATCATCCTCATCGGGCTGGGAATCGGACTCATCGGGGCGGCCAACGGGCAGCCTCTGATGGCGATACTTGGGTTTTCCGGCGGCCTGCTGCACGTGTTGAATCATGCGCTCTTCAAGT
>JAAESQ010001186.1 GCA_024229275.1 bacterium | reverse complement strand
CTTCTCGCGGATCACCACGTCGGCGTTGGCCGAATATCCGGCGCGCAGCACGATTTCTTGGCCGGGATCAAGCTCGATCTCAACGTCGAAGAGCGTCGCACCTTCGTTCTTCTGTGCCTGCGGCGCGATCCTTGCGAGGCGACCGGTCACGATGTCTTCGGGCAAGGCCCCAACTTTGATTCGGCACGGCAGACCGGCCGCGATCTTTCCGACGTCAATCTCATCCACGGTTCCCTTGAAGATGAGGTCGCTCATATTGGCGATAGAGGCAAGCTCGGTCCCGGGCTGGTAGGAGGTGAGCGGAACGACCGGATCTCCCGGGTTGACTGCTCGACTGAGGACCGTGCCACTCGCCGGTGAACGAATGATGGCCTCCACGTCGGTTCGGCCTCCTGAAACACTGCCCACACGGGTCAACTCGCGATTGTCTCGCGCCTGTTCGAGCGAGACCTTGGCAAGCTCGAAACTCTCTTCGAAAGCATCAAGGTCACCCATCGACAGAAGGCCGTCTTTATGGAGTTCCTGGCCACGTTCGAAGTCGGCCTTCGCCCTGTCATAGCTCGCCTCAGCTGAACGCAAACGATGATCGACGTTAAGCAGCTCCTGCGGGGTCGGATCTGGAGTGATCTCGAAGAGCGGATCACCGGCACGCACCAAATCACCAACCTCGACGTAGCACCGTCCGACGATGCCCGAGATCTTTGACTTCACTTGGAATCGCTCACGCGGCTCAATTTGTCCCACCGCGAGCGCTTTCTCGGTAATTGAACCTATCTCTGCATCCACCAACGTGAAACCAGGATCAGCGTTCTTACGATTACCAACCCACGCGTAGATTGCACCCGCCGCACCAACTACCAGAGCCACCACGACAAAAAGCTTGATCACCTTACCCATGACGTTCCTCCTGCTACGATTCCCTGGCCTCGGATCGAGATATAGGAATCACCCGCCTCGCCCTCCTAGTACGCAAATCAGATGAAAAAAGTTCCTTCATTTCCAGAGTTTTTCGATAACCATTCTCAACAGAGAACTGTCCCATCGTGTACGACGGGTGAGACCGCAAAAAGGTTGCAATGCAATGCACCTGCAATGCGCCTTGCGCATTGCTAGAAGGGAAGAAGACGGGACAATCCACTCAGGCGAAGCGGCGAAACAAGGGAGGGGAGAACCGCTCGAAAACCTACTGCTGAACGGCGCGTGCCAGGTACGTGGTTCTTGAGGGGCAGT
>JAAESQ010001185.1 GCA_024229275.1 bacterium | reverse complement strand
TTCGGTAAAGACGCGAGTGGACGTCTTTAGTTACAAGACGGAGCATTTCGGCGAAGGAGCCGGCAGCAAGTAATGACGAAAGTGATAAAGGTGGTGGGCCTGGCGCTCAAACAATGATGTCGTTCTTCGCACTGATCGTCGATATTGTGCAGCGGTACGAACTTTAGGCGGGCATTGGAACGGTGATAGCAACCATGCTTCCTTGCTCGATTGCGTTTCTATTGGTCCAGATGATGCAGATGCTGATCTGGCTGCTGTTGGGATTGTCACCAGGTCCCGAAGCCGAATACTAACTCTCTCAGTAGCCAATGCGACCTAACCGCACGACGGAATCCGAAGAAATAGCTATCGCACCCCTTCGAACTCGCGTGATATGGCCTGGTAGCGTGGGATGAGGCCTTCTAGGGCATCGTTGGCGGCATCGAGCAGCTCCACATTGTCCTCCATTCCGGGTCCCTTCCCCCGGATCCTGTCGAAGAACTTGGCGAAGCGTGCGACCTCACTGGCGGATGTTTCTGCGGATTGGGGTCTAGTGTACATCTCAGGGTCTTCCTCGAGGTTTTGGAGCACGTGTTTGAGATAGAAACGCTCGCCGGCGGTTGCTACGAAGCGATCACAGATCCGCAGCGGCAGCAGGTTGTAGCTCTCGATCTCGAAATTGGCGTTGGCAAAATACATGTAGGAGAAACCGATCATGATGTTCTCGCACCATTGTCGGTCGGCGAGGTTCACTCTCTTTGTGCCACCCTCCAGATCATCCCAGACGGAAATGATCAGAAACTCGTCCCGCTTCTTATCAAGAGCGTTGAACTTGGAATGCAGGGGAAGGAAGAGGTCTATGAGCCGGACTTCTTCGTCGCCCAACGTCCTCATCAAGAAACGTTCCTTGGGTACATGGGGCTCCAGGGTCTTTCCTTCGATAGCTGTAATTTTCGCCCTAAAATCCACAATCTGCCGTTTCGCCTCGCAGAGCCGGAGCTCTTCTTCGCGGGTCCGACGGCTGACGGTTTTGTATCGCGCCCACTCGGCCCGGGCAGCGGAATAGAGAGGAGCGAGTCGCTTTTTGGCAAGTTTGGCATCGAGCACTGGTGTTTCGTAAGCCCGCTGCAGGGCCGCATAGTAACGCTCCAGCGGGCCTCCGATACCTGGATCGAGCGCCACGTCGATCTTGGGAAAGGCGCCCACGACTTCGAGGGTAACCTCGGCCGTGGCCCACGGGGAGGTGGCGCCCTTCTCCCATGCCTCCACCGCGATGATCCCGTTTCCGGGTCGCGAGAATCTCGCCCTCACAGTGTCGCCCTTGCGTACTTTCTTTGGTCCTCCCTTGGACCACATGTAGTAGAGCCCCGGCGGGGGGTTGACGGGCACGGCTTCGAAGGTGATTTTCTGGTTGATCGGGATCGTGGTGGTGGAGGTTCGGATCGAGAGGCCGCTGACGATCGCCATTGCCTTCGCGGTGCCGAGCTTGCGTTGCAGCGCGTTCTGCATTTCGACCTGGATAGTGTGTTCACCCGGATCGTCGAAGGTGAGTTCCTTCCACGGTTGGTTGCCCGAGCTTTCGGCAGAGCCGTCGTCGACGTTCCACAGGAAGGTCGGCTGTTCGACCGGAACGGTGGTTACCACATCTACCCTGCATGGAATCCGGGGTTGACAGTGCACGGGCGACGGCTCGAGCCGAAGCGGCCCCTGTTGGACCGAAACCCAGCGGAAGTCCCGCCATGCGTGACCCGCCTTGGGCTTCGCGGAGTTGGCCGCGAGGATGAGGAAACCGATGTCGTTCTGGCCATCAATCAGTGGGATACCGGCGGCTTCGACCGCTGAACGATCGAGAGCCAGAGGCCGGACCTCTCGGGAAGTCGGTGAATTCGAGCTCTCCGTGGCGCGGAAGACCTGGAGCTTCATGCCCGCCGAGCCGGCCCTCTCATCCAGTCGAACGCGCAGGACCTTTTCTCCTGTGTGGTGCTTTGCGCCGAGCGGCCCAGCCGACACACCTTCCTCGTCAAGAGCCACCAGCTCGTAGCCGGGACCTTTGAGCCGCTCAGTGGCTGAAGCCCTCCATGCGGCTTCGAGCACCACAGGGTCCAACACTACCTCCGTGTAAAGCGGGTAGAAGTGCACGAATGGAACCTCGCCCTCGTCCATGGCGACCTTCGCGTTGATCGAGGAGTAGTAGGTGTCGATCTTTTGGTCGTTGAACCGGATCGACTTGCTGGAGATTCTGGGACTGTTGGGATCGTGGACATAGAGCCGGCGATCCGGAATGGAGGCAGAGTGCGCCACCAGGGCATGGAACTCGCCCTGTTCGTCCTCGATGGCTACGGGCTGCGGCTCGCCGGTGACTACCATGTTGCCGACGACCGTCTGCCAGGCCCATGTGTAGTACTCGCGCTCCTTTTCTTCCCTGGCCTCGCCTGTGAGGCTTTTTCCGCGCTCTTCGGGAAGACCAATGAGAGCGTAGCCGGACGCCTCGTGATTGCGGCCCTGGATCTTGGTTGTGAAGTGGTGCGCACGAACATCGTCCAATCCGAAGTCCGGAGTGGCGAAGGGCCGGTGGGGCTCGAGAACGTGCGATAGGGTCGCCCCTCCCGGCCGACGGCGGTGCAGACGGTACCACAGCGCCGATAGCGTCATCCCATCGCAGATACCTTCTGGCTCCCAGTGGGTACCGTAGTTGGGGAACGGCCAGGTGTCGACGCCTACGGTGAAGTCTGTCGAGACGAAAACCTGCTGGAGGGCGAGGATGATCTGCAGTCCGACGAGGTAGGAGAAGTGTCGGGTCTCGGTTTCGATAGCGTCGTTGTGGCGGCTGATCAAAGGAAGACTCTCGAGCCGCCCCGTCTCCGGGTAGTAGAGGAACGGGAGAGTATCGGCGACAGCGGACGATGCGACCGGAATGCGCACTCGCATCGGGTGATGAGAGGCGCCGCCGCCGTTCTCCACGTGGAAGAGCGGTGTGACGGGCTCGAACGGGATAGGGCCGTCAGCATCAGTGATCGGCGCCGACGACACTGTGAACGTGACCGTCTCGTCGTACGATCCGGCGGGGACTTGGATGGCGAATCCGGAGATCGGGTTGCCGGGGCCTACCTCGACAGACCCGCCCGCAGCCGAGATGGGAGTTGTTACTGCATCGACCGTGGCGCCGGCGGTTAGGGTGTAGCTGTGGCCGGATTCGGCCGATACGTCTTCGAAGTCGTCGTCCGTGGGGGCTGGGCTGCCATCCTGTAGAGCTGAGGTCGTTTGGCTTGAGTCGGTGGTCTGCTGCACCATTGGCATGGGAAGCCGGATCCCGCGATTGCGGACAACAAACCAGGCGGCCGCCGCGATGATGACCGTGAGAACCACTAATGTGGCCAGTGCGAGCCCGATGTGCGGGCGAGTCCCAGCGGATTCGGCTTGGGGCGTGGGCGCCGCAACCTTGACCGGAGGCGCCGGCGCGCTGCCGTTGTCGACCTTATACCACTCACCGCCATCCGAGTAGATCCAGCCGCCGGTGTCGGGGTCGAGGTTCCACCACCCACCCGGGCGCTTGGGATCTTCGATGGCGGCTTCGTGCAGCCGACGGCGAAGCTCGTTTTGGTCAAACTCTCCGCGCTCGAGACGGCGTTGGAGATCCTGAAGCAGCCGGCGCAGAACCTGGTACCTGTCGATCACCATCACCTCCAGGAGCAGTGCAACTCCCAGGGTAACTCGAATTCATTGAGTGCCTGCATGCCACGTTTCAAAGTTGGGGACCTTCGAGGTGCCAAGCGCACCTGAATACGCAGATGATTGAGGCTGTCTCGAATCCCCGGATGCCTGGCTTTTTCCTGGCTGCCCTCCTCATCCTGGCTGAGATGGAGAAAGGGTCCTTACCTAGGTTGTCTCAGCCTTCCATGGAAATATGTTTAGCATGAGTTATTTAATGATAAACATTAAATAACTATTGCAAAACATGAGTTAAGGATCCATACTGTTGAGAGGTCGAGGCCCAGTAGGTGGCTTCAAGAAGGAGATGATCCGAATGACTCAGCATGTTTTCCTCAATCCTCTCAGAATTGCGTTGCGGTTTTACGCCGGACTCGCGTTGGCTCTGGTCCTTTTCCAGGCTGCCGGCCTGACGACGTATGCAATGAGCGTTTGGCCCAGCATGCGTGAGGCCATATCGACAGCCCAAGTGACTTATGTCTCTATCGCTGTGGTTCTTGTTCTGGCGCGTTCGGTTGTCTGGATTCGGATCTACTGGATCGGCGCCGGCGCATTGACGGTTTTCGCAGATGACGTTGACTCGCCGCAAAGCATGGATCTGCTCATTCGCAAGCTTGCGCAGCTGACCCGTCTGTTGGTGGCAAGCTGCTTGCTCGATATGTTCTTCTTGCCGGCATTTTTTCTGATCGATGTCTTCTTGCCGTTCCCGATTGCCGGCTGGCAGCTTGGAGCGATCGAGATGGCCCGATTGCTCTTGCCCCAGGCATTCGGATTTGCTGCTCTCATCCTCGCTTTTCTGACCCACCAGTTCGGACAGGTTTTGCGCGAGCGCTCGGAGATGAAGCGCGAAGCCGAACTCACGATCTGAGGTGACGCCATGCCCATTATTGTCAATCTCGATGTCCAGCTCGCAAAGAGAAAAATGAAGCTGAATGAGCTTTCAGAGCATGTGGGAATCTCAGCGCAGAATCTCTCTGTCCTCAAAACCGGGAAAGCCAAGGCGATTCGCTTTTCCACTTTGGAAAAGCTCTGTCAAGTGCTCGACTGCACGCCAGGTGATCTCCTGGAGTATCAGGAAACCCTTAGCTGATCAGCCGCGCGAGGCCATGCATTGAGACCAAGCCGGATTGTCGAAACGCTATACATTACGGAGAGTTCATATGAATGAAGATACCGATCGCCGTTTCAGTACCGACGACACCACAGAGAAGACGCCCGAAAAGGGAAAGAAGCCTCTGCTGAAACGCATCCTCAAGTACTGTTTCTTCGGTTGTGGAACGATTGTGCTCATCTTCGCGTGTATTGTCGTCTGGATAGGCTCACTCGTACATTCTGCCACTTCCGAAGTCAGCACTGAGTCGTTCCATCCCTATAAGTCCGAGAAGAAACAGCAGAAGTACCTCGATTACTATGCTGAGAGAGAGGCGAGCTGGCCGATTGCATTCGAAAACCGGCGCGTCGAAACCTCATTCGGTCAGACGTTCGTAAAAGTCAGCGGTAATCCGAATTCTCCACCTCTGGTGCTGCTTCCCGGCGGCAACGCAACATCTCTGATGTGGACACCCATCATCGAACCTTTGTCGCAGTCCTGCCGAACTTATGCCGTCGACAATATCTACGACTACGGTCTCAGCGTGTACTCGAAACGTCTCAAAACCCCAGATGACTATGTCGTCTGGCTCGATGAGCTGCTGACGGGACTCAACCTGGAGGACGATGTCAACCTCATGGGTCTTTCCTATGGTGGCTGGATCACCAGTCAGTACGCGCTTAATCGCCCGGAAAGGCTTCAGAGTGCGGTTCTTCTCGCACCAGCAGCAACGGTTCTCTGGTTCGAATCCGAGTTTCTCATGCGCGGCGCCTCGATCCTGATCCCGCATCGGCATTTCGCGAAGAGCGTGATGTATTGGGCGCTCGAAGATGCCGTCAAGGATCCGGAGACGCGTGCTTTTGTGGACCTCTTCCTGGATGATCTTTGGATGGCATTGAAATGCTTCAAGTTCAAGCAGCTCGTCAATCCCACGGTACTGACAGACGAGGAACTCCGCAGTATCGAAATTCCAACCCTCTTCCTCACCGGCGAAAACGAGAAAATCTACCCACCACGACAGGCTCTGGAGCGCCTCGCCCGTGTCGCGCCACAGATAGAGACCACCTTGATTCGCGGTGCCGGACACGACCTCGCACTCGTCAAAGCCGATGTCGTAGCTCAGCGGATTCTCGAGTTTCTTGCGGCCTCGGCGTCCGTTGGGAGTGGGGCGGAGACGGATGACAAGGAGCCCTTGAAGGTGTTGCCGGAGAGTTGATGTCAGTAGCTGCTGGTGCCAAGAGCCGAGGATCCTCTGAGGGTCGTCGCGAATCGTCAGTCTGCGCGTCAGGATCCCCAGGCGATCTTCGGAGTTGCGCTTCAAGGACGGTGATTGGTTGTCGTGGAGGAAACGGTAGCCCCGGTGTGTGGCGCGAATATTGGAGCGCCTTCTGAGAATTTCTTAACGGCCTTCTGCGTTCTACTTGATCCAGGGGGGTCGGTTCGGTAGGCATGGCCCGAACAGTTCGCCGCCGAATCGACTGGCTGGTGATCGAGGAGGCTTCGATGAAAACAAAGCATGCCACCGAAACCACCACGACAGTGAGAGTGCTCAGATCGTTCACGACTATTCTGGTCGTAAGCGGTCTAGCACTATCGCTAGCCTGCGCTGACAATGGGTCGCCAACGAAGGCTGAGCGAACCGATGGCCCATTGCGCATCGGTTTGTTGTTTGACTACACAGGATCTCTGGGACATCTGGGTGTTTCCGCCGAGGAAGGCGCGCGATTTGCCGTGGAGTTGGTTAACGAAGCCGGTGGTGTCGCTGGACACAAGGTCGAACTCGTGATCGAGGATGGAGAAACACACCCGGGAGTCGCAGTCGAAGCAGCGCGACGGCTGGTGGTCGATAATGGCGTATCAGCGATCATCGGCCCCTTTGGCAGCGCGTCCGCCCTCGTCGTGGCGGGGGAAGTGACCATCGAGGCCAAGGTTCCGATCATCAGTCCCTCGGCGACCGCGCCCCAACTGACTCTGTTTGTTGACGACGGATACGTTTTTCGGAACTGCTTGTCCGATGCCGCTCAAGGTCCCGCCTTGGCCTTGGTGGTCTCAGGCCAAGGAATAGATAAGGTGGCGATCCTGTACCGCAACGATCCGTATGGGATTGGGCTCAATGAGTCCTTCGCAGAGGCGTTTCCCGGCGAGATCACGGCAGCGGTGCCTATCGAGCCTGACCAAGAGAGCTACATCGAGGAGCTGAGAGAGGCCGCCGCAGCTTCCCCCGATGCCCTGATCACGATGGCGTTTGCCACCGATGGCGCTGTTTTCATGAGGGAAGCTCTCGGGCATGAGCTGTTTCCAATGTACTTCCTGTCTGATGCGATGGGTTTGCCGATTTTGTTTTCAAGTGTCCCAGCCGAACGACTTGAGGGAACCCGCGGCACAGCCACCCGGGGTGGCGGCGGAGTTTCAGCGGACCTTATCCAAGTTTGGAGTTCTGAGTTCGAGAAATACCTCGGCCATCCACCTACCACGATGGCTCAGGCAACTTATGATGCGGTGCTTGGTGTCTGCCTTGCAGCAGAAAGAGCAGGGTCGACCAGCAGCATTTCGATACGCGACCTGCTGCCGGTGGTAACCGGAGCAGATGGGGAGCTCACGGTGGCGATCGATGCGGCTGGAGTCGAAAGCGCAATGGCGATGGTCCGCTCCGGACGAGAAATCGACTATCAGGGTTTGTCGAGCAGCATGGATCTAACTGAAAATGGTGATCTTGCGACCGGCAGTGTGCAGGTTTTCGAAATCCAGAATGGTCAATTTAACGTCGTCGACGAACTGCCGATCGTGGTGAACGGGTTTTCGCCGTCGAAACCATCCATCGAGGAGCGCGAGTAAAAGCGGTGGCTTCTTGAGCTGAACTGCTGGCTCGAGGTCGGGGATTCTCTCCCTTCATGATCATCCTTCGCTGCCCCCAAAGAATTATTTGATTTATTGACTTATGTTGGGAAAGCCATGTGTCGGTTGTCATTGCAACCACCTAGTCACAATCGGTATTGTGGGATCTGTTGAGATCGATTGAGGACGAAGATGAGTCTGTGTTTGCTCAATTCTGTTGTTCGCGGAGAGAAGAGAGCTCAGTCTTGTGAGCTGATTCAGTTGGAAACCAATCCTGGAGAAGTGTGATCTGAAGGAGCTGAAGAAGATGAGAGGATCACGTCGATATGCCTGCTTGGCTTTGGTTGGGCTGTTGTTGGGTCCTTTCAATCTGGTTGCAGAGTTGCCCACCAAGAGCGAGATCATTGCAACGATGGACTTGGTGAACACCCACTATATGAATCAACGACCGGACCCTGGAGATCCTAATTGGATTCACAGTGCCTATTTCGAGGGCGAAATGGCGTTCTATGCGATCTACCCGGATGAACGCCTCTATGACTACGCAGTGCTCTGGGGTGAGCGAAACTCGTGGCTTCCGCAGGGAGGCATATCTACACGTCATGCAGACAACCAAGCTTGTGGTCAAACCTACATTGACCTGTATCGGATCTCAGGGAATGAACAGTGGATTCACGGTATCAAGGCCAGTATTGACAGTATGGTTGCAAGCACCAAGAGTGATGACTGGTGGTGGGTCGACGCGCTGCAGATGGCGATGCCTGTGTTTGCGAAGCTCGGCAACGAATTTGACGATGCCGTTTACTTCAACAAACTCTATGATCTTTACAGTCACACCAAGTATTCAGAGGGCGGTTGTGGCCTCTACTCTGACAATGGCTGCTACCGGTTCGACGATTCTCTCTGGTGGCGCGACAGAGAATTCCTCCCTCCGGTAGAGTCCCCCAACGATCTGATGGTCTACTGGTCACGCGGCAATGGTTGGGTCGTCGCTGCGCATGTGCGTACTTTGAGGGAGATGTCAACCGCAGACCCTCATTACGACGAGTACCGCGACACTTTTCTGGACATGTGCGCCTCCCTCAGGGATCGACAACGGGAAGACGGATTCTGGAACGTAAACCTCGATGATCCCAATCACTACGCTGGACCTGAGGAATCAGGAACAGGGTTTTTTATCTTTGCGATCGCCTGGGGAATAAACGCCAACCTACTATCCTGCACAGATTTCCTGCCAACAGTCGAGAAGGGATGGAAAGCCTTGGAAAGCGCCGTCCACCATGATGGCGCTGTCGGATATGTGCAGGGAGTTGGGCACGCCCCCCGTGACAGCCAGCCTGTGACGTACCGCTCACAGAGGGAATATGGTGAGGGTAGCTTTTTGCTCGCTGGCAGTGAAGTCGTCCAGTTGGCGCGGGGAGAGATGCCTGTGCCCGAGATGGCCGCTCGTTACGAGGCTGAGGATGCGAAAGTCGGCAGCGGTGCCGTCAGTATTGTCTACTCGGGGTACAAGGGTACGGGTTATGTAGACCTCGACCGCGTTGCTGGAAGCTACGTCGAATGGACCGTTGATATCCCCGAATCCGAGGAGAGGCAGTTCGCAATCCGCTATGCATCTGGTGTCACTGAGGATCGGGCAATGGAGATCACTCTGAACGGCACGAAGGTCAAGGATTCCTCATTCACCTCTACTACCGATTGGTCTCTCTGGTCTCGCAAGTACTTCAAAATCGACCTGAAGGCGGGGGAGAACAGAATAAGAGCAACAGCTTTGACCGAAAATGGCGGGCCCAACCTTGATTGTCTGGAGGATTGGGGGGAATACCGGGGGACATGGTACTCCGCCCCAGACTTCATAAGCCAATACGGATTAGATCCGGAATCTGCGGACCGGATCACCGTCACATACGACGTAACTCCGCTTCAAAACAACATCGATGGGGTCACCGGTTTCGCCGATTCTTCGGTATCGATTTCAGGCTACTCAAGTCATGCAATTCTGGTGCGCATGAATGGGACTGGGTTCTTTGACGCCAGGGACGGCAGTAGGTACCGTGCTCTCTCGCCCGTTCCTTACACTGCCGGCACGAAATACACTGTGGTTGTCGATGGTGACATGGTGGCGAAGACCTATGATGTGACTGTGATCCCGGAGTTCGGAACGCCTAAAGTGGTTGGCCGCGATTTTATGTTCCGCACTGACGCTCCAGCCACCGACGATCTTGGGAAAGTGTGCCTCGTAAGTGGCGATGAACATTTCAAGATTGACAACCTAGCTCTCAGGCAGAATGCCTGGACTCGAGTGGGAAGCCACTATGTTATGGCGAGCTTCGCCCGGTCACCCGACTTACCTAATAACGCGATGGATGGCGATCTCGAGTCGAAATGGTCTGCTCGTGGTCAAGGTCAGTGGCTGATATGTGATCTCAAGGAGTACGATTGGATCTCCGGCATTTCTACTGCGCACCATTTGGGTGACCAACGTCGATACTCATTCATCGTAGCGGTGTCAGATGATGGAGAGAGTTTTACCGAAGTGGCTCATATAACTACCAGTGGAACGACAACATCCCTAGAACACCATGCCTTCAGCGCAAAAGGCAGGTATGTCAAGATCACCGGCATGGGCAACTCGGCAGACGACTGGAACAACTTCAATGAAGTTGAACTAGGTATCGGCAGGCGGAAAGCCGGCAAAAGACGCGGCTAGAATTTTTGGTTTCGGGTGCCTGCATGACAAAGGTGCGTGCTGACATCTCGACTACTGGGTGCGCGCTACGAAGAGATGAGATACGTCTACGAAGGGCTATTTCCACGTCGTGCGCTTGTATTTCCCTGCGCTGCGAACCATGAGTTTGGTCCCGATCATCTCGCGTCTGAGGGTGCAGACGTCTTCGTGAAAGGTGCTCAGGAACTCGTTGATTTCTTTCTCCGTATAGACCTTCTGGCTGTCCAGCATCCCGACGAGGTGCTTAAGAATGACGAGACGCTTTGACCGAGTGGCAGGAATCTCCTTGAGTCTTCCGTCTTGTATGAAGTTGCCGACGACTTTCTCCTTTTCGTCTTTCTGACGATTCTTGTTTGAATGGCGGTGCAGATAGGCGAGGAGCTGTTCTTCCGACACCCTCCACTCCTTGCCGAGCTTGTAGCCCTCGATTTCACCGGCGTTCAGTTTGCGGACGACGACCTGTGGATTCATCTTGAGTGTCTCAGCCACCTCGCCGGCTGTCAGAAGATTGAGCTTGGCCTGATTCTCTTTGGTGATAGGCATTATCGACTCCTGTCCGAAGCGGAGCATAAGGTATTATAAAGTAGTATGCAATACTATTAGGGATGTTTGAGAGCGGTGATGGTTCCGGTCACCAGAATCCCAACTCAGGAACAATGCTTCGAAGCGCGCGTATGAATGAGGGCGGGTGAGACATCCGCCCAGGGTTCAGGAGGAGAATGCGATGAAACCAAGCTGCATGTTTGCGGTGATTCTCTGTGTTTCTGCCATTGGTATCAGTTTGTCAGGCTGCACTCATGAAGAGAGCATAGATCTCGACACGATCGTGTCTCGGAGCGCAGAGGCAATGGGTTATGGCAATGACTTCCAAGATCTGAAGACCCTCAGATTCCAATCTAGGTCGATCAGTAGCGATCGGGTCATGGAATGGGAAATCTCGCGACCCAGCTTCGTTCGTAAGGATTGGGATCAAGGTGTCCAACTCGTGTTCGACGGTGAACGAGCGGCCTTCTTGGCCGGCCCTCGAGGTGAGGACGGCAAGCTTAAAGAGGCGCATCTGGTTCCCGAAGAAGACTGGCATCACTTCGAAATGGACGTTGCACTGTATGTGCTGGCGTATTTTGAGTATCCCGGCGTATACGACGGAGTCGAAGAGTTCGAGGGGAAATCGGCCCATCGAATCAGTGTTGATCTCCCGATGGGTGGTCTCGCTGTCTATCTTGTTGACGTTGAGAGCTATCTGCCGGTGAGCATCAGTCTGCCGGCATGGGAGTATGAGATCGCGCCCGGCGATTGGGCCGAATTCAACGGTGTGATGATGTTCCAGTCTGCTCGCAGCCCATCGCATCCGGACCATGGTGCGCAGCTCGAGAGCATCGAAGTCAACGCCCCGATCGACCAGTCGCGGTTCGCTATTCCCGAGACAATCGCTGCGTTGGAGTAGCGCCATTTTCTGAAGGCGGAACGACAAGAGGATTGCAGTCGTCACGCGCTACACACGTATGATGAGCCAATCACTGATTGACGAATCATCGGTCAGACTTTGGTGAGGCAACTCCTCTCTTTGTTTGGCGGATTGGGTGTTCTGAAGACCTTGGATCGAGCAGGGTCCTCCGTCAAGCCATGAGCGAGACGAGTTAGATATCGGACCCTCAGCTCATTGGTGCACTCGATCAGACCTGCTGTGCATCGATCAACGGCTGTAATTGATGGGGCCTTGGATCGTTCTACCTTAAAGTGACATAAGACAGATTCGCCAGAAGTGTCTGCTGAAACGCGTGAACGTCGATGTGGGCGGTGTCACTGGAGGGAGAAGGAATGAACTCGACCAAGAAGAAAGCAAGATTTGCGGGAGTGTTGTATCTGTTGTTGGCGATTACCGGTATCGTCAGCCTTCTGTATGTGCCCGGCAAGCTGATTGTGAATGGAGATGCAGCGGCAACTGTCAGCAACATCGTATCTTCCGAGACTCTCTTCCGTACGGGCATTACGGTAGGATTGATTGCGAACATTGTCTTCGCACTATTGGCTCTCGCTCTGTATAGACTATTCAGAGAAATTGATAAATCATTGTCGATGTTGATGGTTGCTCTTGTGCTCATTTCTGTCTCTGCAAGCTTTGCAAATGCGTGCAGTGAGATCGCGGCACTCATTATCATCGAAGATCCGGAATTCCTCTCCACATTTGACAAACCACAGCTGGACTCACTGGCTTACCTGTTTATACGCATACATAGTTGGGGTCTTCAGGCGATTCAAGTTTTCTGGGGACTCTGGCTTTTTCCGTTTGGAATACTTGTGTGGAAATCGCGTTTTATACCAAAAATTATTGGTGCTTCACTTTTCGTTGCGGGAACCGCATATATCATAAGCTTTATTACGTTCTATCTCTTGCCTCAACTTGCGTCTTCTCTGTCGACGTTACTCATGATCATGGAAGCCGGTGAACTACCCGTTATCCTTTGGCTTTTAGTCGTGGGTGCGAAGGAAGATATATAGAGTTTGGAACCTTTTGACAGGAGATTCACAGACCTTCAAGTCGACTGATGAGACGAGGCTCATGGTATAGACTGCCATCCGATGGATCGCTGAAACCGACGACAAGGGGCAGTATCCCGAGAATGATGAGGGACTGAAGCTCATGCTCGGCATTTGGGACGACCACGCAGTTAATCCTGAATACAAAGCACTCAGGCTGAAATACAGAGGCCTCGCCGGCTCACAGTTTGGACTCAAGAGTCAGAAATGGATGCCAGTCGACTGATGACCTTGGGATAATCCGGCTGAAAGTGTCACCGGTGCCTTGGTGCTTGTGACGCCGGCAAAGAACAACTTCAATCCCAACAGTTTCCCGTTTGGTCGTTGATTCTGACCCAGAAGCGGGAACTTTCGTCGATGTTGCCGTAACCGTGGAAGCCCCAGCCGCCAGAAGAAAGCCGATCTCTGCCGAGCCAGCTATCTCCGAAGAAAGCGTTCTCACTCATTCCCGCTACATACCGACCATCGTGGTGCTCGGCCATTCGC
This sequence comes from bacterium, assembly GCA_024229275.1. GTDB lineage: Bacteria > Acidobacteriota > Thermoanaerobaculia > Thermoanaerobaculales > Sulfomarinibacteraceae > JAAESQ01. The sequence continues at coordinate 20,226 of JAAESQ010001185.1, read as the reverse complement.
CATCCTGAGCCGAGATTTTGGCTGCAGATGTCGTCAGCTGCAGCTGCGCTCGTCATCTCTAAGCCTCGTATCGGCCGAGTCAACCCCAAGCGACCTCCGGTCCAGCCGCAGTAGTACTCACCAGGCATGGCGTGAGAGCTACAGACCATGAGGTAGGGCGGGCGTGCAGAGCCTTCTTCGAGAACGCACAGAATAGGCAAGGCTTCACTACAGCTCGTGTCTCCTTGGTAGGGATTGCACCCGGGCCCGCCTTCGCTCTCCGGAATGGCAGGCTTGCCCCAACAATGAACCCTGTCGATGCCGAGTTGATCATTGTGGGAGACCTTGACCCAGGTCAGACCTTTCTTCTCATCTTTAGGAATCGAGGGGGTGGGCGAAACGATGACCTGTTCGTCTTGAGCCTCTTCAGCGATTTCGTTTGTCGCGACAAATGGTTCTCGCACCTTACTCGAGGTGTTCGCGAAGACGGCGAGAGCTATGGGGATCAACAAGCAGGTAGTGATAGCAAGGGTCTGGTGTCGCTGGCTCATGTTTCCTCCGTTCATATTCATTGTCACTGGATTCTGAGGAGGAAATGTAACGACTCTGTGACAACACGAAGGCAATAAGGTTTTGAGCACTGCAGCGCCGCGCACGCGGCACATACTCAAGGAAAACAAAGCCGCAGAAATTCTGTCATCCCGAGCGTAGTCGAGGGATCTCCCGCCCCAGTTAGCAGATGGTGTACTGCTGTATTCATTGAGTTTGCTCAACTCAATGGGAGATGTTTCGACTCCGCTTTGCTTCGCTCAACATGACATTCGTGAAGGGTTTTGTCTTTGAGGGCGCTGGTGTTGGGAGCAAGTGGGCGCAAAGGAGTTCAGATCGGCTCAGTTGTCCCTCAGGCAGTCATAGAGGGGCCCCATCATCGGCCGAGTTCTTGTTCGAGAGTGGCACGAAGGTCGTCTGGGATCGGTTGCGGCTTTTGGGTGTCGAGATTGATGAGCACTGTGGTGACCGTAGCGGAGAAGCACGGAACTCCATCGCGCTTGCGTCGGATGCTATAGGTGAACGTGGCCGAAGTGGTGCCGACATTTTTCACCGCCAGGCCGACCACGGCTTGATCGCCGTATGAAAGCGGCGCAGTGAAGTTCGACTCGATGGACACTGTCGGAAAGCCGAGACGACGGCCTCGGATCAGCTCTGAGTAGGAAATCGACGCGGCGGTGTCGAAGAAGTCCTCGAAAGCGGCGTGGCAAAGATGGAAGTACTGTGGGTAGTAGACGATGCCGGCGCCATCCACATCGTCGAAGCGGATCTTGTGAATAGAGGTGAAACCCATGACCCATTCTAGGCGCAGCGGTGTATTCGCGCGCTAGAGTTCATATTCTATGAATGTGCCGGGCGCCGGGGAGAACGCTTCCTCAGTCATCGTCAAGAGAGAAGATGCTCACCCCATCCACGCCCTTGAACTCGATGGAGTCGGCCTCCAACTGTTCTTGGGCATGCTGGGAAAAAACTCCATTCCGCATTTGCCACCCTCGTAGATCAGGATCTCAGGTAGCTGTTCAGTCATGCGCTACCCTTTCCTCACGGAATCAGGCACCTTCATCATATGGTCCGCTACGACGTTTCGGGATCGAAGATCTCCTCGATCGATTGGGCGAATATTCTCGCAATCTTGAAGGCGAGCGGTAACGATGGGTCGTACTTTCCGGTTTCGACGGCGTTGACTGTCTGACGGGAAACATCCAGCCGTTCAGCAAGCTCTGCTTGCGACCAGTTTCGTTCTGCGCGGAGAACTTTGAGGCGATTCTTCATGACAGATCTCTCTCAGCGGTAGCGCTTGACCGCGAGCAGCAGGCCGACGACCCAACAGCTCACCATGATCGGGCTGAAGAAATACAACGGAGGCGTGGGGAGATCAGCCACTGCCAAGTATCCCGAACTCGTGATGAGCAAGACGCTGCAAAGGAAAGCGAAAGCCATTGCTTCGTAGTGGATCTTCTGTTCCAGCTCATCCATTCGTCGAACGTTACGCATTGCAAATACCGCAACGGCCGCTAGGGCAATGCCCGGCGTTGCCACGAGCCAGCGGACGGCTGGATTGGCAGCGTGTTCGACGATGAACTGGCCGAGCAGCGGGATGGCAACGAGAAAGACCGTGCTGGCACCCAGTGCGATTGCAACAACTTTGAAAAGATCCTTCCACTTCTGAGACATGGGGTTCCTCCGAATGTCAAGCGTACTTGACATTCGCAAATATAAAGGAAACTTGACTATATGTCAAGTTTCCTTGACATACATTCTCTAGGTAGCCTTGCAGACTCTTCGCCTTGAGGATGAGACATGAGCCTCTTGCATAACTCCCCTGGCATCGCGCTCATGCCCGCTCTCACCAAATACGGTCCCAATGACACAACTCATCAAGAATGTCATCCCGACCGAGCCGAAGGCGAGCGGAGGGATCTCCCGCACAAGCTAGCAATCTGCTGAGTTACAACAACATTCATCCTGCATATTTCAACGGGAGATCTTTCGGCTCCGCTTTGCTTCGCTCAAGATGACAAAATCGGGGAACGTGGGCTCGAGCGTGATGCAAGGAGCGTTTTGCATGAGACTCAAGTATCGAGGCTTGCTGTCTTTCTTTGAGTACCCGCCGGGAATGCAGCGTAGCAGTGTTCGGGATGACCCGATGGGGGCGGGGTTGTGAGCGTTCCAATTTCTGGATTAGCTTTCTACCAGAACTCCCGGCAAGAGAATAGTCACCACTAAACCTCCACCATCTCGCGGCGCCATCTGGAGACTGCCGTGATGCGCCTCTGCGATCTCGCGACAGAGAGCGAGGCCGACTCCGGACCCCGATTCTTTGGTTGACCAGAAGGGCAGAACCGCTTGCAACATGGCCTCCTCATCCATTCCCGAACCCCGGTCTGCTACTTGAAGCTCCAGATCGTCCCCTCGTATTCGAAAGCCGATCACCGTCTCCGCTGAGCCTGCCTCGCGGGCGTTTCGTACGAGGTTGAGCACAACTTGTTGCATTTGGGCTGGGTCGAAAGTAGCGGTTATGGCTGGCGTTTCGGGGGCGAGATCGAAGGGTTCGAGTTCTTGCAAGTGTTCCAGGAATCGTCGAATGTCGACGGCCTCGGGCTGAGGTGCCGGCAACCGTGCCACGGTGCGGTATCCGTCGACAAAATGGTGAAGATGCGTCGCCGAATCGTCGATGGCCTCAAGAACTTCGGGAAGGTGACCGGTGGGATCTCCGCTCTCCACAAGACGGCGACCAGTACCGACCAACGAGCGGATGGGAGTGAGAGCGTTGTTGATCTCGTGACCTACGACTCGGACCACCTTTTTCCAGACCGCCACTTCCTGACGCCGTAACTGCGGAGTCACATTTCTGATCTGCAGGAGGAGGTAGTGACGGGTATTAAGTTCAAACGACTGGCGGGTGAACTGGTAACTTTCCTCCGCTCCTCCAACTCCTATCGTCACAAGGCCTTCCCGTCCGCATTCGATTGCGTCTCGTAAAGGCGTGGGGCAGGTGTCGATCGTCTCAGTCAGGGTACGACCATCGAGTGATCGGCCTTCACCAAATAGACGTCGCGCTGACCGGTTCGCTACCAAGACCCGGTCAACAGGGTTTATCAACAGTACCGCTGTCGGCGAGGCTTCAAGCACAGACGCCAACATGAGTTCGCGCTGACGCAGATCCGTGCGCTCCTGGCCTAGGACCTCGCCGATATTGTTGTACACAGCCGCGAGTCGGCCGAGTTCATCAGTGTTTTCAACGGCAAGGCGGAGACTGAAGTCACCGGCATTGAATCCATCGACCCCGTCTTCCAAGGCGCGAAGCACCTTCAGGGGCCTCGCCATGACTCGCGCAGTGATGATGACAACTAATGGCGTGCCGATTCCCGCGCCGATGAGAACAGCTAGCCATGGCGCCAATCCTGCAACCGTGGCGATCCCGGTAATCGTGGCGCCGAGGATCAGACCGGCACCTGCGACAAGGGCCACTCGGCCATGAATACTAAGAGTCACGAATCGCCCGGCGCAGTAGACCGGGCCCGGCGTTCTACTACCAAGCCCAGCCGCCTCATCCGGCGGTAGAGTGCCTGGCGACTCAAGCCGAGGTGTTCTGCAGCTCGGCTGACCACTCCAGCGTTGTCTCGAAGCACCGATTCGATCTTCGCCCTTTCAACTGCTTCTGGGTCGTCGCTATCGATCGGTCGAGCCGCCGTGCGAGGGGCGTCAACGGCCGCGGCTCCCTGAAGGCCGAGATCTGAGGGAGCAATTACTGCCGACGTGGCAACCAGACAGGCTCTCCGCACTCGGTTCTCGAGTTCGCGCACGTTGCCCGGCCACGAGAAAGCCAGCAGAGCGTCGATGGCCAGTTCGCCGAATGCCAGATCCGGACGCGACGCTTCTCGGCCGTGTAGGTTGAGCAGGTGGCGTGCGAGTGGAATGATGTCCTCTCGGCGCTGCGCGAGACCCGGGACTTCAAGTTCGATAACGTTGAGTCGAAAGTAGAGGTCTTCACGAAAACTGCCGGATTTCATTTCAGCCTCGAGGTCGGCGTTGGTGGCGGCAATCACTCGAACATCTACGCGTTGCGTGTGAGAGCTACCGAGGCGTTCAAACTCTCCGGTCTGCAGGACCCGCAGCAGTTTCGCTTGACCTGCCGCAGGCAGGTTGCCGATTTCATCGAGTAGCAGAGTTCCACCATCAGCGGCCTCGAAGCGACCAATTCGACGCTTATCTGCACCTGTGTATGCACCCGCCTCAGCACCAAACAACTCAGCCTCGACTAGCGTATCGGGAAGGGCGCCAGCATTGATCTTGATGAAGGGTCGATCTCGCCGCAATGAGTTCGCGTGCACGATGTCAGCGAGCTTCTCTTTGCCGCTGCCGTTAGCTCCCGTAATCAGAATCGGAACATCAGCCTTGGCAACACGTACGGCGAGACTCAGTACCTCGTGCATGGCAGGATCGGCGTAGACCAATTCACACAGGTCGTGTCTGGCCGCCAGATCCTCTCTGGCTGAGGCGCGCTCTCGGTCCTGCTCGCGAGTCGCCGACTCAAGTCGTGCCAGGCGAAGATGGGTGCGCACGCTGGCGAGCAGGCGATCGTCGCTCCAAGGTTTCTCGATGTAGTCGGCGGCCCCCTCCTTCATGAGCTGGACCGCAGTTTCGAGGCTGCCCCAGGCAGTCATCAACAGCACCGGCAACTCTGCGCGGGCTGTGCGCAGGGAGCGGAAGAGCTCCACCCCTGCGTCGCCACTCGTCTCTCCTGGTGTGAAGTTCATATCCTGGATGACCAGGTCGAACTCTTCCTGCTGTGCCAGAACAAGAGCCTCGTCTGGAGTAGCTGCCCAACGCGTCGTCGCACCCTCTACCTCGAGGACCAGCTCCAGCGCACGAGCAACATGACGCTGGTCCTCTACGATAAGGACCCGAGGCGATGCGGTGACCATGATCTCTACATCATACAGTTCGTGTTGCAAGAGCCGGTGCGAGGCACGAGGCCCGGTAGGCCGGCGCAATGGTTGCCACGAGGCCCACCAGCCAGAGGATCGCGACACCGAAGATCGCAAACCCTGGAGCCAGCACCTTGGCTTCCATGGTGCCCACCAGCATCATGTTGAGGCCGACCGCGCCGGCCAGTCCGAGGCCAGTTCCAACGGCAGTTATCAAGAAGCTCTCGAACAGAAACTGACGCATCATGTTTCCGCGAGTTGCCCCCAGAGCTCTGCGTACACCCACCTCTCGGGTTCGTTGGGTGACCGAGAACGAGGTCATGCCGAAGAGTCCGAGTGACGTCACGAAGAGGAGCAAAAAGATGATTGTACCGAGGACGCCTGCGAGCAGACTCGTGAGTGTATTACCCTGCGCTTTGTATTCCATCAGAGTCCTGATGTTGATGACCCGGCGCTCGTCTTCGGAGAGAAGAGCCTCTTCAATGACCGGGATGAGGCCATCGCGCTGCCCTGGTTCGGCTCGTACCAAGTAGGTCATGTAGCTGCCGCTGCGAGTCGTGGCGGGATAGATGACGATCTGATCCTCCATCGGACCGCCGCCGTATGGAGTGTGCATGCGACGAACGATGCCGACGATGACGTCCGGCCATTCCTCGCTGCCGGTGTCGATCGACTGGCCGAGGGCATTGCCGTCGGGATAGAGCGCATCGGCAACGGCCTGGGTGACGATGACATTCAAGATGCGGGGGCCGGGCTCCATCGGCACATCATCTGGAGCAAAGTTGCGGCCGGCGACGAGTTCGAGCCCGAGAGTGTCCAATGCATGCTCGTCAGCCCTGTAAACCGGCGTTCTGATCTTGGCCTCATCAGGGGCTCCGAGAGTTTTGACCTGCATGGAACTCCCTCCGCCCTGCAGAGGGAAGGGGCGAAATGCGGAGGCGTCAACGACGCCGGTTAAGGAGCGCAGTCGGTCCATGTCGCGATTCACCAGGGAGTTTCGGAAGGTGTCGTCTTCATACTCGCTGTCCCACGGGAGCATGGTGACGGCGATGATATTGGCCTCGTCGATGCCGGTCGGCTGGGTCAGCTCGGCACGCTGGTCAACGAGCACGCTGAGACAGTTGATGACGATGGCCAGAGTGACCGCGATTTCGACGACCAAAAGGCCGGGACGAACGGGGTTTCGGAGCAGAGCTCGTAGCATCGGTCCCATGTCATTCTCCTCCAGTGTGTTGTTTGGGAAGATCGGATCCTATTCGCTGAGTCAGCGTGGTTCCTGGCAAGGCGCGACGACGACGATGTAGTCGGGCTACTTCTAGGAGTCGCAACGCAGCCAGGAGCCGCGATGGCCGGCGAAGAGTGGTTCGAGGCTTTCCAATCAACACACTAATTGACCTTGAGCTGGATGGCTGGAGCCACCCTGCACGCTCGCCAGGCTGGGTAGATTCCAGAAACGAGGCCAGTGCCGAGGGCGAGTAGCAGAGCAATACCAAGGGCATAGCCATCGACAACTAGCAGGTTCTCGGCTACGAAGGCCGCCGGCAACTTGGCATCGATAGCCCGAAGAGCCAGAGCGGCCAAGCCGGCGCCGAGAACGCCGCCCGCAACGCCAATGAGTTCGCACTCTGCGAGGCGCTGCATGAAGACCTCCGCGCGAGAGGCTCCGAGGGCTCGGTGGACTCCAAGCACAGCTGATCGAGAAAGAAACTTGGCCAAGAGAAGGCCGAGGAGGTTGAGACTTGCCACCACCAGGAAGAGGAGAGAGATCACGACCACGCCGTTGATCTGTGGCGGGAGAACATCGCGTACATCCATCCACTCCATGAGGGGAGTCACACGGTTGTTCAGAGGCTTCGGAAAACGGCCAAGTTCCTTCTGTGTGAGGGCGTATGCATCAACCCAGTCGCGGTAGGCGGCAACATCACCGAGTTCGAGTTCGACCCAGAACTGAATCCAATTGAATTCGGCATTGTCGAGCCGGGCTTCCCGCGTGTCGTAGCTGCCGCCGCCCCAACCATCGGTGTCGCCGGTCTGTTGCAGGCCCAGAGCCTCGCTGCGAATCAGGTCAAAAGGTACAAAGACATCGCGAGGTTCCCCGAGCCCGTTGTTGATCACATCGTAGAACTGTGGGGTCGGCCGCCATTCATCCAGCACACCGAGCACTGTGTAGTCGTTTTCCCCGAGGCGAATGAGTTCGCCAACGCTGTCTCGACCTCCGAAGAGGCGCTGATTAGTCTTCGCGTTGAGCACCACGACTCTCGCACGATCGGTGTCGTCATCAGCGCTCCACCCCGAGCCGTACCGAAAAGGTGCATTGAACATTGCAAAGAAATCAGCATGGCAGAGCCGCACCATGGATCGAAATGGCCTCTGACCTTCCGCGTCTGGGAAGAGGAAGATCGCCGCAGTACCGACGCCGGTGGCGTATTTCGGGATTTCGCTCTCGAGCAGGCCAGTCATGTCGCGGTAGGCGATGTGTTTTGGCGGGTCGCCGGGCTTGATATTGAAGAACTGGCTGTTGGGATCCCAGTTGTCCACGCGAACGTTGAAGAGACGGTCACTCTTCTCTGGAATTGGGTTGGAGGCGAAGACGTGGCGAATGCTGAGCAGTGTGGTGGGAACGGCAATGCCGATGGCGATGCCAAGGATCGTCAACACCGAAAGCCAAGGACTTGAAAGCACACTGCGCCACGCGAGCTTGAAACTGTAGAGAATCATGTTTGGCTCCCCTTAGCCCGCGGCGGAGTTGTCGACCCGAATTTGGGAAACTTCGAGAGGCGTCACCTTTTCGTCCTTGAGATCGATGAGACGCCCGTCAAGAATGTGTATCTGGCGATGAGCCGAAGCGGCGCATCCGGTATCGTGAGTCACCATTACGATCGTGGTGCCGGATTCATTCACCTGCTCCAGCAGTGCCATGATCTCCCTTGCGGTGGCCGTGTCGAGGTTACCGGTGGGTTCGTCAGCGAGGATCAAACTCGGTTTTGTCGCGAGAGCGCGGGCGATGGCCACACGCTGTTGTTGGCCGCCGGAGAGCTGGGATGGTAGGTGCTTGATCCGCCGCGAAAGACCCACCAAAGCGAGACTGTCTGTGATTCGCGCCTTACGTTCCGCTGACGACAACCCTTGATAGCGCAACGGTACGTCAACGTTGTCAAAAACGTGCAGGTCAGGAATCAAGTTGAAGCTCTGGAATATGAACCCGATCTTGTGGTTACGTACTCGGGATTGCTCACGATCCGACAATCGACTCACATTTTCACCGTCGAGTTTGTAGGTACCGCTGTCAAAACTGTCGAGTAGACCACCCACGTTGAGGAACGTTGTCTTCCCGGAGCCGGACGGTCCGCTCACCGCCACGAACTCGCCAGCGTCAACTGTAAGGTTGAAGCGATTCAAGGCCACCGTTTCCACCAGGTCAGTGCGGTACGACTTGGTCACGTCATTCATCTCAAGCATGCTCATTGCAACTGTTCCTTCCTCGATGAGGGCTAATCCCAGAGCAGCACCGTGTCGGCGCCGTCGAATCGACTCATATCGGACAGAATGATCTCGTCGCCCGGCTCGAGTCCGGCCACGATCTCTACTTCACCGACGCTCACTGCGCCGACTCTGATTTCACAAAGTTGGGCGAGGTCGTCCGCGACAAGGTAGGCGCGAGTTCCGCCACCACCTTCGAGGAATGGCCCCCGCGGTACTTTCAGAACGTTCTCGCGGTGCTCGAGTACCAATCGTGTACTGACTCTCTGATTTTGGCGAAGCCCGGCCGGCACGCCTTCGGAAAACACGACCCGGCCCAGCACCTGGCCGTCGACAACTGCGGGTGCGATCCGGGTCAGCACACCACGATGCTCGCTACCATCCACCGTTACGACAGCCGCCACTCCCGGCGCAACTTCATCTGCAGAGCTCTCAGGTATGCCAATCTCTACTTCTAGGTCCGAAAGATCGACGACGCCTACCAGGGCCTGGTTACGGAACACCGCGTCGCGATCCTCAGCCGACAGGGTTGCCACTAGGCCGGCAAATGGTGCCACCAGTTCGAGGGCCGCCACTTGTCGATGAAACTCTTGAGCCACCATCTTCTGCCTATCGAGGCGGGATCTCGCGTCGGCGAGTGCGAACACACGCATGTCGCGCTCAAGCTCGATGCGCTGCTCGGCCTGAATCAGCTCAAGCTCAGCCACACGAAGGTCATCCTTGGAGGTTTCGAGGTCGATTTGGTTGACCAGGCCGAGATCGAAGAGGCGCTGATTGCGCTCCACCATGCGACCGGCCGCGGCCTTCTGCACCGCGGCGAGCTCCACCGCTTGCTGATTCTCCAGGCTCTGCTGACGTTGCGAAAGCTCCAGCCTGAGCATATCGGACTCAAACGCCGCACTCGTCGCAGCTTCCTGCCGCAGTCGACTTTCCAGTTCGGGGCTCTCAACGATGGCAAGAACGTCGCCGGCCTCAACCTGTTGGCCTTCCCGAACCTTGATGGACACAATTCCGTCGGCAGGACTGAATATTGTTGGTTGTGACGCTGCAACTACCCGACCCTGGACAGCCACCGTGTACTCGAGATCCCCGCGTGTCACAGTAGCGAATCGGAGTTGCGCGCGGGCCACCGATCGATCAGTCGACATCCATCGACTCACCGCCGGACGAAGCAGCACGATCGCCATACCCAGGACCACCACTGCGCCGGCGGCCACCACCCATCGGTTGAGGGTTCTGCCACGTTCAACAGGTCGATCCATGCCTTCGGTGTCTGGTATCACTGCGTGCTCCTTACCCCTCTCATAGCAAGCTCGATACCAAGTCGGCGAGAAAGTGGAAACCGTTTGTCCGGAACGGTTTATTCAGAATTCAATGGTGCCGTTGCCCGGACAGATGTCCGGCCAAGCCGGACATCTGTCCGGGCTCTACGAGTTCGGCTTCCATTTGGTTGAGTTCATCGGCTACATCGCTCGAGCGCCACAGTTGTGGCGAAAAGATCGACGAGAGGCTGTCTTTGAAGGGTGGCGCGGAAATCTACTTCCAAGCAGTCTCCGTAGCTATCCAGAATCCTTCCTCGAGAATGAGGGTGATTTCGCCCTCGACGGACTCTCCGTCCATGGTTCCGGTGACCAGTAGAATCGCGGTTTGGCCATCACTCGAACCTCCCACAATGGTGACATCGGTCGGAGTCATCATGGCAAGAAATTCGAGGGTTTCCTTGACGTCTTCGCCATCGAGCATCTCCGCCTTGTCCGCAGGTACGAGTTTCTTGAGCTGTTGCACGTCACCAGCCTGAATAGCCTTGGTCCATGCCAGATATGCTGCGCCAGGTTCTCCGCCGTCGGCCGGCAGAGGGTCACCAAGAGGACCGAATGGATCGGAAAGAGGAGCGTCAAAGGTGAAATCGAACTGAAAAGTGTCGTCGAAGAACTCCTGCGTCTCAGTGTGATAGACCCGCCCTGCAAGACGATCCGGGTCGGTTATTGAAAGCTCAAGTTGAGGGTAGGAGCCGCCGGAGATGTTGCTGGAGGATTCGCCGGGGAAGCGAATATTCTGCGAGTAGATCTGGAGCTTGGGCTCTTCGTCAAAGGTGGCGGTCTTCGTGATGCCGAGGCGAACATACGCGGAATCCCAAATGGTGTCATCAAGGTCGCGTTCCGCGATCGGTTTCGCGGCGAACAGAACTTCCCATGTAGGATCCGATTCGTCGTAGAAGCCCTTCTTTTCAGCGTAGGCATATACATATGGCAGTTGGACTGTCTCTCCGTTGGCCACAAGTGAACCCTCGACGGTCGCCGTTGGCTGATTCGCGGCAACGACTGGTGGTCCTCCAGCCAGAGCCGAAAGAAGAAAGCTGATGCAAGCGACTGTGGCGATACGAGAATGCGGCATGACAACTCCATTTTCCCCGACGAGTATTCTGAGCGCCGGATGATCTGCATGAACTGTAGGCAGTCAGACTACCATGGAGCGCTGAAGCCGTTCGTGGAGTGGGGTTTGTTCGTCAGCTTTGCTACCCGACTGGAATCTGACGTACTCTCAACCAGCCGATAACTGACCCGGAGGCCTCGCTCATGTCCAAATTCTGGAGACTGGTGATCACCATCATTGCAGTGATTGGGATTGCGATCACCGGCATTTACATGAACCTCCCGGTGCAGCGGGTTGATGTGACCTCTGACCTCGTGATGCTGGGCGATCTGAATCGTGATCGCTCGTGGGACGAGCTGGATGGAACTCGATTGACTGAGGTTTTGGCGACACCCTTCGAACACGAGGCATTGCTGTTACAGATGGTCGATGTCAACCGAAACGACGCAATTGATGCAGAGGATGTGGCGATTCTCGATCGGCTGTTTCGTGTTGGCGATCCGTACATGGCACAAGGAGAGGCGCACGAAGAAGGGGTCGCCTTTCCGAGGCCACGAGAACTCTTCAAATATTGGCCTCGAACGGAGTATGTGTCCCGGCCGGTATTTGTGTTGCCTCACGAAGCTGTTGCTCGATCACCTTTGGGTTTCCTTCATTCCTACACAATGAATGACACGGAAACTGGATACGAACTCCGGCTGCGCCAGGAGATCTATGACGAGGCGCTGCGGCTTTCGGTTGCCTGGGAGCGACGGGAACCGGATCTCAACGAAATCGAGCGCGAGTACGCAGAGCTGAAACTAGCTCAATGCGACTTACTGTACGAGGAAGGACGTTTGTTCAGTCTCCTTCTGCACCTTGTCGGTCTCGTGGAGGATGCCGAGACACTGACGATGAGAGGGCAGTCGGAGTTCATCACCAAGATTCTATATTTTCGGGATCATCTGCAGGATCTCCTGGTCTCTGAAGAGGTCCGCGCGTTCGAAAACGGGGAGAGTGACCATCGGGAGATCTTCGAGGCGATCGAACTGAACCTACATGACGACCTCGGGATCGATTTGAAGCTCGACGAGCTTGAACCTCCGCGAGACTACCTGGATCTGCAGAACTACGTTGATCGCGCTGTGTGGCAGCGCTACAAGAGCCTCACTACCGAGGATCAGTTCAAGAACTTGATTCTGTACGCCCAGTACGATCGACGGTATCTGCGGTCGGTGTCCCGGACGTCCCCGAAGATGACGGATACACAGCTTCGCAACCACAATTTGCCGATGATTCTGCTTTTCCACGAAGCTCTGCGCATACGGGGTGGGGACAAACTCGCGGCGGTGGGTATGCTCGACGAGGCGATTCGCATTCCGTTGGGGTGGGTCAAGAGTATCCCTCCGGAGATGCTCCCCAGTTCACTGGCGCTCGACAACTTCCTCTTGCCAGGAAACATGGAAGACGGCTCAGACAAGAGTCGCCACTGGAATGTATTCGGAGGCATTGCCCTCCACCGATCACCTGAAGAGTCATTGATCCTTTCGCTACGAAGGGAGATCGCTGACGTGCGAGACGATGCCTACTCAGTAGACTCGGTCAGGGAGTTCATCCGCGACACCATTGCCAATGTCAACGGAATCTACTCTGTCGTGACGATGGATCCAGAACTGAGTTGATACGAGTACTCTGCGCCGAGGGCAACACTCCTGTCGCGCCTTCTAGGGGTGTGGAGCCAGTGAACCCCTGGTCTATCCAAAAACGTTCTTCCTGAATTTCACCCTCAGCTAAGCAATGCCAGGCCGTCCTTTGAGGATGCTGAAGATAGCTGAGCCTGTTTCTTGTCAACGGGCGAAGCATTGCGGTGAGGCACCCGAGTTCCCGGAGGAACTGCTCAGCTTGAGACGGTAAGTTCTTGCTGCTGCGAAGGAAAGATGCCTGGTCCGCATTCCAACCTCGTGAAAGCTCATGGCAAATACAGACCAACTGAGGCAAATAGGAGGTGTCGTATGAGTAGACTATCGCGGTATTCCATTACTTTAGTGCTCCTCATTATCGGTCTGGTCCCACTCCCCGCGGGCGCGCAGTCCGCTAACGCTGTTCTTCAGAACGAGGCGGGACACATGACCATCGAACCCGTCAATTTCTACTTTCATTTTGGAAGCTTCTTTACAAGGCTCCCCTTGCGTTCATCGGAAGCTCGCCTTTGGTACAGCTTTCACGCAACGGACGAGAATCCACAAGACAAGCCGCTGTTCGTCTTTTTCAATGGTGGTCCCGGCAGCTCGACGTCGGCAGGACTGCTGAGCATGTACACCTCACGACATACGCTGGACAATACGGTCGACACAGGTGGCGGAGATGAGTTCCTTCCCAATCCATACAGTTGGACCCAGATGGGGAACCTTCTGTATATCGATGCTCGACAGGCGGGGTTCTCCTACAACAACATGCCTGGTGTTGGTGACTATGGGGCTCGCTTCAGGGAGTTCAATGCCCAGAACTTCAATTCGTTCTTTGACGCTGCGGATTTCATCAGGTTGCTTCTCCGTTTCCTAGACGCTCACCCCGAGATTCAGAAGAATCGGGTGATCATCGTGGGCGAGAGCTATGGCGGGATCCGCGCCGTAGCCCTGCTTCATCTCCTGCTCAATTACCGCGACTACGGGAGCGGAGTCGAGACCTACCAGGATGAGGCTCTCGTCGATGAGATTCAGACGCACTATGACACCGTTTTCCCGGAATTCGCGGGACTCGAGGTTCCGCCCGAGACGATAACGCAGCAGTTTGGACATCAGATTCTTATCCAGCCGGCCCTCTCGTTTCTGTATCAACAAGCGGAAACCTACTATCTGCTCTTGCAGCCGGGAGGAGTGATCGAGCAGCTGGAAGCTGAGACCGGTATTACATATGACCCTGCCCTGCACTGGAGCCCGATGACCTATATACGCTTTGTTGTTCAGCGCGACGTCTACAGCTTCAACAAACCGGGAGGTTGGCTCATGGAGTTCTTCCTCAATGCTGCAAGGTTGCTTAATTTCACAGACAATCTTTCACTGGTGACCGGAGTGGATGTTACGGAGATCGATTCGCTCTATGCCTCACAACGGGCGAATGCATATCGACTCTATGACGCAGAGAGTGACATGCAGTTTCTCGAGGCGGAAGATCTAGTCGACGACCTGCTCTTTAAGGCCATGAGCCGATTGGAAGCAACACGATTTGTTGTCGAGCCCGGTGACCTGGAGTCCGTATTCGGTTCCCTCCAGCCTTGGGACAGGTATTTCACAACAAACAATTACGCTGCTAACGATGCCTTTCATTTCTGGAACGTGGCGCTGAGACGCGGCTTCGACATCCACTACCGTGAGCCTCGCTTCGGCAGCATGATGCTCAAGAACGTGGCGCACGTGCACACTTTCATAACCAACGCTGCGTATGACGTAGCCGTTTATGCTCCGGCGATACCGCCTGCTTTTGCACGACATACCGACATTGTGTCCTCGGTGAGTCACGAAGAGGCACTACCTGTAGATGAAGATCGGCCCGGTCAGATCGTGCTCAACTATTCTCCCCAGGCGTTTCTAGACCTGGCCGATCTGGGAACCAGAACGATCCGCTTCCCCTTCTATGGCCAGAGTTGCCATGCCGTATCGCTGACGCAGCCGGAGGAGTTCTTTGCGGATGTCGGTAAATGGTTGAGTCAGAACGGAGTTTCTACGGGGACGGAGGACTAGTCATGCGCACAAAGAAATCCACAGAGTGCGCGTTTCTTGTGATCTGCGCGGCCGTAGTCGCCCTCTCTGCCATGCCGGCAGCTGCTCAGAACAGTGGTTCGTTCCAGATCGAGGTTTGGGCTGGGTATGCCGAACTAGATCCGTCCGACCTCAACTTGGCGGTAGCCCACGACAATGGTGTGCAGGAATTCCTCTTCGATGAGAAGTACCAATGGCTTACCGGCATTGGATATATCGAGTCTTGGGAGAGGACTGGGTCTGGTGAACGCAAGGAACTCAGTCGGACCAATCCTCTCGGAGCACGAGTCAAATACTCGGTCAACGAATGGCTAGCCTTCTCACTGGGATACTCACAGTTCACTCAAACTGAAAAAGGTAATGTTCTCGATGAGTACTATTCGGTACCATTTCCAGATTTCCGTGATCTTGAACGGATCGAAACGACTCCGTACCTGCTGTCTACAGAGGCATCCGCGCCGCTTATCGGCGTGCACCTGCGAAAGGCATTTTCCCCTGCTCTGGGAGTGGAAGCCTACCTTATTGGAGGTCCGCTTCACGTGGAGATCCGTTATGAGCAGAACCAATCCTATGAGTGGTTGTCGTACGAGGCTGGAAACGAGATTCCAGTGTTTTCAGAACAATCGCTCCGTGCTGAAACTGGGGACGGCAACGGGCTCACTCTTGAAGTAGGGGGGCGGTTGAACGTTCGCCTCTACAGAAGGTGGGGACTGTTCTTCGAAGCCGGCTATGCCTATCAAAAGGTCGACACCATCAATGGCTCAGGAAGTGAAACTCGAAACGGCGAGACACAGACCTGGTATGGAGAGTGGCGGATCCGCCAGACTCAACTCGACACGCAATGGGGGAGCCAAACGTTGGAGTATCCAACCAGCTTTCCGGGTGACGGCCCCGACGGTGACGCGTCTCGAGATTTCGAAATGGACTTGTCAGGCTACCAGCTCAGGCTTGGAGTCCTATTCAGGTTCTGAATCTCTGAGAGTTTTCGTACGTTGCTGCAGTTGCTGCTTGACAAACGGGATCAGTGAAGTTAGCTTCTACCTTGATACCAACGTACCAAGGTAGAAGGAAATGTGCATGCCACCAACAAAACCTCAACGAGGGTCAGATTCGATCAAGGTCGAACGGACACAGACCGGGGTTCGCATCGAGAAACGGATCCTCAAAGTGCTCAAAGCCCTGGCCGAGTATCTCGACATGTCGTTGGGTGATCTACTCGAAGGCATTGTGCTGTACGCCTTCGAAGGCAAGGAGCCGTTCAGTGACAGGCTCCTCGCCAAAATTGGCGAGATAAAGCAGGTCTACGAACTTGATTTGACCTCGAAGCATGCTCACAAACTTCACGAGTAAACGTCGAGAGGTAACGCCGTGGTCGACTAGTGCTCTGAGCTGATCCGTCGTCTCGGGCACTCGTCTGGTCCAATGGCCTCAAAACAACATTTTCGCAGAGATCGACCTTCTCCGGTCGATCTCTTTTGCTTTTTGAAGGGAGTATGAAATGGGTCTCGAGAGTGATCGCCATGAAATGAGGGGCTTTGTTGTCGTCTGGCTTGGACAGTTGTTCTCTCTGGTCGGCTCCGGCTTGACTGCCTTTGCTCTAGGTTTATGGGTCGTCGAGCGCTGCCAGGCTGCAACGCCGTTTGCTCTGATTGCACTCTTTACCGTACTGCCGGCTGTTGCTCTGGCACCGGTTGCAGGTGTATTGGCTGACCGTTGTGACCGACGCCGAGTCATGCTGCTTGCCGATAGCGCTGCGTGCTTGGTGACACTGGGTGTCGCTGGGCTACTTGTCACAGGCAGCCTTGAAGTCTGGCAGGTCTACGTCGCCGCCGCGGCCGGTGGCATCTGTACGGCCTTTCAACAGCCGGCATATCTGGCCGCAACCTCGCAGCTGGTACCGCAGCAACAGCTCGGTCGTGCGGCTGGAATGGTTGAGATCGCCCAAGCGGCAAGCGACATCC
Source organism: bacterium (assembly GCA_024229275.1). Taxonomy (GTDB): domain Bacteria; phylum Acidobacteriota; class Thermoanaerobaculia; order Thermoanaerobaculales; family Sulfomarinibacteraceae; genus JAAESQ01. The sequence goes on along the minus strand of JAAESQ010001185.1, from coordinate 3,216 downwards.
TGGCTCCTGTGTTGGCTGGAGTGTTGGTAGTTTTCATCAAGGTTCAAGGAGTGGTTCTGATCGACCTGGCGACCTTCTTGTTCGCAGTCGGGACCTTGGTCTTCGTACGTTTCCCTGAGGTTCAGCGTCGGAGCGTTACCGAAGACGCGTCTCCTGATTCCTGCGGGACATGGCTGCGCGAGGCTGCGGCCGGTTGGACCTACATCATCGCTCATCCAGGACTGGTTGCTCTGCTGATGTTCTTCGCGGTCTCCAATTTCGCCAGTGGCATCATCGGCGCCCTTCTGGTTCCGATGCTGCTCACCATTGCCTCGGTTGGGCTCACTGGTACTGCGATCTCTTTAGCAGGGGCAGGGATGCTCACCGGCTCACTGGTGATGAGTCTGTGGGGTGGACCGAAACGACGCATCTTCGGCGTGCTCGGGTTTGATCTCATGAAGGGATTGGGAATTATCATCATGGGGTTGCGACCGTCGGTCTGGCTGGTCGCTGCAGGGGCGGCCTGGGCCCACTTTTCGATACCGTTCGTCAACGCATCGAACCAGGCCATTTGGCAGGCAAAGGTGCCAACAGAAATACAGGGACGTGTATTTGCGACTCGGCATATGATCGCCCGTGCTGCCATGCCGCTGGCGTTTCTGATTGCCGGACCGCTGGCGGATGGCCTGTTTGAGCCGTTGATGGCGAACGACTCTGCTCTCGCCAAGAGCATTGAGTTACTCATCGGATCAGGTACCGGCCGCGGTATGGGTCTCATCTTCATCCTGATGGGAGGGCTGATCATGCTCGCTTCGGTGATCGGATTCCTCACGCCCTGCATCCGGCAGGTTGAAGACACCAAGGGCGACTGAGTTAGCCAGGCTGAGCCCGTTCTTCGACGTCTATGGCGAATCGATTCCGTAGAGTTCCTCACCGTTCCAACAGTAGGTGCAGAGTTTCTCGCGCGGTAGGCCGATTGCCTCGATCATGTCGTCGAGTCGCTGGTACTTGAGCGTAGTAAGTTCGAGGCGCTCGCCTATGCGGTGCACCATTGCGGCATAGTGATCGGAGTCGGGATCTCCGTATTTGTCGAGATACATATTGTCGACGCCTTCGAGATCAAAGACTGCCTTGCGGCCGGCAAGGTCGAGTTCCGATCGCGAACGCGAGAAGTTGAGGAACTTGCACCCGTGCAGGAGCGGCGGACAGGCCGGTCGCATGTGGACTTCTTTCACTCCACGTACGAAGAGACGGCGAATAATGTCGGTGAGTTGCGTACCTCGCACAATCGAGTCTTCACAGAAGAGAATCTTGTTCCCTTCAATTAATGCTTCCACGGGAATCAGCTTCATCCGGGCGACGAGGTCGCGGACACGTTGATCCTGAGGCATGAAGCTCCGAGGCCAGGTCGGAGTGTATTTGACGAAAGGGCGGCGGTAGGGCAGGCCGGCTTCAGCAGCGTAGCCAATGGCGTGACCGATGCCCGAGTCGGGTATGCCGGCGACGAAATCGACGTCAACATTGTCGGCGCGTGCGAGGGCAGCGCCGCAGCGGTTGCGGCAGGCCTCGACGTTGATGCCCTCATAGTTTGCCGCCGGGTAGCCATAGTAGATCCACAGGAATGAACAGATCTGGAGGTGTTCGCCTGCCGGAACGAGAGTCTCCACACCTTCAGCTGTGAGGCGAACAATTTCGCCGGGACCGAGTTCGCGTTCGACCTCGTAGCCGAGATTGGGCAGGGCCGAAGACTCCATCGTCGCCGCTCGGGCGCCGTCCTTCTTGCCGATGACGACAGGTGTCCGGCCGAGGCGATCACGGGCAGCAACGATTCCTTTCTCGTCAAGGATAAGGATCGAGCACGAGCCATCGATCATCTCATGACACTTCTTGATCCCTGTCTCGAAGGTTGCCTCTCCGTCGACGAGATTGGTGATCAGTTCGGTTGGATTGATTTCACCGTCGCGGACCTGACTGAAGTGAGTCCCAGTTCGTTGCAATAGGTGGGTCGTCAGTTGATCCAGATTGTCGATCTTTCCGACCGTCACCAGAGCATAGGTGCCGAGCTGCGAGGTGATCACCAGTGGCTGGTCTTCGTAGTCGCTGATAATGCCGAGACCCATTCTTCCGTGGAGTTTCGGAAGGTCATCCTCAAACTTGCTGCGAAACTGAGCGTTGGTGATGTCGTGAATCGATCGGTCGAATCCTTCTCCGTTGCGAACGACCATTCCACCGCGCATCGTCCCGAGATGGGAATGGTAGTCGGTTCCATAGAAGAGATCGGCGACACAGTCTTCTTTCGCGACCACACCAAAGAAACCACCCACGGTGTTACCTCCGTCTGTCCTGGGAATTCAACATGAACGACATGTTGCACGTACTGTAGCCCGGCTTTCTTGGTTCGTCACGATGTCAAGGGTGGTTTTCCTGGGATTTTCTCAAGTTGTGTTTGAGACCTGGATTCAGTACTGCCCCTTGACCATGGTCAAGGACACTCGGGCCTGGGAGGTGCATGCTGTGAGTGCAGGAGTCAAAGGAGTTGAAATGAGTGAGTTGATCGACAATCGAGCCCATCGCATCAGGACTTTGAAGGGAATCATCAAAGAGCTCCACCGTGGCGGCGACGCGGAAACGGCGAAGGAAACTCTGCGCAAGATCGTACGCGAGACCAGCTCGACGGAGATCGCCGAGATGGAGCAGCAGTTGATGAACGAAGGCATGCCTGTGGAGGAAGTACAGAGCATGTGTGATGTGCACTCGCAAGTCCTGCGCGAGATCTTGGTCGAACCCAAGCCTCAGCAGCTTGAGCCCGGGCACCCGCTTGACACTTTCGCTCGTGAGAATGAAGCGTTGAAGGGCACCATCCGTGAGATGAGGCAGCTCGCAACCGAGCCATTCGAGGCAATTCGTTGGCGAGCGGCGCTGGCGCTGCTGATGGATGTTGAGAAGCACTATCAGCGCAAGGAGAATCTGCTCTTCTCGTGCCTCGAACGCCACGGTGTGACTGGACCCTCGAAGGTCATGTGGGGCAAGGACGACGAGGTGAGAGAACAACTTAAAGCTCTCGACGAGGTACTGGCTGTCGAGGGCCTTAGCGCTGACGAGATGGAAGCCGTTGTCCCGACTCTGGTCGAGCCGACTCTGGCTGCCGTGGAGGAGATGATCAGCAAGGAGGAACGCATCCTCTTTCCGATGTCCCAAGAGCGACTGACGGATGACGAGTGGGGTGAAATTTGGAGT
>JAAESQ010001184.1 GCA_024229275.1 bacterium | reverse complement strand
CTCCCCGACGAAGAAATAGACCGCATCCGAACCCTTTCCGACAGCGTAGTCGATGCCAATGTTGAGACGGTTGTCGACAGAGAGTATATAGCGCAGGCCGGCGCCGATGCTCGGCAAGAGATGGTCGAGGTCGAAGTCGGACACCGACTCCGCCACTTCGCCGACGCCAGCGAATCCGGTCGCCGAAAATCGCTTTGAGAAGTGCCAACGAATCTCGGCCTGAACGGCGAGCATTGTCTCGTCGCGGTAGCGGCCACCCACGTATCCCCGCAGATCAGGGAAAACGCCGAACTTGCACAAGGCGTAGTAGGGCGCGTCGCCAGGCACCGCACAACCCGAGCCACGGGCAGCCAGTACCAGGTCCTTACTCAGCGACCAGTAACGGTTATAGGCCAGGTGAATCGAGCTGAAATCGAAGTCTGAGCCGACAGCCTCGCTCGATGTCGAAAACGAAGCATTGAAGAGCACGCCACTGGAAGCACTGAACTGGTTGTCGCGGCTGTCGTACTCCGCGACCAAGCCGAGTGTGGCGATCGCCGAAGCCCCCTCGGCCTCGGAAGTCGGCTCGACGGGATGATCTGGAGGCACCTCGCCGAGGTCGAAGGTGGAGTCTACTTCGAGGTAGAAGTAGCTGGCGCCGCCGTACCAATGTCCTTTGATGCGGCGCAAGACTTTTGCTCCTGCTGCCCAGCCCTGCTGATTGACCGGCAAGTACCGATCGTCGTCGCCGGCACCGGAGCCGATACCGTAGAACTTGAGTTCGAGGTCGTAGGAGAAGACTCCCCCCACCATCTTCCAGGTGTTGTGCTTGAAGTTTGCGGACTGAGCGACGCCAAATGCCTTACTGCCATTGTCGGTGTAGAGGCCGCCGCCACCGGTGAAAGACGGGTAGGAACCTTCATCGATCTGGTAGAGGTAGGCGGCGCCCGCTGCGAGGCCGATTCCTATAGTGGGATTCAAGATGGGAATCGGCGCGATCACGAAGTCGCCAGCTTTCTTGGTTGCCGCAATCGTCTCAGCCTGCTCAACCTCTCGGCGGATGTGCTCCTCCTGGGCGAATACTGGCCGAAGAACCGTGGTTGCAACGACAACAGAAACGGCAATCATGAGTGCAGTGTGCTTGCCTAACATAAGGTCCAACTATAGAACAGCAGCAGTTTCAAGTTCGTTCCTTCGCGAAAGCGTCGGGTTTGCTTTTTCTGAAGGATCTCTCCTGCTGTGGGCCTGTGCTGCCAAACGCGGCAAACAGGACGAACCGGCAGAAGCGAGCCTGCACCTCGCCGATCTGGTACGCGCCTTAAGTAGCAACAGAGAGAAGGTGGGGGAGAAATCAACCCGGAGGCGCGAAGGAGCAGAGATGCCTTTGTCTGGGATCGTATCGAGGATCCTCAGGAAGACGCAGGCGGTGTCTTGCCTCTCCAGGATGACTATCGACTGGTGACGTCGATCGGTCTCGATTTTTGGTTCTGCACGGCCGATGAGTCCCTGATACCATCGGATTTCGTGGAGAACAATTGACAGCAGGACCACCTTGGCCGACCCACGATCAGCAGGTTGTGACACGGATCGCGATTTTCTCGGCAGTGGTCTGCCTGTGGTCAGTAGTCAGCCTTGCTCAGGAGCTGTCACCGCGCGCCTACTGGCCGGCTCCCACAGGCACGAGGGTTGCGATCTTCGGATACTCCTACTCCACAGGCGATGTGCTGATGGATCCTTCTCTGCCCATATACGGCGTTGACTCCAAGATTAATACGGGTGTTCTCGGCTATCTCCAGACCTTCAGTCTGTGGGGGCGTACGACCAATATCGTGTTCGAACTGCCCTATTCGTGGGGCACGACGACAGGCCTCCTTTCAGATGACGAGGCGCGGAGGGACTACTCAGGCTTCAACGATTTCGCCATCACCTTGGCTGTGAACTTGCTCGGCGCCCCGGCCATGGATGTCTCAGGTTTCCAGGCGCTTCGGTCCAACCCTCATCCGATTCTTGGCGTCAGCCTCAAGGTCCAAGCTCCCACTGGGCACTACAACCCGAATCGACTGATCAACACCGGCGCCAACCGCTGGTCGGTCAAGGCCGAGATGGGCACCGTGATCCCCCTTAATTCAAAATGGCTGCTAGAACTCGAGGCAGGTGTATGGTTCTTCGGCGACGACCCCGAGTACATCCAGGGCAGGCGCGAGCAAGAGGGCATCATCGCAGCAGAGATACATCTCGTCAGGCGATTCAAGCCTGGATTCTGGGCCTCGCTGGAGGCGAACTACTACACCGGAGGAAGGCAGACCATCGCAGGAGACAAACTTGTCGATCTTCAACGCAACTCGCGATTCGGCGGCACGGTCGTCGTGCCGTTCAAGGGACGCCACGCCGTCAAATTCGGCTACAGCGCAGGCGTCACGACCGACTTCGGTACGGACTTCGATCAGTTCCTGGCGAGCTACCAGGTGCTTTTCTAAGAGGAAGGTGCTCATTTTGGAGTACGATTGTCGTCCGTCATCATCTGGCACAAGCGGAACTTCCCGGGAGCGCCGTTGGAGGGTTTATGAAATATGGGTTACCAAGTCAATGCCACCGGCTCGTTGCAGTTTCAATATCGGTCGTTCTT
>JAAESQ010001183.1 GCA_024229275.1 bacterium | reverse complement strand
TGAGAGCGGGAGGCCTCCAAACGGCCGAAGGGCTGTTCGCCTACTTCGAACACATCCTGCTGTTCCCGATCACGTTTCCACCCGACAACCACTTCCTAGCCCACACCACCGACGGCAACCTCGAATGGCTGCCGCCTGGTGCCTTCGGCGGGATCGTCGACTGGTCACAGGTCATCAACACGCCGATAACGCTGTCCGGCTACGGCATCACCGACGCGTACACCATCACCCAGATCCAAGCCATCATCAACGGCATCACCTTCGCCGACACCGGATTCGGGTCGCCCATCGGTGGCATCGCCGTCCGTGCGCAGCTGCCAGCCCAGATCGCCTACGAAGACGAAGCCAACACTTTCAGCGAGAAACAGATCATCAACAACGAGCTGGAGGTAAACACCGTCAGCCGCCCGTTGATCACCGTCACCCCGTCCATGTCGCCCTACGACGTGCAGCGATCCGACTGGCACATCAACGCCTCACCAGCAACCGCCGGCGTCCAGATCCGACTGCCCGACGCCACAACGAACTACATCAACGGCAAATCGGCCGTGTTCACCGTCAAGAAAACCGCGCCGACCACCACGCACCTGGTCACCATCAAGCCCGTCATCGCCGGCCAGCGAATCGACGGCGCCAACGGCGCGACCATCAAAACGCCCTACAAATCGCTCACGTTCGTTACGGACGGGGCCGACTGGTTCATACAATGAGTTACGATCCGGAACCCGGCTCGAGCCCCGAACAGCAAAACGACCTGACCGAGCTGCTCAAAGAGCAGATCCGGCTCCTAAAGCTGATCCTCAAGCAGCTGACCCGCATCACTGAGGTGGAGGAAGAGTAAATGCCCGAATACATTCGCGACCCCGAGAAGAACAACGCCGCGCGAGTTACATCGAAAGCGCAGATCCTGACCCGTTCCACAAGCGTTTCGCTCGAAGCCACCGCGGCCGAAGATGGCCTCGCCTACGACTTCGGACCCGACGCGCAGGCCGCGAAGGTCCCACTGACGGCTTCGTTCGACGGTTTCTTCGCCGCGATGAGGAACAGAGATCCGCGAGTACTGCGGATCCAGAAGGTGGGCTTCGACGCCGACATCGCAGGGATCCAGGTCTACGCCGAACGAAACCCGACAGTTGGCACGATCGCCAACGCCGTCGACGGCTACGCCATCAACTTGAACTTCGACTCCAACAACGAGGCCGACGTCGACCTGTGGGTATGGGATACCACGTCGACCGGAATCGGAGGCCTGACGCCCCTCGCCAACAACCGGATGCCGAGCAGTTACCTGCCGGCCTTCACGCCGATCGTCTCCGACGTTCTGGGATCGATCGTGCTCGGTCCGGGCGACGTCCTCGCCATAGGAGCATTGAGCGTCGCGACCGCGCAGCTCCTGGGCTTCTCCGTCCGGTTCTTCTTCGAAGAGCCCCTGTTCAGTTAAGCGTGATCCGGCTCAACCTCGGGGATCCAGTCTCGGGCCGGAACGTCCGAGTTAGCGAGAACCAAGCCCTCCTCGTCTCGAACGACGGTCTGCCCCCGCCCGTCGCGGCGGGAGCGAACCGTCCCATCCCGGTCCTGCGGTACTACGTCCAGGCCGAAACGGAGGACCAGATCGACATGCGGGTCGACGGGTCCGTTACGCCCGTCACGTTCCACGTTAGCGCACATCAGGACTACGACACCTACCTGCACGCCATGAGCACCGTCATTGCCGATGCAGGAGCCAGCCTGTCCGAGTTCGGCAACATAGGCGTTCTCGCAAACGGGATCGAGTTCTATTGGGAACGCGCCGGCCGACCGATCGAAGCCCTCGCTTTCCGCCTCTTCACGAACTTCGATTTCGTCCGGCTCGCCGCCGGCGACCCCGCTTTCGGTACTGGCAACGCCTCCTTCAAAGCGAGCAACGTCGAGGGAACCAGCGAGGCCTTCCTGCCCGTCATGGACTTCGAGAAATCATTCGGGATGCCGCACGGGATCCTCTTGAGGGCGGGAACCAACGAGAGGCTCACGCTGGTGATAAACGACGACCTGACCGGAGTGGACGGGTTTGAGTCCTACTGCACCGGATTCAGACTGGAGAAAATCTGATGCCGCCGAAGCAGTCGCCAGTTCCCGACATCTATCTGAACGGCCCGATCCCCTCGACGGCCAGCGGGAACAGAGTCTTCGTTCCGATCAGTCAGTGGCGCGAGTTCCGGATCCGGCTCGCCGTGAGCGAGGCCTGCAAGGTCTACGCACGCTACGCCAGCTCGAAGGAACAGGTCTACGAGGAGATGCCGCCCTTCTTCGACGGTTCGAACATCTCAGCAGACAGCGAGTACGTCTTCACCTCCGACAACCACAAGGGCGAGTATTACCTGCTGTTCGGATTCGACAACGTCGCGGCCGAGATGACCGGCTACGTCACCATCACGGCGGATCCCGCCTGATGTTCACCCCGAAACGGGCTCCCGTCTCTCCCTGCGTAGCCAATTCGCAGTCGCCGATCCCCGACGTCTACCTGGGTGAGCCGATCCCGAGGACCGCCGACGACAACAGAGTGTACGTCCCGATCTACCACTGGCGTCAGTTCCGGATCCGGCTCAAGGTGAGCGAGGACTGCGTCATGGTCGCTCGCTATGCCGACGTCATGGGACGCCGCTACCAAAAGGTGAAGCCGCCCTTCCACAACCTGGATATCCTGGCAGGCGTCGAATACTGCCTGAGCTCCGACAACCACATGGGCGAGTACTACCTGTATATCGGGTTCAATAAGGTCGCCGCGGAAATGACAGGGTACGTCACCATCACAGGAGAGCCGGTTTGACAACGGCCACAATGCCGCGCTACGGACCCGAAGTCAGCGAGGTCCAGGTCCTCCACCGCAGAGGGCTCATCGAGTACGAGCGGTGCCGTCGTTCCATCCTGTATTGGGCAGAGCGGTACGTCTTCACGCGTGACGATAAGGACATGAAGACGCCGTTCAAGCCGTTGATCGCGGGCGAGCTGTCAGTCGAGCCGAAGTCGCTCGCCATGCGCCGTCCGCTGGGAGACGGCAAGGACGATTACCTGCGTTACCTGACGCTCCTCTTCCAGTTGGAGCGTTTGATGCTCGTACCGAAATCGCGCCAGGTCCGGATCAGCTGGTGGGCGATGGCGATGGCGCTGCACGTGATTCAGTTCGCGCCGGCGCAGCGGGTAGCAGCTCAGTCGAAGAAGGCAGGCGACTCCGACAAGCTGCTCGATCGAGTTCAGGTGATGCTGGAACAGCAACCGAAAGTCGCGAGCTACATCCCTTGGCCGAAGTGGCACAAGAAGATGAACCTCATCCGGATCTCTCACGGAGGAATGACGGGGATCTCCCGTCTCGAGGGATTGCCGGAAGGAGGCGACAAGATCCGTGGCGAGACTTATTCGATGGTCTTCACGGATGAGAGCGCCTTCCAAAACGAGGCCGAGCCCGCGTACACTGCAATCATGCCGCTCATCGAGGGCGGCGCACGATACCTCGGCGTCTCATCTGCGCGAGCGGCGACGTACTTCGAGGCGCAGATCAACGACAACATTTAGGGGGAGTTATGCAGCCACCGACAGCAGGCCGGATCGTATGGTACTACAACGACAAGCTAGTACCGACCGCGGCCATCGTTAACCAACACGCGGACGAGCACGGTCGCTGTTCGCTGACCGTCTTCAACCCAACCGGCCCGATGGTCTGCAACGCACCCGAGTGCGATACGGACGATCCGAAGTGGGGCTTTTGGTCCTGGATGCCCTACCAGCACAAGAAGGCCGAGAGTGCTGAGGGCAACGAGTCGGAGAGTGCAGTCGAACCCGAGGAGGAGGAGGAACCCGATGGCGAAGCGGAAGAAGAAGAAATGCTCACCGAAGGCGGCGGGCAAGAAGAGGGACGTCAACACGACGCCGGTGAAGGCGCTCCGGAGGTTCCGACGGCCTGAGTCGGCTCCGGAAGACACGCGGTTGGTGCCACGATGACCCCGCCACAGGGAGCATCGCGCAGGCGACGGAAAAAGAAGCCCACGAAGTCCGGTTACGTCCTACGACTTGAGGGTCGAGTCAGAGAGGCGAGCCAGGCGGCACAGGCCGCGACGGATCCGATCCGCAGAGATCGGTTTCAGAAGGAAGGGGCCGCAGCTGCCAGGCGACTCCGCGAGATCCGCGCCTACCGGCGCGAGAAGCTGGAGCCGTCAGGGCTGATCCCCATACCAGGGGAGACTCGATGATAATGTTCATCGGCGGGATTCTAGGTGCCGCTGGACAGGTGACGTCGGCAATCTCGGCCGTGAAGGGAGCGATCGGCGGCGGCAAGAAGAAGAAGAAGAAGAAGCGGGGCGCACGCAGACGCGCACCACTCGAAACGAAGAGAACGGAGCTGCCGACGCCGCGCATCCGGAGTCCTGGGCGACGTCGTCTCTTCGGCCGGCGCAAACCATTGGAGCCACGATAATGCCAGCAAAGAGTGCGAGTCAGTACGGTGCGATGGCAGCGGCCGCGGCGGGCAAGTCGACACTCGGAATACCGAAGTCGGTGGGCGAGGAGATGGTCCACAAGACTCCCGCGAAGAAGCGGAAGAAGTTCGCCAAGACCCTGGCCGGACGTCGTCGGCGCCGAGACACGCGGCTTGAGCCCCACCGATAGTCGCTGTCTGCTGGGTCGGGGCGGAACCTGCCTTTGGCCGTTGAAGTCGAAGCGCCGCGCCACAGTGAAAGCGATCGGGATCATCAACAGGAATCTCGGTCGCCGTGTCACCGATTTGGAGTTGAGGTATCTCAGTAACTCGGAGATTTGGCACGAGTTCTTGTACCGAGTTGTGCGCGGGCAGACCATGGCGCTGCCCTGGGGATATGTCGAGGAAGGTCCTACCTCACCGCAGGGGTTGGAGGCCTTCATCGCGACTGCTTTAGAGAACTATCATGTTGAGACAACCGTCCATGCACCCGAAGAATCTGAGTCCGTCCCAAGAGGACGAAGAGTGGGACCCGAACGAGCTGCACAGGTCGAGAGAGCACGAGCTGCAAGGGCAACAATCAGACGAGGAACGTGAGGAGTACGAGGAGTTCGTCGACGGAGATCCCGTAGTCGAAGAGCCAGATGATTGGGGAGAGGAAGAACCGGAGTGGGACTGAGCGGCGTTGTTGACGAGATCCACAACATCCCTGTTGGGGAGAAGACCGATCGCGGCTGGATGGGGAAGCGCGAGCTCGTGCCCGGGCGAGTTACGGAAGTGCCTGGTTTGCCCGCGCACTCCGGACTCACGGTGCACCGACTTCCCAAGACGGGATTCGTCGTGGCTGAGGTCCACTACTCCGTCGAACACGCTCGACGAGAGCCAGGATGGGCCAAGGCATCCAGCGCCCGCTACGGCCGTCGTGGGTTCCGCTCCTACAAGTGGCGTCAGGAGATGGAGATCGACTTCGACGCATCGTCCGGAGATCCGGTGTACGCGAATTGGGAGCCTCGGATCCACGTAGTCGACCCGTTCGTCATCCCTCCACACTGGCCTCGTTGGCTCATGTACGACCCTGGCGGCGTGAACCCTCACGCTGTCGAGTGGTGGGCCATGGATCCAACGCCTCCCTTCTACCCGTTGTTCGCCTACCGGCAGTGGTACAGAGGCCTCGAAATGCCGGACAAGAGCGAGGGCCAGTACTACCTGGGAACCGACGTCGTGCGGATCGCGCATGAATTGTCGATCGACCACTTGGGCCACCTCGAGAAAATCGACGCACTCATCATGGATCCGGCTGCGCGGAAGACTCAGGCGACCGCAGGTGGAGCTGGTAAAGGGAACGACGGCGACCAGCCCACCATGAGAGCGATGACGATGTATGAGGAGATCATCGACGTCGCCGATCAGCTGGGATGGAACATCGACGTCGTGACCGGCAACAACTTGAAGGACGCAGCGATCGACGACTGCATCGAGCGGCTGGGCAACTACCCGCTGTACGAGGAAGAGGATGGGGAGCCGATACTCGACGAGGAGGGGGATCCGATCCCGCTGCTCGATGACGACGGCGAGGAGATGTGGGTGCCACCGCGGATCTTTGTCTTCCGTGGCTGCCGCTGGCTGGCTTGGGAGTTCGCTCACTACAAGTGGGCCAACTGGACCTCAGACGTCATCGCAGAGCAACGAAACCGGCCGGAAGCCCCGGTCGACAAGAACGATCACTCCATGACCAACGTGGTCCGGCTACTCAACTGGATCCGACGCGACGATGAGCTGTACGGCGGCGGCAACGCACCGACGCCCGCCGAACATGCCGCGCAGCTCGTCGCCAACTGGCGGCAACGCCGCAAGGAGGAAATCAGTGGTCAGTGAAACGCTGATCCTACTCGTTATCATCATCGCGGTATCCGTCGTTTGCTTCTCTTTTTCGCTGGTGACCCTGGGAATAGTTGGCTACCAGATAGCGAAAATGTACGCACCGACCCAGCAAATACCCCGACGTGTTCCCGCTCTTGGCAGCCTCACCACCAGGCTGGCCAGCGGAGCGGTCATCGACAACGAGGAGATCGAGAAGGGGGAGAACGGTTACCCGGCCGAGGATCCCGCCGAACACCGTGAAGTTGCAGAAACGTCCGTCCTTACCGAAGTTAGTGGAGCAGCCGAAGGCACCCTAGTGGCAGAACGGGAGCGGTGGTGGATTGAGAAGCGTGAGGAGGGGTACGACGACGATGAGATCAAGGCGATGGAGCGCCAGCAAGTCGTACCAGTCTTTGAGGGAGCCTGATTATGACAGCACCACCGATTGCGGGGACGTCAGCTGACGCCCAAGCTGGGCTGCTAAACGCCGACGCGAGCCAGCCGGACCAGCAGGAAACCGGAGAGAGCCAGCGCGTGCAACGCGCCGTCGCTCAGATCATCCTTCGACTCAGAATCGCAACCATCAACCGGCGATGGGCCGTTGACCGCAATACGTTCCTGAACGAGGCCTTCGACAAAGACGCGCAGTACACCGAGTTCGATCCCGCCCGCAGAGTAGTCGTTAATATCCCAGCTCCCCGCGATTCTGTCAGACGCACGATCAACCTGATGAAGCCCTATAATCGGACGCAGGAAAGCCGCCTCGTTCGCGGCCAGCCCTCCTACCAAGTACAGGCCGATCAAGGGGATCCCAACGCCGAGGACGCCGCTGAGCTGGGAAACGACCTCATCAAGTGGATCGAGAAGCTCATCGACATCCGGAAGGTCCGGCAGAAGATCGCGTTTTGGTTGCAGCGCGCCGGCACATGCCTGCTGTTCCCGCTTTGGGACTTCGATGGAGGGGACCAAGTCGAGGGTGAGGACGGAGGGGAGCCGATGGCAGCTGGCCAGCCCTTTACCGACGTCCACCCCCCGCACGAGTGCTTCTACTACCCAATCACAGGAACCGACATCGAGTCATGCACCGGAATCGGTCGTGACGTTCGACTCGGCCGTGAAGAAGCCATTCAGCAGTTCCCCTCCCTCCGTGGCAAACTGCTCACACCAGACTCTGACGACTCCCGATCCTCATCCCGACTGACCCGCGCCATCCGCGACTTCCCGCCCGGACAACAGGGCTGGCACTCGCAGACGCTGGCCTTCGGCGTGACGGGGGTCTACAGCAGCGACAACGACGAGGCGCAGGAACACAACGAGACGATGCTCATCGAGTTCTGGCTTGAGCCAGGTGGTGCATTGCTCGACATCGGCGGATCCGAGCTGTTCTCGTTTCCCCAGGGTCTGCGCGTCATCATGACGTCGATCGGCGAGATCGGCCATTGGGGACCGAATGTGTACGGCACCCTCCCAGCCGTGCGCATCGGTTTCTCGGAGTCGGCCGGTTTCTGGTCGCCGTCGCCATGTACGCCGCTGCGCCCGTTGCAGATGGCGATCAACTGGGCCTACTCCCTCTGGGAAGAGCACATGATGCTCGCGGGCCGACCAGTGATGCTCTGGCCTCGACAAGCCAAAGCTGCATGGCGGCGTTTGCAGGATCTGACCACCAAGGTCCTCCAGTTCGCAGCTGGACCGCGCGGCCAGCAACCGAGTTACCTCGCACCACCGACGTTCCCCGCCCAACTGCCCGGATTGCTCGAGTTCCTGATCCAGATGTGGCAGGACATCAGCGGAGTGCATGAAGTGTCGAGGGGCCAGCTCCCTGCTGCTGGTATCTCGGGCGTTGCGATCCAGCTGCTACAGGACCAAGACGACACGCAGATCGGCTTCGCGGTGGGCGAGATCGAGCGCGGCCTCGCGAAGATGATGGAGCTGCACCTAGAGAACATCCGGCAGTTCGTTGAGTTCGAGCAGCTGGCCTCCATGGCCGGTGACTCCGCGACTCAGGCTCAGTACTTCAAGGGCACCGATCTTGGCCAAGGATTGAAGGTTTCCGTCCGGCCGGGATCCGCACTGCCGAAAGCACCAGCTGCGACCGAAGCGAAAGCGAAAGAGGCGTGGCTTGGTGGATACATGATGGACGAGTTCAACCAGCCGGACTGGCGTCGCCTGTTGGTCATCATGGGCCTGGGCGAAGAGGACCGGCTGTTCGACGAGCTGCAACAGGACAAGAACAACGCGGAGATGGAGTACCAAGGCATCATGGGTCTTGGACCCGACGAAGTGCAGCTGATCCTCGCGTTCGTTCAGGTGTCCGGAACACTGCCCGACGAGTTGATGCCGAGGCGGTATGACGATCACATCGTCCATGAGATGCGGCACAAACGGCAACTCAAGGAGCTGCGTGAACAGATGGGAACCGGCGACGGCCGTGTGACCGAGACATCTATCACGCTACTAGAGTTGCATTGGGAGATGCACCAGCTTCCCGCTCTTGAACAGCGCATGGGGATGCCGCAGTTGGGTGGCTTCGGCGCTGCAACAGGAGAGGTAAACCCGCAAGGCCAGCCTGGTGCCGAACCGCAAGCTGGCGCAGCTGCGGCGCAGCAACAGAAGGCGTCGCCAACCCCAGCCTAAAGGAGACATCCAATGGCTGATAGTGATTTTGGTTTGAAGTCGAACGCTGCACCTGGGGAAGTATCCCAAGCCGCAGCGGTCGCAACGATCGAACGTGTTGCCGGAGCGCCCGCACCGACGGGCCTCCCCGACCAGGGAGCGTCAAAGGCAGACGGGAAGGTCGTAAGCGACGCCGAGTTCAAGAAAGAGTTCGAGCTTGAGGCGGGAGCCGCCGCCGAGCAGGAAGGTGCCGAGGCGACGGAAACAGAGGTCATCACCGACGAGGAAGAAGCGGCAGCGGAGGAGGAAGCGGCCGCCGCGAAGAAGGAGGAGGACGACGCGGCAGCGGCCGCTGCGAAGAAGGACGAGGGACTGTCCGACGATGAGGTCGAGGCCGTCGACAAGTGGATAGAGGAGGTCGACGTCGACACGCGGCAGGAGATTCTGGACGCTTTCGTTGAGGACAATGTCGACGATCTGATAATCCCGATCATGCAGGGTGGTGAAGAAGTCGAGATGTCGATCGCGCAGCTGAAACGAGCTGCGTCAGGTTACGCCGGCGAGGACGCCGTAGAGGCGAAAGTCGCCGACATAAAGAAGTCACTGACGCGCCGTGAGGCAGCGATCAAGGAGAGGGAGGAGTTCTTCGGGAAACAGTTCGACGATCCGGCCGAGTTGCTCGGGTTCCTCGATGCCAACGTTCCGGATCCAGTTGCGTACTTCACGACCTTGAAGGATCACGCAGAGAGCGTGCTCCAAGAGGCAGAAGATAATCCGGCGCAGTTCCGTCGGAACACAGTACTCCGGCGCGAGAACGCGTCGTTGCGTTCAGACATATCGGAGATCAAGAGTCTTCTGAAAGGCAAGAGCGGGAGTAAGGACACTGAAACCGCCGAGTCCAAGGACGACGTTGATACTCCGGCAGCAGTCAGAGCGCGGAAAGCAGAGGGTGAGAGACGTCGCGACACCGTGACCGAACTCGGGTTTAAAGTCGATGCTGTGCATCGCGCCTGGACCGACGCGGGGGAGCCCGCTGACTTCGATCGTTGGTTCACCGGCTGGGCCGTCAAAAACACGAAGGAGACATCCACTCGTGCGAAGAAGGCCAGCAAAACAAACAAGCGGCGTGGAGGAACGGCGCTGCGGCGACGGGGATCTTCAACACCGAAGCCTGCCCCAGCTGACGACGGGAAAATATTGGACGCGAAGGGTATCGCCGACTTCCTCCGTAACCACCCCAGCAACAAGGGGAGACTCTCGTAACTCGAAGGAGGCTTTAAATGGCCCTACCTCCGGGCTCAACTGCACAGAGTCTGTCTGACCTGCTGCAAATCAAGTACGCGCCAGGATTGACGCGGCAGTTCAACGACTCGCATCCCAACCTGACCTACATCCGTCAGAACTCCGAGGACGTAGTCGCCGAAGGTGACAAGTGCGTCATCGGTATCGAGACGGGTTTGAATGAGGCAGGCGGGACGCATGGTGAATCTGCGGATGTTCCCACGGCCGTGAGTCCCACGGTTCGGAACGTCGAGGTTCGCTTGAAGCAGATGACTTTCCGCGCAAGAATCTCGTGGAAGTTCATGAAGAAGGCTCGTACCACTACGAACGCCTTCGCTCGCGGTTTGGATCTCACTCTACGTTCGACGCGCACCGCCATGATGCTTACTGCCAACACGTACACCTGGGGCGACGGCTCCGGAGTGATTTGCCGCGTGCTGACAGAGACAGACGATGGTGGAGCAAACGGAACGTTGACTCTGGACCGTGCGATGGGTCAGACGGACGGTGGCGCACCGTTCCTGACGATCCGGCAAAATCAGGTGCTCCACATCTTGGACACGAAGGGATTCAACGGCACGACCGACCGTGGCCAGATGAAAGTGAACACCGTCGATCTCGAGGACAACGCCGCGTGGACGAAAGTCACCGTTACCATGCTGGTCGGTACGTTCGCAGCGGCAGCAATCGCGGTCGACGATTACGTGTACCTCCAGAACTCGATCACTGGTTGGACAGACACCGACGAAGTGGAAGACAACTCGCCTCCGATGGGCCTACCCGGCTTCTATGACGATGCGCTTGTCGATCCTTTGCAGGGTCTTGCGATCGCGACCGAGCCCTTCTGGCGTCCGCACAAGAGGACCGCCACCCAGCCGACGATCATCGGTGACATGAACCGTGCCCGTGACGCACAGATGAAGCGTGCGCCTGGTTCGAGGGTGGAGTACCTCATCAGTTCGTATGAGAGCCGCGAGCGTTGGCACGACGCCCTGGTTCAGAAGGCAGAGTGGCGCAACGTTCAGAAGCTCGATGGGTCCTGGGACGTCGCGGTATATGCTGGTCGTCCGTTCTTCGCCGACCACACCGCGCCTGACGGGAAGATTTACTTCATTCCTGGCGGCAGCAGCATCCAGCGTTACAACGTCGCTGACTTCATTGAAGTCGTAAACGACGACAACTCGACGCTGCATTTGGTGCCGAACAAGACCGTCTTCGACATCCTGTTCACCACGCTTTACGAGTTCGGAATTTCGAGGCGTAACAACCTCGTGAGTCTGAACGGCGTGACTTGGTAAACCCTCACCCACACCTCTAGGAGGAGGGAACCAAGATGAGCAGAATCAGAAAGAAGGCCTTTTGGCCGCAGGCCGCGGGCTTGACCCCCGGCTCGACGGCAACTGACGTGGTGTCGGTGTTGTCCGATGACAACATCGTCGCCGGCGACACCGCCATCGTCACTCCGGCGAACATCGCAGCAGGTGCGTTGATGGGTAACGCGCTTGGCCTGTTCGCGGTCTGCACGACTGGTGCCTGCACCATCACCCACGCCGCCGCAGCTGGTGGCGAGCAGTTCCATGTGGTGGTGATCCCGCAGGGGATGATTGATTAAATGACCGAGACGATTGTCGGATACGATCCTCGCGCCGATCTCATGAAGGACATCGAGCGCGATCCGGAAGGACACTTCCACCGATCTATCTCCGGTGATCGTCGCTTGCCGCCCTGGTTCGGATCGGACCAGGGCAGCAGGCCGCCCTCAGATGTACGCGATCGCGTATCGTCGTTCATGGGGGACCGCGTCGTCGGCCAGGACCCAGCGCACTTTGAGGTGCGTCACAACTGGTACGACGAACAAATGGAGTTCATCCGCTGGATGCCCGATTTCGAGTACCTGACAGGCGATGGGAAAATCGCTCTCATCACTTGGACGCCGCTCACTCTGGAAGCATGGCCTGCCCGACAGGGCTGGCTACCGGGGGGAGAGGCGCTGTTCGATTTCCTCTGGAAACACTTCATGGCGCACGATCCGAAGGACACTCCGGAGCGTCAGCGTTACGAGGCTGTGAAAGAAGCCTGGGTGCATGTCAAACGACTGTCCTCGCGCATCGCTCACGGAGAGGCCTCAGATGGGGAGCTGGAGGAGTTCGAGCATTGGTTGCAGATCGCGGATCCCGACGGATGGGCCGAGTCGTATGAACTAGCCAAAGAGATGAAGCCAATCATGGGTAAGATGGCTGACGAGCTTGGCGTTTAATCAAGGGGACACCCAATGACTTTGAGTTCAGATAAGCTGAACGGATTCCCGTCAGAGAGCGATCCGAATCCCGCGAAGCGGACGGGGCACATTCGTGCAGTGAACGGATGGCCGGAACAGCGGCAGCGGCTTGCTCAGAAGGAAGCGGACGGGACACCGTCGGAGCAGAAGCGTCGCGTCGAGCTGGCTTCCCGTAACAGAACGCGAGCGATCGACAAAGTTCGCAACCAGCAACTGCTGAGGATCTACGACATCCCCGAGCCGGTGAAGGTGCCAGGGCAGAGCGGGCTGTTCTCTCGTTGGCTCAAGGAGAAGGGCAGCAAGCGCGTCAAGTTCCAAACGCTCCAAGAGTTCTGCACCCACATCTTGCAGAACTACGGCGACGAGGAGAAAGACGCACAGTGGCGTGACTACCTCGCAGAGAGTGAACCAGCAGTCGAGGAAGAAGAGAGAAAGGCCGCGGAGACACTGGCAGCGATCGAACGCGCAGAGTCGCGAGGCGCAGCCAACGCACTCCCAACGTCGGAGCTACCCGCGTCCTTCACGAGTTCACCCGATATAGCCGAGGCACAAATCGGGAGTATGCCATCGGGCTAACGTAGGAGGACGACAATGGCAGTGTCCCCCAGCTTCACGCCGCAGCAGGTCATTAACACGGCCCGCCTGCGGCATCCTGGTTTGACGACGTTGGTGCTGGATGATCCCGAGCTGGTCGAGGATTACAACCAGGCAACACGGTTACTCCACACCGCCATCGTCAAGACGAAACCGGAAGCTATGATGAACCAGACGGCGGACCTCGCGGTCGTTGGCGCGGACGGGAGCAAGATCGACCTTGAGTTCCCCGAAGGCGAGCTGGTGGGCATACCGACCGCACTAGAGGCTGTGCAGGGCGGAAACCGCGTGCGCGTCCTTCTCCGGACCAACATCGAACACCGCGAAGCGATGGCCCGCGAGCTGATCGACGACGGCCGACCCGGTGGGATCATCATCCGGAACAACACCAACAACCGTTGGGAGTTGTTCGAAATCATCAACTGGGCGACCGTCACCGCGATCGCGGGCTACGCCACGTTCTACCCCGTCACGGTTGGAGTCGGCGATCTCAACGTCGAAGTGCTGTTGCCGTTCATTCTCTTCGGCCCGTTGGTCGAGGAAATGGCGTTGATGCTCGCGCACCGCGCTGACCTGGGCGGCGAATGGCTCTCGCAGCAGCAGGCCGTCATCCAGTCGTCACTGGAAGGCGCACTGCTGGAGTTCGCGCTATGACTGCTACCGCCGAACGGATCATGTTCCTGCGCGCAACCCCGGCCATCAACGCGGGCGGCTTGCTAGTCGGTGACAGTGGAGGCATCTCTGGAGGAATCAGTTCCGGAAGCGTTGCCATCTTGTACAACAAGGACGAGTGGCAGGCCGTCCCCGGTATCATGGGCAACATCCTGCGGATGCAGAGTAACACGGAGTGGGGTGGCCAGGAAGGTGGGGGTAGTTTCTGGGCCGGCACGCAGAACATTGAACCGGCGATGATGTTTCCGCCGTTCCCGCCCAGCCCTCGTATCTGGCGAGCCCGCAACGTGACCTGGCTCAAAGTCTCGCAGTGGGACGCTGGGCAGCCGCAGACCTGCCGGTACTTCTGGGGCTTCTTCAAGAAAGTCTCTGTCAATTCCCCGCTGTCTGCTCTCGACAAAGGGTTTGGCTGGATTGGTTTCTATGCGAAGTCACTAGGGCCGACATGGGGCAACTGGTGGGTCAAGGTGTGCGATGACGCCGAGGTCCTCCTGCACGACGTCGACACGGGGATCTCGGCCCACGAGACACTGATCTCGATGCGGATCGACATCGACGGGTCGGAACAGGAGATGCGGTTTTACCTGAACGAGGGCCTCGTCTCAACGTATGCGCCGGCCAGTGGTGTACTCGGTGGCACGGAACCCCAGCAGCAGAGACTCGGCAGCTTTCTCAACGTCGGCTTCGAGACTGGAGCCCCCGTCCGCTGCATCGCCGAGCGGTTGGGTCAGGTGCTGTGTTGGTTTGACTCCTTCCTGACGGAAGTACAAGTGGAGGAGGATGACTGATGGGTCGCTTCTTCCAAGCACTCGCGCAACGAGCTCCTGCTGCGGGCCATGTCTGGAATCCCGGACTCGACCCCCTCGGCACCGACCAGGTCCTCGACAACAGTACCGGCAGCTATATGAAAGGGATCGACACCACGAGCTTCCTCGGGTACAACTACACGTGGACCTACATGCGACGATTTGGCGGCGCCGACGGTTGGGGAGGCTACCGCTGGCATGTTGTGAACGCACACGCCTATCTGCACCACGGCTTCACCAACTGGCCGTACAGCTTCCGCGCCAGGACCTTGGCCGTAACGGAGCATACGACTGACCGCGGCATCTCCTTCTGGGGTATCGGTGGGTGGTGGGACACGACCGAAGCCAGTCTCCACGGTATCGGGTTCTACGCAGTGAACGGCGGCAACTGGTTTGCCATCATCAAAGACGACACGACAACACACCTAGACGTAGACACCGGCGTTGTTTCGGGGCCGGCAGCGGCGCACGAGTTGACGATCGTACTCGACGGTCGCACTCGCACTGCCACGTTGTCGATCGACGGCGCGGTCGTCGCCACTCAAGTGTTCAGCGCCGCCGCGCAACTTGCTCAACTCTGGAACGATGATACGGAGTGGCACCCGGTCGGGGTCAGTTGCTGGGGAGACGCCGCAGGTCCCGGAAGCACGAAGATTTATTTCGATCCAGGCGCTCGCGATGCTTTCGGCGGCATGTTGCTCGGAAGCTCCGACGTCGTCGTCGCCCCACCCGTCATCAGTACGCGCATCACCTACCAGCGGATCCTGAATCTGGCACGCGGGAGAGCCCCAGAATTTATTCAACTGGTGATCGACGACCAGCAGATCATGGACGAGCTGAACAACCTCACGCTCGAGCTGATCCAAGAGGGGAGTGACGCAGATCATTCGGCGTTCCAAGAGACGGTCAACTGGCTGACGGACATCTTCCCGTCGTTGCCGGTGCAGGTGCCGGCCGCGACGAACCTGCTCGACTTCGACGACATCCTGTTGCCGAGCTGGGTGAACAGCGTCTACGCGATGGAGGGGATCAAGTCCGACGGACATAAGGTGCAGATCCTGTTGGACACAAAGGACGAACAGATTCGGAACCGCCCGATCGAGGACGAGTCCGTCATCTGGGACAGTCTCCGCGATCCGCGCCGACGTCAGCCGCAGGCCTACAAAATTTGGGATCCAGCGGAATCCGTTTGGCGCTTCTCCAAGAACACCGACTACTACACATCGGGTCAGAGTCCGTGGTCCGATATTGTCGACGCGAACATCGTTGTTTCCGGAGTGCGGCTGCCGATGAGCGAGCGGGCCGATCTTACCGATGCGATACCTGTGCCGTTCAGAGCACTCAAACCACTGACCGAAGCCTATGCTTTGATCCTCGGTGGCCGTGCTGGGAAAGACCGTGGATGGATGCAGGACCAGGATGGGAGAGTGGAGCGCGAGTACACCAAGTTCCGCGAGTTCATCAACGTGATGGACATGAACAGCGACGTACCGTTCGATCCGGAGATCGGTTTCCCATGACCATTGTGCGACGGCCGATAAAAATAATCTCGGGCGGCTTGGATGAGGCCGCTGCGGACCTCGGGGGGATGGATCCCTCTGAGGCCTTGGAGCTTCGGAACGCGTTCTTCGACACAATGTCCACCGTGAGCGTGAGACGCGGATCCAACGACGGCGACCCGATGGTGGATGACAACGGCACACCGGCCCCAGTCACCAGCGTACCGTATCACGATTTCTTCCCCTCACAGGGACAGATATTCGCGATCGGTCACAGCACCGCGGAGTCGAAGCACTACATCTACCAGCTGACCACGCTGGCAGAGGAGCCCACGACGCCAGGGAACGACGTCTCTCCCGTCATCATGCCAGCCACCTACGACGTCGCAACTCCCGTCAAGTTCAGCGGAGTGCCCTGGTACAACCGCCGTTACTACGTTGCCGACGTCGCCGGCGTGCATGGAATGATCGAGTTCAACGGAGACACGGGCGTCGCGACACTCCCGCTCTACACACTCGGCACCGGACCCGCTGCTGCGCTGCGGCCGATCAAGCTGTTCG
>JAAESQ010001182.1 GCA_024229275.1 bacterium | reverse complement strand
TTTCTCGCAATGCGATCAGTGGCCAAGGCCGACACCGCCGCGGTTCGAACAGCAGTGATAGCACCCGCTTCGACCAGCGCCAGTGGACGTCCTTGCTCGGGATCGAAGATCATCACCCCGCCCTGGTGCGAGTCGAGCCCGAAGTCAGCTGCTCGATCAAAAACACTGAGGACCTTAATGCCAAAAGGCTTACCGCTCGCCAGTGAACCGGGCATCCATGCCAACACACCCTGGCGGTTGGGAAGTAATAATCCGTCACGCAGGGGCTGCAGCCCTTCGCCTCGCGAAAGCGCGGCAAGGGCTTCGGCCACGGTGGCGATACAGTCAGACATAGGAAGCAACTCGCGTACCTGAGAATGATTGATGATCAGCATCGGGAGTACCCCCTTTGGACTTGCACTGAATTGCAGGCGAGGCGAATCAGGCGCATCAGCGACGCCCCATCTTGAGCTCGCGCTGACGCCGTTTTGTCGGTGGACGCAGATCTAACTTCCAGCGACGGTGCATCCAGAACCACTGTTCGGGATGATCAAGGATGAATTCCTCGAGTACTTGGTTGTATTTGAGGGTGTTGAGGTGGATTTCGTTGCGGGGCTGCTCCGATGTGATCCAAGGCAGCGGTGGATCGAAGCGCATTACGTGTCGACCATCGGGGTTGCGATAGCAGCAGGCCGGAATGACAGGAGCACCACTCTGTCGTGCAACGAGAGCTAAACTCCGATTCGTACCCGCCTCTTTGCCGAAGAATTCGACTGCAATGGCCTTCGATCCCAATACGTTGTGTTGATCCATAATGAAGATGATCGCGTCGTTTTTGTCGAGTGCGTCGAACACGCAATTGAGCGCGTTGAAGGCAGGAATGATCCTGAGGCCGGCCTTGCGGAAACGGCCGAATACGAGCATTTCGAGCACTGGAAACAGCGATTTTCGAATCACGTGAAGCCGGTTTTGGTATTGCTTGAACTGCAGCATTGCACCCGCAGCGGCTAGTTCCCAGTTGCCGATGTGGCCGGTGAGGATGAGTACGCCTTTCTGTTCTTCTGCGGCTTTAAGTATGTGTTCCGAACCAATAATGTCGACCTTGGCGGCGATTCTCCGATCCGAGCTGAACATCATGGTGATCGTCTCACCAATAGTCCGCCAGAAATGTGAGTAGAAGGCCTGGGCCAGTCGATGGATGTTGGCCTCGTCGAGCTGATCTCCGAACACCTGTCGCATGTTCTCCATCACGACTCGTCGACGTGTCGGCAACAGGTGGTACAACACCGTCCCCAGCTTCGACGGTCGGATATCGGTCTCTCGTTCAGCCATCATGTGCTGAGAGAACGATTGCTGAGTTGAGGCTGGCAAAGCTGCGACACACGACCAGACCTAGTTTCGAAGAAGTCTTCTGTTTCGAGGTGCTGACACTCAATCCGGCACACTCAGGTGCGAGTTCTTTGAGGGTCGAAATGCCGGGCATCCACCCTTCTCGGAGGCACAGGAGAGTCAGAATACTCTCAATGACTCCACTTGCAGCGATGGTGTGGCCCAAAGACCACTTGAAGCCGGTCACTGGCACTGCCTGAGAACCGAACATCTCCAGATAGGCGCGAGCTTCGCTGGCATCCGACACTCCCGTACCGTTCGCGTGCGCCGTGATCATTCCTATGTCCTGTGGCTTGAGGCGTGAGTTCCTCAAGGCTGATTGAACTGCCCTTCTGACCCCATCACCATCCTCGCGGATAGAGAGCACTCCCTGTGACTCCGAAACGACGGAACCTCCCAGCAC
The DNA here is from genome assembly GCA_024229275.1 of bacterium. GTDB lineage: Bacteria > Acidobacteriota > Thermoanaerobaculia > Thermoanaerobaculales > Sulfomarinibacteraceae > JAAESQ01. The sequence continues at coordinate 4,598 of JAAESQ010001182.1, read as the reverse complement.
CTCACCGTAGACAATGGCAGCCCTTTGTTCGGCCGCTTGTGGAGTTTCCAAAATGAGGCAACCAGCTCCTTCCCCGAGTACCGTGCCGTCGCGGTTCGCATCAAAGGGCTTGATGGACTCTGCACTGAGCAGGCCAACTGAAGAGTAGTAGGCCAATGCCTCTGCCTCGATTGCTGAGTCGTATCCGACCACGATCGCCCTGTCGATGGTTCCATCTCTGAGGTATCGGCACGCCTCAAGGATCGCTTGTGCTCCGCTGATGCCATGAGCAGTGATGTTTTCGTTGGCCCCTTTGAAGCCGTAGCGAATGCCGGCGTACGCAAGCACGTTGTTGGGAAGAGTCCGCAGCAGCCACATCGGATGGACTTCATCCATCGCGGCTGAGCCAAACGCCGCCTGATCTCCGCTCGCACTCGCAAGGGCAGTCAGATAATCGTGCTGGTGATGGTATTTGTTTCCGGGTGAACCGACAAAGATGCCAGTTCGATCGTTCAGAGACTCGCAGTCATCGCCGAGTGCGGCGCGATACTCAGGCAAGCCGCTGTGAGCCATCGCTTGGTCGACGGCGTTGAGTCCGATCACGTCCTGTCGGGTGATGACCTTGAGCAGTTTGCGATCCGCCACGAGTTTCCGTGGGTTGTAGTCCTTGATTTCGCCGGCGATCGCTGAGCGCCAGCTGGAACTGTCCCAGCTCGTCACCTGTTCGATACCACTCGATCCTGAAGTCATCGATGCCCAAGTTGCTGTCACGTCGTGTCCGGCAGCTGTGAGGCATCCGTAGCCTGTGATGACGACTCTGCTCTCCATGCTATTGCTCACATCGTCGTGAGCTTCTGAAAGCCAGGCTGCTATTGGAACCGCCGAAACCGAAAGAATTCGAGATGGCGACGTCGATTTCGAGTGGACGGCATCCTTCGCTGATGTAATCGAGGTCGCATTGAGGGTCGGGATCTACAAGGTTGGCCGTCATGGGAGCCGTACCGTGGTGGATTGCGAGGGCACAGATGGCACCCTCGACGGCGCCTGCTGCGGCGATGAGGTGGCCCATCTGACCCTTGGTCGAGCTGACGGGAACGCTCGGCGCGCGCTCACCGAAGACCGCTTTGACGGCGTTGGTCTCGCAGAGGTCGTTCATCTGGGTGGAGGTGCCGTGGGCATTGATGTAATCGACGGTATCGAGGTTTTCACCGGCGTCGGCGACGGCGGCGCGAAGGGCCTGGATCGGCCCGTCACCGGAAGGGTGGGAGTCGGTGATCCGATAGGAACTCAGTGAGTTTCCCTCGCCGGCGAGTTCGGCGTAGATATTGGCGCCACGTTCGCGGGCCGCCTGCCACTCTTCAAGAACAAAGAATCCGGCGCCTTCACCCAGCACGAAGCCGTTACGTGTGCGATCGAACGGCCGGCTGGCACGGTCGGGAAAGTCGTTGTCGGGAGAAACTGCTCCAAGGAGGCAGAAACCCGTCAGTCCGACCGGGGTGATCATGGAGTCGTATCCTCCAGCCAAAACGAAGTCGGCGTCACCTGCACGAATCAGACGCATGGCCAGACCGAGGGCTTGGCCGCCAGAGGAACAGGCCGTGTGCAGATTGGCGGAGTATCCGCGAATGCCATAGCGCTGGTGCAGGAGGGCCTGGCCCGACACAACCCGTTGTCGTGCAAACTCGGGTGCAGAAATGAAGTGCTCGGCCTCAGCGCCAAGACGAGCCAAGTCGGGCTCGCCGTCTGTAGCGACCTCCTGCTGGAAACGCTGCAGGAAGTCAAACTCCGTGGTCATCATGCCGCTGCCGCAAGACAGAGCCCATCGCTCGGATGTCGCGTGAGTCGGCCGGATACCGGCGTCTTGAATCGCTTCCTCCGCTGCAGCAAGTGCGAACCGAGTGAAAGGGAGTGTGTACTTCAACGACTTGCGATCGTCGACCGCACTCTGCGGATCGAATCCCTTGACCTCGGCCGCGATTCGGGTCGGAAAGCCCGATGCGTCAAATCCGGTAATCGGTCCGATGCCGGAATCGCCTTCCATCAACGATTGCCAGGTCGAAGGCACGTCGAGACCGAGTGGTGTCACCATGCCGATGCCGGTGATGGCCACGGATCTCCTCTCGGTGGTACTCATTCCTCAGCAGCTCCAAACTCGGCCTCGCCGGTGCAAACTCTCCGGCCGTCAGCTTCACATACGAATGCCAGCTGCGCGGTCTCTTTGTCGCGTTCCTTTACCTTGAGCTTGGCGGTAACTGTCTGCCCCGGCTCGACAAATCGGCGCATCTTCACTTTGCATGCCCTCGTCGGGGTGAAACGAGCTGCATCGTCTGACCAAAGACGTTGACCCAGTTGCAGCACAGACTCCAGCAGCAGGGACAGCGGCAATACCGGTTTTCTTGGGAAATGATCATTGAAGAACGCATCTTCGCCTGAAATCAGCTTGGCAGCCGTGATTTCGCTGCCGATCTCGAGTGAAAGAATCCGGTCGAACGATAGGTCCACAGCGCGAGAAGGTTCGCCAGCAGTGATGACTTCAGGATCTGACGTGCCGCGTATCCTGTCCCAACGCTCACGCAGCTCGTGAGGGTCGTTGAAATCATTCAGTGGCACCAGAGGTCCAAGCGTGTCGCTCAATGACAGGACTTTTTCGCCGTCAACGGTGGCGATTGCGTGGTAGTAGACCGCTTCGTCGTCGACAGAGTCGATCGTTGTCTCGAGTCGAATTGTCTTACCGACGGTTGCTTCACCGAAAATGGCAACCTCGCCGACCACGCCAGCGAGAGGACGAAGGGTGAAGTCATTCGCGGCCATGATATTCCACGCGCCAAGTTGACCTAGAGCTTCGCCGATAATGCACGACATCAAAGAGCGGCAGTGGCTACTGGTGCTGTGTACGAAGACATCGTTCTTCGTGACGTGTTTGAGACCAATGGCGGATATGCCGGGCTTGGACTCGAGGATCTGGTCGACGAAGTGGAACACGTGTCGTCAACTGGCGGCGGCCTGCTCGGTGCGCTCCGTCTCGCGGAGAACGACTTTGCAGAACGTCTCTACAGTGAACAGAGTCGGAATGAGAGAAGTCAGCATGTTCGAGCTGAACCGATCTTCCGGAACCTCGGAGAGGTAGAGTTTCAGCTGTTCGAGACCTCGATCAGTCAGCCTGCCATTCTTCTCAAACTCCTGCACGTCGAGACCCCTGCGAGCCTCTTGCTCGATCTGACCCCTGGGAATCTTGATCTTGAACTCGCGCTCAAGCTGATAGACCAAGTCGAGGAAGTCGATGGACTCAGCACTGTAGTCGTTGACCAGGCTGCCGTCGCGCTTGATTTCGTCTTCGTCGAACGCGAGGACGTCCGCGACAATCGCTCGAACCTTCGGGTAGATGCTGTCAATTTCCATGAATACTCCGTATTTCGGTACGGTTCATCCCATCTTGAACCCACCGTCGATATTGATGATCTCACCGTTGATGTACTCGCCATAGCGAGAAACCAAGAAACAGACGAGGTATGCAACTTCGGCTGGAGTCCCATAGCGTTTGAGAAGGATGCGGTCGAGAGCTTGGTCACCGGCCAGCTCCCGCACTTCTCGGCTCATTTCGGTTGCAATGATTCCCGGTGCGATCGCGTTGACTCGGATCTTGCGTGGAGCGAGCTCGACGGCCATGGCACGGGTAAAAGCGTCGATCGCACCCTTGCTTGCCGCGTAGTTGGCCTGGCCTCGGCCACCTTTCTGTCCTGAGATCGAACTCATATTGATGATGACGCCGCTACGCTGCATCATCATCGGTTGCACGACTGCAGCTGTCAGGTAGAGCACTCCCTTGATGTTGGTGTTCAGCACATCATGAATATCGTCATCGGAGAGGGCCGGTAAAAGACCATCTCTGACCAGGCCGCTGTTGTTAACGAGAATGTCGATGCGTTCGCTTCTTTCAAGCACCGACTCCACTGCCTTCCGGCAGACCTCGGCATCTCGGACGTCTACCTGGAGGGCCTTCACCGTCTGTCCCTGTGCTCGGCACTCGGTTTCGACCGCATCTGCAGCTTCGCGGTTCTCGAGGTAGAAGAATGTGACGTCGGCGCCCTCTGCTGCCAGAAGTCTCACGATTTCGCGGCCAATGCCTCGGCTACCGCCGGTGACAATTGCAGTGGCGCCTTTGATGCCGGAATCTTGGAATATCATCTTTTGCTCACCCTACGATCGAGTAACCGGCATCGACAACGATCGTCTGACCTCGGATCGCCCTTGCCTCCGGCAGGCAAAGAAGATAGGCAGCATCAGCGATGTCTTCGGCGCTGAGGGGGTCGTCAAGAAGTGATTTATTCTTTGATTCTTCGAGCAATTGCTCGCGATTAGGAAAGTAGCTCAATGCATGTGTGTCAACCACACCGGCGGAGATCGCGTTCACTGAAATGTCATCCGGCGCAAGCTCCAAGCTCAGAGACCGTACCAACGATTCCAGCGCCGCTTTCGACGCTCCGATGAAGGCGTAGTTTGGGATCGCTCGCTCCGCGCCGAGGCTCGAAAGGGCCAAGACTCGAGACCCTCGGGGCATCAATGGCTTGGCATGTTGTACGAGATGAACCAGTGCCAGCGCATTGGTCTCGCTGCACCAC
>JAAESQ010001181.1 GCA_024229275.1 bacterium | reverse complement strand
GGGGCCTATGATCTTGGGAGGACTGTTTATCGGATTCCTGATCTGGCGAATCCTCAAGGATGTACTGACCGGCCCGAGAATCACTCAGGAGAGAGTTTTCGGCGCTGTCTGTGCTTATCTGCTGATTGGTTTCCTCTTTGCCGACATCTACGGATTTATCGCGCTCGTTGACGACAAGGCATTCGCTGTTTCAGACAATATCCGGCAGAGTTGGGCCGAGGGTGACGCCTCCGGTGTGCGGGGAATCTTGACCTATTTCAGCTTCGTCACCATGACTACCCTCGGGTATGGAGACATCTCTCCTGTTTCACAGAGCGCTCGCACACTGGCCTGGATTCAGGCGCTGGTCGGTCAGCTCTACCTCGCCATCACCATCGCCGGACTGGTCGGAATGCACATTGCCAATAAAGATGAGTGAGCAGACCGTTCGGGTCATCGATCATGTGTTTGAATAGAAAACAACAGTATTCTGTGACCGAACCATGCCTCATCGGCAGCGGCTTGGCTGATTTCCTCTACTCGCCAGGGATCGAGCACCAAGACTCCGGGAATTCTGCTATCCAGTCGCCTTGCTGGGATCCTCCATCGCTAAGGTGACCTCATCGGCCGGCACAGGCGGAACCGGCTGCTGCGCCGCCTTAGGATCCCAACCACCCCCGAGAGCGCGGTACAGATCAACCAGGTTCTTGATCACTATCCCCTCGCTTGCCGCAAGGTCGTCCTCGCGAACCAGAAGCGTTCGTTGGGTGTCGAGCACGTTCTGAAAATCCGTCAGACCCGCCCTGTATTGAGTCAGAACCAACTCGAGCGACCGCTGGGTTGCATCCACAGATTCAGCCAGACGAGCCCTTCGGGTGACCTCTTTTTCGTACGAGACCATGGCGTCCTCAACCTCCTCGAGGGCGAGAAGAATTGACCGCTCGTAGTTCGCCAACAGCTGTTCGGTGCGAGCCTCTTCGGCTGCTATCTGCGATTTGACCGCGCCACCAGCGAAGAGCTTCCACCGAATCGGCAATCCGATCGACCAGTTGACACTGTCGGAGCTGAAGAGGTCTCCGGCTGTAGTTGACTGCAGCCCGAGAAATCCGTTGAGGGAGAACTGCGGATAGAGGTCGGCTGTGGCGACACCGATGCGCGCAGTCTGGGCGGCGAGTCGACGCTCAGCGGAACGAACGTCGGGCCGCTGGCGCAGCAGGTCGGCCGGCAGGCCCGTCGTCACCGCGTTGGGCTCAGTGGGAATGGGAACCTGGTCACTCAAATCATGGTTGAGGGTTCCTGGGCTGGTCCCGAGGAGCACCGCAAGCCGATTGAGGGCCAGAGCCAAGTTGCGCTCCAGCGTTGGAATCAGCGAACGGGTATTGGCCAGGTTTGAGTCAGCTTGGGCGACATCCAGAGCCGAAACCAACCCCGAGTCAAATCGATCTTTCGTCAGCTGGAGTGTGTCTTCTTGACCATCAACATTGGCGTGAGCCAGGCGCAGGCGCTCTTGGTGCTCACGAATGGTGACGTAGTTGAAGGCGACCTCGGCGAAGAGGGTAACGAGCACATCACGATAGTCCTCGACTGAGACCTCGATCTCAGCGTTAGCGGCTTCCACCTGGCGCCGAATGCGGCCCCAGAAATCGAGCTCCCAGGATGCGCCAACTCCAACATCAAAACTATTGTTGGCTTCGAAGAACTCATCCGGGAGACCACCGAGAAAACCGTTCCGTGACGCCTCACTGCGGTTCACCTCACCGTTCAAACCCACTTGAGGGAGCTGTTTCCCTGCGACGATCCCACGAATGGCTCGAGCTTCCTGGATTCGCCACAGTGCCTCACGAAGCGTCAAATTCGAGTTCTCGGCGCGCTCGATGAGCGACGTCAGAGCTTTATCGTCAAAGACTGTCCACCAGGTCTGAATCGGAGCATTCCCTTCGTTCAAGCCTTCTGTGGCAGCGGTGTTCCAGGCGTCGGGCAATCTTGGAAGATCTGGCGGTACGTAGTCGGGACCGACTGTGCAGCCGATCAAACCAATGGTGGTTCCAACTATAAGCATTATCAAATGTTGTTGAATCTTCATCTCTTGCTCCTCAGCTCTCGGATCCGGCGTTAACCGGCTCCAGAGCTGGAGGGGTCTTCGCCCCGCCGATCTTTTCGCCAGTGCTCTGCACCACGTAGTAGAGCCACGGAATGACAAAGATCCCGAAGACGGTCGCAAACACCATTCCGCCAAAGACCGCCGTGCCAAGGGCTACTCGGCTCGCAGCGCCAGCGCCGGTGGCGAAGAGCAGCGGCATCACGCCGAGGATGAACGAGAAGGCAGTCATCAGGATCGGTCTGAACCTAAGTCGAGCGGCCTGCATGGCTGCCTCGAAAGGACTCTTGCCTTCCTGTCGCAGTTGGTTGGAGAACTCCACAATGAGAATGGCATTCTTCGCCGACAGTCCGATGAGCAGGACAAATCCGATTTGAGTGTAGACATTGTTGTCGAGGCCTCGAGCCAGGGTAAAAACGGAAGCGCCGAGGATCGCAAGCGGCACAGAAAAGATAACGCCAAATGGCAGAGTCCAGCTCTCATACTGCGCGGCCAGGAAAAGGTAGACGAACACGATGGCCAGGGCAAAGATGAAGCCTGCTGCACCACCAGCGGCAAGTTGCTGGTAGGTAACACCGGTCCAAGAGAAGCTCATGGAAGGAGGCAGGGAATTCCGAGCGATCTCTTCCATGGTCGCGATGGAATGGCCTGAGCTGTAGCCCTCGGCTGCATCGCCAGTGATAGATGCCGACGAGTAGAGGTTGTACCGCGACTGCACCGTCGGTCCGACGGTGTCTTTGACATTGAGAAGGGTGGACAGAGGGATGATCTTGCCGGACTTCGAGCGAACCTCGAGGCGCGTGATGTCAGCTCGCTCAAGACGGTAAGGCTCATCGGCCTGAATCATGACTTTCCACACTCGTCCGAAGAGGTTGAAATCGTTAGCATAGGCCGAACCGAGGTTAGCCTGCAGGGTGTTGAAAATCACGCTAAGCGGCACATCGAGCCGTTTCGCTTTTTCGCGGTCGACCTCGAGGAATAGCTGCGGTACCCCAGCCCGGAAGGTCGAATTCATGTTGGATAGCACCGGGTTGGCACGCCCTTGGCTGACGAGGTCGTAGGCAACTTGCTGCAGGAGTTCCAGCCCCGAACCGCCGACATCCTGGACCTCCATTTGGAAACCACCAGTTGAACCCAGCCCCTGAATTGGCGGAGGCCGTGTAGCGAAGACCACCGCGCTCGTGATCTTGGCGAAGCGCATGTTGAGGGTATCGACGATGGTCTGGATCTGGGTCTCCGGTGTTTGTCGCTCGTCCCAGTGGTCGAGCACAATCCAGAATGCACCGGCGTTGGACGAGACCACCGAGTCGAGGAGCGAGTACCCACCAATAGTAATCACCCCGCGAATGCCGGGAGTGTCATCAAGAACCAAAGCGATTTCGTCGAGCACTTTTTCAGTAGCGCCGAGCGAGGTGGCGTCAGGC
>JAAESQ010001180.1 GCA_024229275.1 bacterium | reverse complement strand
CAGCACAATCACTTCCGGCGGACACTCGCCGCCCATCTGCTGCATGATGTGCAGGTCGTAGGCTGTCTCCCCTGCGGGGCCCTGATAGCTTGTCTTACTTTTGACGACTCGCGAGAAGATCGATTCGTGCTTGCGAAGGATGATGAAGTTACGCACGACTTCTTCCGAGGAAAGAGAGCCCTGTTGGAAGCCGAAGCCGCCGACGCCACCGAGGTGACTTGGATAGACAATCAGCAACATGGCGCGGCGGACCACGAGAAGTGCGGTGGTGAGAACCTCAAGACTGGCCTCGGCATTGATCGAAACCAACGACAGGTTCTGCATCTCCTGCATCATGGACTGCATCATCGAATGCGCGTCGTCGGCCTCTGCGGGTGGTCGGTCTGGTGTCTGGGGTTCAGTAGATGGATCGCCAAAGATAGCCGTCGTACCGGCAGATACAACGTTTGAAAGCTGATCATCCTCGAGTGTTGACATTGAGCCGAGTACGAGCATTTCAGTTTCGAACCCGACATCCACGAGAATTTCACGAGGATCCACATGAACTGCACCGAGGTCAGGAATAGACATGCTGTTGAATGTGAGGATGCCATCCTTCCATGACAGCAACTCGATGATCACCTTCTGGAACTGGCTTCTCACGACCTCCGCCAATGCAGCCTGTGTGATGACTCCCATGTCCACGAGGATGTTGCCGAGGTGGTTGACACCGGAACCGCTCTTCTGACGGGTGATCGCTTCTTGCAGCTGCTCCTCAGTGATCAGCCCACGGCCGACCAGGATGCTGCCAACCCGCTCGCGCACCGCAGTTGATCCCGCGTACACGATTGAACCCTGGCGGAATGCCACCATGAGTTTGTTGTCATCACTGATTCCGGTGAGTTTGCCTGACTTCTGATTGGCCGACAGCATGAGCAGAAACTCGGCAGCTGCGAGGTCTTCTATGTCTGCCACGATCGCCATCGGCGCCCCCAAAACTCAATGCAGAGCGGTCGAAACCTTCTTGATGATACATCGTCGCGAGTCGATCTTTCCATGTTAGTTTCGAATGCGAGCTTCGAACGGATGAAGTTGCTGGGGAGGTTTCCGTGGTCAACGCAATTCGAATTCATCGGCTTGGTGGGCCGGAAGTGCTGCAGTGGGAAGTAGTTGACGTCGGTGGGCCTGGTCCGGGTGAAGTCTGCATTCGGCACACTGCTGTCGGGTTAAACTTCATAGATACCTACCATCGGACAGGCCTCTATCCTGTGGCGGCTCTGCCGTCAGGATTGGGAATGGAAGCTGCGGGTGTCATCGAGGCTGTCGGTGATGGAGTCTCGGATTTTGTGATTGGAGATCGGGTAGCCTATGGAGCTGCGCCTCCCGGTGCCTACGCCGAGATGAGAATCATGCCTGCCGCCAAGCTGCTGAAGCTGCCGGACGAAATTGCGGACGAACAGGCGGCTGCAATGATGCTCAAGGGGATGACCGCCGAGTACCTTCTGCTGCGCACCTATCCGGTGAAGATGGGCGAGACCATCCTCATTCACGCTGCGGCGGGCGGAGTGGGATTGATCTTGTGTCAGTGGGCTAAGGCTCTTGGTGCAACTGTAATCGGAACCGTAGGCAGCGACGAGAAAGCGGAGCTTGCTACAGCCAATGGGTGTCACCATCCAATCATCTACACTAGAGAGAACTTTGTCGAACGTGTGCGAGACCTCACCCAAGGCAAGGGAGTGCCGGTAGTCTACGACTCTGTTGGCAAGGAGACTTGGGTAGGTTCGCTGGACTGTCTACAATCTCGCGGCATGATGGTTTCATTTGGCAACGCTTCCGGCGCTGTCGAGCCGTTTCAACCTGTGGAGCTTTCCGCCAAAGGCTCGCTGTTCCTGACACGACCGACATTGATGTCATATACCGAGACTCGTGAAGAACTCGTCGGTTCTGCGAAAGCGCTATTCGACGTCGTTGAGTCTGGTGCCGTGAAAGTCGACGTCCGGCAACGCTGGGCGCTGAATGATGCAGCAGAGGCGCACCGTGCGATGGAAGCGAGAGAAACGACGGGATGAACGGTGCTAGTGCCCTAGAGCAGGAAACCGGATGGTT
>JAAESQ010001179.1 GCA_024229275.1 bacterium | reverse complement strand
TCTCGAGACAGAGCCTTGTCATGAAGGGCTCACGGTTCGACCGGCAGTCGACCAGCACAAGAGCGCCGCTACACCGGTCACGGCGACCGCCAGTTGCACGCAGCATAGAGCAGCGACCAACGATTGTGGAGCGTTGGCTATCACGGTGAAAATCCGCAGGCTGAAGCTGCTGTGACCAGGCGGTGCGAGTAGTAGAACGGAGGTGACGTCGGCAGATGCCAGCAAGGCCACTAGAAGTCCGCTGATCGCCAGTGCAGGACCCAGGACCGGCAGCAACACGCGGCGTAGGAATGCCTTCAGCGTGACCCCTGATACGGCCGCGGCATGGGTCCATGAGGGAGCAGTCGCACCCCAGGCCCGGAGCAGGAGCACGATCGCGAGCGGAGCCAGTCGGAGTCCCAGGGCCAGGCACACAGCGGCGTTTCCACGTAGGATCGGGTCGAGCCATGGTGGTGCCGCGGTGGCGATCTTGACCGCTCCCAGGGCAGGAAGAGCCGGCGGCAGGCAAAACAGGGCCACCGCCGCGGCCACTGCAGCCTGACGCAGTCGTTTTTCCCGGCCAGCACAGATGGCAACGGCAAGACCGGCTGCCACCGCCAGAAGGGCTGCACCACCGCAATAAACCAGACTGTCGATTGCGGTGGCGGAGAGTTCTCGGCTAGCTCGGGCCAGATAGGGGCCGTCAAGCATCGGCAATACCAGAGCAATACTGGGCACGACCACAGCGCCGGCCGCGAGCCCAGAGAACGGGATCGCCCAGAGCGCAATGCTCCCTGATATGCGATTCGGTTGCCGAGTCGACCGTGCCAGGGTTGCTCTCGCCAATCGCGGTGCGAGGTGGATTGCCAGCGGTACTGCCACGAGAAGCACGGCTATCGCCAGCAGAGCACACTGCAGCCCTGCCACTTCAAAATCGTAGGCAGCCGAGAAACTGACCAGGAGATCTGCCGCCGCTGTCCTCACGCCGAAGATCTGGCCCGGTCCGGGATCGCCAAGCGACAACACCGTGGTCAGCATTGCGGCGAGAATCGCAACCGGTGCCGTGTGAGAGAGAGCTGCGCTGATCGCAGCTCGTTCGCCTCCTGCGAGCCGGGCCGCATCAAGCTGCGAAGAGCCGAGCCCGAGCGTGGAGGCGAGACTGGCGAGCGCGATCAGGCCGCAGGCTGGGGCGAAGAATACGAGAATCACGCCGGGCACTCCGTCAAGGAGAGGTAAGAAGGGAGCGGGAAGGCGCGTGAACAGCATCGACCAGCCCAGGCCGAGTAGAAATGTCGGTAGTAGCAGTGGCAGGGCAAGAATGGAGAGCAGTAGTGTGCGGCCAGGGAAAACAAAGAGCCCAGCGATGACGCCGATGGGCCAGCCGACGGCGAATCCGATCATAGCCGCTATCAATCCGACACCGGTACTGACAGCGAGGTCGCCGAGGTAGCGGGCAAGGTTGAGGTCTGAATCGCCGATAGCAGTCAGTGCTCCTGTAAGGAGCGGTACGGACGGCGCCACCAACACGAGAGCGACGATCACCAATCCGGCAAGGCGCCAGTAACCTGGCCGTTCGAGAACCAGGCATGATCCTAGCCCTATGAACCTTCGCAATGAGTAATGGTGAGACGTGCGAATTAGCGAGCCACCCATTCTTTGAGATAGCCGGCACTCAAGCTCTCGAGCAATTCGGACAACTCGCCGTATTTGACATCCATGGGTTGGATTTCTTCGCGAGCGACCATGCCTTCAGGCACCGAGACCCCAGGCCGCAACGGGATCTGGGCGGCCTCGGAATTGGCCAGGGCACTTTCGGTCTGAGGAGAGAGCAGAAAGTCGATAAATTCTCTTCCAGCCTTGGGGTGAGGTGCTCCATTGATCAACACCGCACAGTTTGGAACGAGTAGGGTTCCGATACCCTCGAAATCTGGGAAGACGACTGCGATCGGGCTGCCCTCGAGACGGGCGACGTTGGCGTCATCGGTGTCGGTGATGCCAAGGGCGAACTCTCCGGACGATACCCTCCGTCGGACCTCACCGTTCGATGACAAGACTCGACCTCCGTTGGTGAGAAAGTTCTCGAAGAACTCAGTGGCGCCTACCTCTCCAAGAATCGAAAACAGGGCCGCGGCGTGCATCGATGTGGTGCCGAAGAGGGGGTTGGCCATGCAGGCACTACCGCCGAAACGAGGATCGACCAGGTCGAAGACCGAATTCGGCGCCTCGGCCTCGGTGATGAGATCAGTGTTGTAAATCAGGACTCGAGCGCGGGTTGAAAATCCGGTCCAGAAACCCTCGGGATCAGAAAACTCGGGCGGCAAGCCCTCGGCCGCAGGTGAACGATAGGGGGCGGCTACCTTGTGGCGTTTGAGGATCGCTGCCCGTACCGGATCACCACTCCAGAAGACATCGGCCTGGGGTCGCTGTTTCTCGGCAAGCAGACGGTTGAGCAGTCCGGTACTCTTGGTTTCTTCAGTATCGGTTACAAGGCGGACGACAGTTCCGGTTCTGTTCGTGAAATCCGCCGCAACCGGTCGAGCAAATACATCATCGACTGAGGTGTAGACGACCACCTCTGAGTCGTGTCCCGTCTGCTCTTCAAATCCTCCGCCGCAACCGGCCGCTACGAGCACAAGAACAGCGATGATTGTGAGTCTGCTGCTCATTGTTTTCCGCCATCGGCCGCCTTCGCCGCGAGGTCGTCAAAAGCGGTTACCGCGTCAGCCTTGGTCCACAGACCGATCTGGCCGGCCTCGGTGAAGGTGCCATCATCGGATTTGAGGTGCAGTTGTCCATCGTAGGAGCACTCGATGCGACTTCCAATCATGGTGACACGGATCTCGTGCCACCCTGGTGTTGCTTTGATTGTGGCGCTCTTCAGCATCTTTCGTCGACCGTCGACGACCTTGTAGACGCGAAAGTTATCCTCGAGGGGGTTATAGCGGGCGATGTAATAGTTGTTGAAATCACGATATCGCCAGACCGGCCCGCCGCCCTGATCCTCCCGACCGGACAGGGATTCGAAACGTACGCTGATCTCCAAGTCCCCGAGCTTCATATCGTCGGCGATGATGATGTTGAAGTCGGAACCGTTGTTTTCGGCAGTTTGCACCAAAGATTTTCCCGTCGTCTGCGCCGTGTCGTCGGTGCGAACCTGCCATGCCCCGCTTGCGACGGTAAACTCGGCTGGTATCGCCCCAACGTCCGTGAGGTCAAAATCAAAGCTGGTGGCGGCTGCGGTCGATGCGGCGAGTAGAACAACCAGGTAAGCAAATCGTCTCATAGTGTCTTTCTCCTTGGTACGGTCCCTTTCGTAGATAGAGATGCGGACTACCATCGCCACGTCCACCTCAGCTTGACGACCAGGCTGTCATTAACAGGATGTAGCGACCAGTCACCGTGCGTCCCCACCGGACGCTTCCACCCATGGTTCCATACGACGAAGAGATCCCTGCCGGGTCGGATGGTCCATCGGAGCCGGTTGTTCATTCCAAGCTCCCGAGAATCGGACTCGTACTGGGTGTAGCTCGAGAGAATCAGATCCGGCGTAAATGCCCAGACCAGCTTGTACTGCCAGAGACGCTGGACGAAATCTCCCTCGGGCAGGTGGCCGAAGTTGTTCTCGGCGGTCAGGCCCGTCTGGAGACGACCGCTCGGGTTGGTCCACGTGGCCAGGAGCTCAATTTGCTGCAGATCCCCGGTGTAGAAATCCCCGAACCACACCTCGGCGCCAAGCCGCCAGGGTCGGTGTCGGGAAGTCTGCGCTTCAACACGGTAGCGAGTGAACTGGTACTCGCCCGGGGGGATCATGACGCCATCCGCCACTTCGAAGGGGTCGGCTAGGTACTCGAACTGGGGCACTGCATTGGCTTCGATGTGCTCGCCGGTCTCCAGTTGCACGTTGAGGGGCGCGGTGAAGACCTCCCAGGACTGAACCCGCCCTTCAAGATCTGTCACGTAGGTGTTGTAGAGTTCGAAATAGAACTGACGGGCCCAGCCAAAAGCGCTGTCTTTTGTCGGTCGCGGCTGGTAGGAACCGCCCCCCCTGTACCAGCGAGTCCCGGGCCGAGGCAGAAACCCCAGAGCTGGATCGAGGGCCTCACCGAACTCGTTGACCATCAGAAAGACATCCCAGAGATCGTTGGGATAGTCGATCTTGATGCCCCATCCGTTCCGGGAGCCGTCCGGTACGTCACCCTGGCTCGAAGCTGCCCAGGCACCGACGGCAAAGTTCTTGTCCCCCATGAAAGTCGAGGTTTGCCACACGGCGTCGAGCCCGATGAGTGTGTTGTCACGAACGCCCTCGGGATCGCCGTCGGTGACGATGGCCCCGACCGTCAGGTATTCATCGACGTCGTAGGTCAGTCTGCCGGCGAAGAGATTGGTCTTGGCGGTCCCCTTCGATTCGTCCATCACAGCATCCAGGATGCCGATGCTCCACCGCCCCGCTCGCCCAAGAACCTTCGCCCCCGCCAGGATGGGAACCTGTTCACCTTCATGCAAGCCAATTCGGCGGGAGAAGAAAGGGATGAACTGCCGCTTGGTGTCGAGACCGAATTTAAAGAGGTCCGAGCCCTCCAAGAAAAAGGAACGCTTCTCGGGGAAAAAGAGCGCGAAACGCGTCAGGTTGATCTGTCGGGTATCGACTTCGGTCTCTGCAAAATCGGTGTTGATTGTCAGATAGCCGGTCAAATCTCGGGTCATGTTCCATGCAAGGTCTCCCCCTGCATCACCACCGCTCGTTCTTTCGTCGGTTTCGAAATCTGTCTCAGACCGGACAAGACCAAAGGCGCTCAGGCTGAGGCCCAGCCCTTGTCGGAGGTCCTCGACCCCGGTCAGCACCCCAGCCCGTTTCAGGTCAGTCAAGCGGGAATCCAACATGGCGTCGGAGAACCTAAGGGCCATCCTCTCGCGGGCGACGAACCGTTCTACGTTGAATCCCCAGCGGTCGAGACCCCACGCAAAACGCAGGGTTTGGGCCGGAATCCGAAGTTCCGCCGTCCACCCGTCCACGGTGCGTTGGGTTCTGGCGTCCCAGATTCCGTCCCAATCGGGCGAGAAGGACTCGGGCCCGGCGATCAGGCCGTCGAGCCGCGCCCCGGCCGCATTGACCAGGAAGAGATAACCTCGGCGGCGATCTCCAGTAGTATCCAACACGATAGTAACGGTGTCATCACCATTCATGTCGCCGTCCCGTTGCATGGTGTGCACGGCAATCCTCGAGGGATCGGGATCATGGCAGACAAATGCGATGTAGAGCGCGTGGTCATCGAGGAGGATGCGGACCTCGGTTCGGAAGTTCGTGGGCTCACCCGGGCGGGGATCCTGCTGGATCAACTCCGGAATCACTGCCGCGTCGCCCCATGCCGGCTCATCCAAGAGTCCGTCGATACGAATTGGGCCGTGGGTGGCGCTGGCTTTGATAACGGGAGGCATCACCTGGGCCGGCGCTGCGTGTGACAGGAGTAGACCGCATGCTAGCGCAATAGCGCCGACAAACCGAGACGGGAGTTCTTGCATTCGTGGTCCGTACATTGTTCGTTGCGGGTTGGCCAGTGGTGCCGAGACCCGTTCGTCAGAGCATACACCGTTCACTCTCGCTGAAGAGATGATGGTATTCCGCATCGATTTCAGAACCTACCTATCAGCGAGGTTACGATTCTCGCGTCAGTCTTCTTCCACCCTCAGATTCCATGACCCACCGAGAACGAGACGGATGTGAGCTTTTTGAACAGGAGGGCGCAGAGAGCGCAGTGGGGGATTCATGCTGAGTTATCGCGTTATCTCTGGCCTCCCAAACTTGTAGAGGCTCCTATACAAAATGTCGCAAAGTGATAAGCGACACCCGTATGGACTGACATCCCGGCTGACGCGATCTTTCACCGGTACAGGATGAGTAGATCCCATGCCGACGCGAGGTATAGTTGTTGTAACCGTGTGTCGCCACCATTCATGAGTGCTGGACACCACGCCACGCACTAAACCGCGCTGGAAGGATGGGTTTCCCGTGGCCGGGGCTTTCACATCATGACCAATATCGAGTACGTCTTCGTCGCGCAGTTCTTCACCGGTCTGATGCTGGCGGTGGTCTTCTTCGTAGCGTGGCGGACGATCGAACCAAAGTCTCACACCCTGAGCTGGTCGCTGCTATTCGTCGTCGTAACCCTGCAGTACATTCTCAACGCCCTGGTCGATCTGGTGCCCTTTGTGGGCATTGCGAGGGATATCTACTGGGTGGTCGTCAACGCAATGGCCCTCATGGTTCAGGCCTTGGCATTGGTCGGATTTCGGCAACGCGCCGGTATGCGGGGGTGGCCACGCGCTCTCATCACATATCTCGTGGTCGTCGAGGCACTCGTCTTCTGGTTCACCATGGTGTACTTCCACCAGGGCCTGCGCATGGTCCTGATCCCCTGGTCCGCCACAATCATGCTGGCCGGGTGTACGTGGATCCTCCTCCGTCCGGGACGAAAACTACGAGCTACCGAATGGGGTGCCGTCGTCATGTTTCTGCTCAAAGCAGTTGCGGATTTTGCTTCCGGAGCAGCAGCGCTGGCTCAGGGCGCTCAGCCGGATGAGCGTTATCTCGAACTCTATCGCCAGATTAACTTTCTCACCGGGCCCGCGATGGTTACCGGGTTGGGACTGTTCACTGTCCTGATCCTTGCCGACGACCTTGCCGATCGCATGAGGACTCTCGCCATTACCGACCAGTTGACCGGATTGCTCAATCGGAGAGGTTTTGAGCAAGCCGCGGCCTCCATCTTCGCTCTGGCCCGCCGCCAGGACCAGACGATATGTATCGCATTGGCTGATCTGGATCATTTCAAGGCAGTCAACGACTCCCACGGTCACCACGTCGGCGACCGGACACTTAGATCGGTCGCAAAGACTCTGGCGGCTGGAGTTCGCGCGGGTGACATTGTTGGACGCATCGGGGGAGAAGAGTTCGGTGTATTGCTGCCATGGACGGACCCGCCGTCAGGTCTCGAAGTTATCGAGCGGTTGCGTCGGATGCTCGAAGCGAACCCATTGACGACTAAGAGCATCCGCTTTTTCGTTACAGCCAGCTTCGGTGTTGCTCAGGCTGCTCCGGATCATGATTCAATATACGATGTTTTGAAAGATGCTGACCACGCGCTATACCAGGCCAAACAGGCGGGTCGAAACAGGGTACAGGTCCACACCTCCAACTGACTGGTTTCGGAGCCAGGCCGGGACGACGCGATAACCGTCCAGTCCTATGCTTGGCTTGGGTGCCACGGCTTGGGTGCCACGTGAGCCTCTTGCAAAACTCGTCTGGCAATCCGCTCGTGCCACGTCCGCCAAACAGTGTCATCCCGACCGAGCGAAGCGATTGGAGGGATCTCCCGCTGCAGTTAGCAACCTGCTGAATTAAAACAACATACATACTGCCGATTTCAACGGGAGACCCTTTGGCTCCGCTCAGGGTGACAGGTATTGAGGTTTGGTGTCTTTCCATGAGTTTCCGCCGCGAACGCGGAGTAGCAGTGCTCTGAATGACATAACTGAGAGTTTTGCAGGAGGCTCACGTATCACTCAATCTCGTTGTGAAGACAAGTTGCCTGGTTTGATGAGGACAGGCGTGATTCGGCGCCTGCGCCGTGTGCAACCTGACAGTGTGATGGTTGGCACTCAAAGTGTGCTTCAGATCCGACTGGCGCGTGAGTTCTTGAACCGCTAAGGGCGCAAAGAGCGCAAAGAAGAACGCGAAGAAGGGAAGAGGGGGCGGTTCTTCGAACCGCGTAGCATCAGATACCCGTGTCAGTTGTCTTTTGCCCTTAGATTCCATGACTCACCAAGAAAGAGACGGATGTGAGCTCTTGAACAGACACCACACCAGAGGGATCAGTCAATGAACGTTGGCAGATGTCCGAGCTGCCAAACGTTCATCCGCTCATCCTGGTGGGGCACCGCGCCAACAGGGGCGCGAGTAAGACACAGAAAACGTAGAGGAGGATTCCTGCCGAGCCATCACGTTGTCTTGGGCCTGGGCAGCGAAATGTGGGGAGAAAGATCAATCTTAGTGCCAGGCACCTATGCGAAGCAATTGGCGGCATTGTCGCGACCGGAGGTGCGGCCGGCAGAATCGAGGCGGATCCGACTTCGCAAGATCCTCTACAGAACCTTTATCGTGCGAGACTTTCTCAATATCTGACGTCGCCTGAGCAAGCGGCCGGCGTGCCCTTTCTCGCGAACGATTGCAAGGGGCATCTATGGAGACTCCCGAGAATCCAACAACGCTCGTGGGCACGACGATTGGCACGATCCGGTTGCGCGAGCTCCTCGGAGAAGGGGGCATGGGGCAGGTCTACCTGGGGGAGGACGAGCGCCTCGAACGGAAGGTGGCGGTCAAGGCCGTCCACCCGGACCGTCGGCTCGATCCACAGGCGAGAGTCCATTTCCTGCGTGAGGCTCGCGTGCTCTCGAAGCTCGAGCATCCACACATCGACTGCCAGAGATATCCTGGACGCCGGTTCGCAGCGGCTTCGCGTCGAGCTCGCGGATCAACCGGAGACCCGCGCGAGATTGATGGTCGTTGTGGCTGGGATCTACGGCCGGATGGGCCTCTATGACATCGGTGGAAACCTCCTCGAAGAGACATTGGAGGTCGTCAAGGACAGGCCCGGCAACGAGATCATCGAAGTGACCAAGGGGTTCGGCAACCTGTGCTTACAAGAGAGGAACTATGTGGAGGCGATCGAGTGGTTTCAGAAATCGCTGGACGTCGTGAATAAGAATCCCGCAACTGATCCCGGAACCGTTGCGGAGACCAAGATCGGGCTCGCGGGGGCATTGAGGTATACCGGCTCCCTTTCCGAGGCAGAGACCCTCGTTCGGGAGGCCCTTCCAGTGTTGGTGGCCGCCCGGAGCGAGGAGCATTACCTGGTTCTCAATGCGCAGGATAGCCTTGCAGGTGATCGACCAGATCCTCAGACACCTCAGACACACACAGCCCGAAAGGGAGCGCGCTCCTCCCTAAGTCGCGGCTCTCGGTGCTGCATCCTGATCTGATAGCGAGATCGTTTTGTGCGGCGTGTGCCCGGCTCACGCCCGCGAGCGATTGTTCCTTGGCTGGAGGCGTGTTTGAACCTCAGGCCCCCGGTGTAAGCTCACCTTAGAAGCATCGGCCAAGCCATTCGGGGTCGACTTCGGACTCGATCAACCCGCAACATCTGGCGCCGACCCAGTAGTCCGAAAGGAACTTCCTGTCCCTC
>JAAESQ010001178.1 GCA_024229275.1 bacterium | reverse complement strand
GGCGCGAGGTCCTGTGGGTTTTGGGTGAGGTCTTGCACCATAGTTTATCGAAGCGGATTAAAAGGCGCCTTGCGCCCGATAAAAGCAGTTATCTTAAGTAATAGTAGGGGTCTGAGTAGCAATGGAACCAAAACTGACTGTAAGTCGTCCACTTTCGTGGACGATCATGGGCACTTAGACCACGGGTCCAATCCCAAGGAGGCACGCAATAGCGCACGTTCATGCTGCATGCTCAGGCGCGGACGCTCCTCTGGGGGTACTTCGAACCGTCGTCTGTGAGCGATACGGCGTTGCTCTGCGTTGGTAAGGGGGATGCCAGCGAGGCGAGCCAGCTCGTCCACATCGCCTGCGATACGCCTGAGCACGCCAAGGACCCGCCGATGATCAAGCAGCAAGCGCTCCGTCTCCACCTCGACTGCCACAGGCTTACCTTGTTCGAGGCGCTCAAGCCAGTCGATGCATTCAACCAAAGCATTGGCTTCATCGAAGAGACGATCACGGATGGTC
>JAAESQ010001177.1 GCA_024229275.1 bacterium | reverse complement strand
TCCTTCGCCATTTGGCGAGGGGATGTAGTGAGAGCCGCCACCCGATTCGAGGTCGACCACAAAAACACCCTCGGCGCGGGTGCCGATCCACAATCTGCCCTGATGGTCGAGCCGAAGATTCGTAATGTGTCCGCTGAGTTCTCTGGCCAGCATCGGGTGGCGTGCCGAGATTGGATCTACGCTGAGGCCATCGCAGGAGACGCGATCAATCGATCCGTCGGTCCATCCGACGTATAGGCCGTTATCTGAAGAGCATATGGATGCCATTCTCGCTGATGTCGGACTTTGGCGATAGGGCACCTCTTCGAAGCCCTCAGTCACAGGATCAAATCGTAAGAGACGCCCTTCTCGATGCAGAGCCAACCATATCTGGCCGGACCTGTCCTCGGCAACTGAAATGACCGCGTTGTCGGCAAGTCCCTTGTTCTGACTCCGATAGAAGCTCTGGTAAGCGCTGAATCGTTCGGTGTCCGGGTTATGACGAAACGGTCCGGAGACCCATGTGCCGACCCAGATGTTCCCGCTGGAATCTTCAAGCAGTGAATTGACAAGACCGTCGCCGAGTCGCATCGGATCTGACCTGTCGGGCCAGTTGTGCCGCCAGCGCCCTGAGTCCGTCCAATACTCAGTGGCTCCATTCCAGGTGCCGAGCCAGAGACAGCCCCGGGAGTCGAGCATGAGCATGTTGATATTGTTGCGGCGTGGGTCATCCCAGGTGTGCTGTTCAACGACGTTGCCTTCACTGTCGACTGTCAGCAGGCCTTCACCGGTGGACGCCACCCACACCTGACCATGCTCGGACTCGATCATCGTCTGAACTGCGAGAGTGCGCTCAGTGCCCGGATCACGGAGCTCGCTCAGCATCACTCTAAGAGTCCGGAGATTCTCGTCGAGGACATGGATTCCGGCCCGCATAGTGGCCACCCAGATTTCGCCGCTTGAGTGTCTCAGGACTTCGTTGACGCGAACGCACTCTAGGCCAGTGCCCGGATCTACAAATTCGGTTCTGCGATCGACTCCAGATCCGTCCGCGCGAATCCTCAGCAGGCCATGGGTGTGGGTGGAGATCCAGGTGTCGCCCTGTGGGCCGATCTGTATGTAACGAACGTCCGCCGGTTCGACCACCCCCAGGGGAATTGGACTGAAGCTCTCGGTCAACGGATCTAGGCGGTCGATCCCTTGGCGATTCCCCACCCAGAGAGAGCCGTCAGGATGGGAAAGCAGAGCTCCGATCCAGTTGTCACGGAGGCCGTCGCTGTTGGCCGTGGAGTAGATCTTGAAATCATAGCCGTCGAAGCGATTGAGGCCGTCTTGCGTGCCGATCCAGATGAACCCGCGGCTGTCCTGAGCCATGGTGATTGCCGTCAGCTGCGAAGGCCCGTTCGCCGTCTTCACTGCAGTGAATCGGGCCGAGTGTGACTCGGCTTGCGGTGTTACAAGCGCGGCGAGTAGGAACCAGCCCGGCAGGAAGAAACGTATCGGAATCAGGATTGAGGAGGCCTGGCGACGCTCAGTCAACCGAGCAACACTGCTCACGACCGAGCGATGCAGAACCTCCCCAGCACACATATCGCGGTTACTCCTCGATTCCCAGACCCTCCGCTGTCAGCAAGGCAGTTTCCGAAGCGTTGGATGCAAACGCGAAAACTCCAACGAGGAAGACGACTGAGAAGAATCTCATCACTACCCCCCTGATGCTGTCCTCCCACCTGGCAGGATTCCGGTACAGCAGCGGATATCAGGCGGACCGAACCACGACCAGAAGCCCGCCGAGATGGGATTTCTCCTGTTACAACACTACCATTGTTCATGCGAGAAACCTTGTTTCTGAAACGAGGTCACTGAT
>JAAESQ010001176.1 GCA_024229275.1 bacterium | reverse complement strand
GAACGTGGCACCCATGGTCCCCATGGTCCCGATTTCTGCCCTCACTCTCGTGCTACGCTTCAAGAGTGTGAAAGGAAATTCTGATCCCTTCAAATAGGAGCGGATTGATGAAGATCACCGAGCTGTGGCAGTCAGGGCGTAAGGCAACAATATCCTTCGAGCTTTTTCCTGCTCGTACCGAAAAGGCGGCCATCAATCTCGACAAGGCGATCGACAAGCTCACCGATTTGGAGCCGGACTTTTTCTCGGTGACCTTCGGGGCAGGTGGTTCGACGAAAGAGGGCTCCTACAATCTCGTCAAGAAGCTCAAGGTCGGTAAGGGGCTCGAGGTCCTCCCCTACTTCGCCTGCTATGGCCTCGGTCCGACCGCGATCATAGAAGTGGTGAGCAGCTATCGAGAGCTTGGTATAGACAGCCTCTTGGCGGTACGTGGTGACCCACCGCGGGATGTTGAAGGCTTCACCCCACATCCGGAGAGCTTCTCCCATGCATCGGACCTCCTGCTCTTCCTCGGCTCTCGCTTCGAGGACCTGTGCCTGGGTGCCGCCGGCTACCCCGAGGGACACGTCGCGGCCGAGAGCAGGGATCGAGATCTCGAATTCCTGAAGCTCAAGGTCACCAACGGGGCTCGATTCATCATCGCCAACTACTCCTACGACAACGCGTTCTTCTTCGACTTCTGTGAGCGTTGCCGGCAGATCGGTATCGACGTCCCGATAATCCCCGGTGTGATGCCGATCTATAGCGTAAAGATGATGGAGACCCTGGCCGGCATCTGCGGCGCCACCATTACCGATCAGCTCAGGGCCAGGATTGCGACGGTAGCCGAGGACGACAAGGCGGGGCTGGTTGAGCTCGGAGTCGAGCTCGCGACCAGCCAATGCCGCCAGCTTCTCGAACATGGCGTTGCCGGATTGCACTTCTATACAATGGACCGGTCAAAGTCAGCGCTCGGAATCATCGAGCGGCTACGCTCCGAATCTCTCCTCTGAGGTTGCAACCAGACGAGTGCCAGGACCGACGAATTCGACGATCTTTGAGATTCCCTGAATCTCCGACGGGCTCTCGGCCACACCCTACAGCAAATCGCCAAGATCGTCGGCCCTGGCACCTATAGGTCGACCCCTCTGGGCGGCCTTCACCTCCCGTGTCGGTTGACAATCTCGATAGAAGGCATAGCTTAATTAACACGTCTCATAGAGGGAGCTTAAGGATGCGGGCCAGGGTCACGGCGGCGTCCTCCTGCTTGTGGGTGCGGATACGGCCCTCACCCAGGAGGAGTTCCATCACCGATGATGATCATGTCCAGCCGAGGAGGTCAGGATGACCGGTAGCGACAGTGTGGTCGATGTGACGCTCGTGAGGGGATTCCTTGTGGGGAGCATTCTGGCGGTTCTGGTCCTCGCCGTCGGCGGTGTGGACGCTTGGGACGCCGACCTCGATTCCAGCTTCAACAGCAACGGCAAGTTTCCTTTCGCCATGCACTCGGGGGAAAGCTCTGCTAATGCGGTGGCGGTGCAGCCGGACGGTAAGATCGTGGTTGCTGGGTCGAGCCACAACGGGTCGGATTTCGACTTTGCAGTGGTTCGCATGACTCCCGAGGGAAACCTCGACACTACCTTCGACGGTGACGGCAGGGCGTTCTTCGACTTCGGGTGGGGAGACGATTACGCCGGTGATGTGGCTATT
>JAAESQ010001175.1 GCA_024229275.1 bacterium | reverse complement strand
TGTTCCTCTGAACCCGAGCGGGCGCCCCCTATGCTGAGCCCACCTGAACAACACCAGAGGAAACAATAATGAGCCAGTACAAGATCAAGAACATCGCCGCCGCCTTTGCCCTGGGCAGCCTCAGCCTGAACGCCCAAGCCTTCTTACAGCAGCGTTCAGTTGGAGTTCAGCTCGGAATTTTATGCTGATCTCAGTTCGTTACAGGTAGGCCAAGTTCAAAGAGAAGCTCAAAACCGGGAAGCTTGCCCGGATTGATGTCGACTGAACGACTATTCACCAACCGGCAACGACGAGGAAAACCAATGAACAAGACCAGCAAGCACAACATCAGCACGGCCAGCGTGGCGTTCGCCGCGGTTGTCCTGAACCTCACCCTCGGCATCGGTGCAGCGAGCGCCGCGCGGACGAGTTCGGCAGACGTTGACAAGAGGGAAAAGAACGAGTGCGGCGGACACATCGAGATCTTTGAGGACGGCGACAGCTTCGCATGCAAGACGAAGGACGGCAAGGTACTGACGTGCATCAAACAGCCCAGGGGGTATTACAACTGCTATAAGTCGAGGGTGGCGCGGAGACTCCCTCAGGTGGCACCAAGCAACGACGTCGTCGCGCCTGATCGCCAATCACCTTCGCGCTTTTATACCCGTTCGGTCAGATCGGGGGCAACGCTGAAGTCCCGCTAGGGCTCCACGGGAGGTGTCACCGAAAGGACAGCCCCCGAACCGCCGATCGCGGGCGAGGCCATCGCAGCCGGTTCGGGGTCTCTGGAGCATCCGTGCAGAAAAGTGCGCTAACGTATTGTACGAACACTATCATCGCCAATCTGTTGATTGGCCCTCAACCACCATTTTACAGAAGGTAAAATCCATGAAAATAACCAATTGGTACAAGCAACTATTCCGAGTTCCACTATTTATTCTTGGCACCGTTACTGCAGTATCGCTAGCAGCACCGGGGGCCGCATCCGCGGCAGATCTTGTCCCATTGGAAATGTATTGGAGCAAGAATAGAGGAGATAATGTCACGTGCGGGACAGAGGCATGCAGGCGAGCACAAGTCAACACAAAAGGTATCGGTACTTGCGAGTTGAGGGATGTGTCTTTGACCGAAAAGTGAAAGGGGCCATCCCTCTCGTGCTGTATTGGAGCAACAAGAGGAAAGATAACGTCACTGTAGCCAACTCCAGAAGTCGACAAGAACAAGAAAACGCAGGATCTTACAAGTACGTCCGCGTCGAAGGATATGTTTACAAAAATAAAAGGCCGGGTACCGTACCGCTGTGGCTGTACTGGTATGGCAAGCGATCGGACAACGCCACTGTGGCTTCGAATAAGGGCATTGTTGACCAAAAGAAAACCAAGGGTATGCAACGTGTTCGCGTAGAGGGTTACGTTTACCCTGCGTCTCGGTGCTAGTAGGCCAAACAACTGCCCCGGCGCGGGATGCGTCGGGTAGGATTTAAGCTGGTTGTTTCAGTCGGCCCCCATTTCACCGTTAGTGTGCGGATAACAGAGCCCCGGCTGCGCCACAACACGGCGCAGTCCGCGGGGATGGCACGACCCTTCCCCGTGGACTGCAACGCCCTGGCGTATCTGGGGGCCTCACACGAACACGGCAATACTGAAATACGGCAATACTGATCCCCGCAACACCCGCTCAGCAAAGAAAAATACTTCCCCGGATACCACTCCCCCGACACAGCGCCACTCGTACCACGCCCCGAGCCGCACCACCAAACCCACAGTCGTGTGCCCATACTGCGAAGGAACCGACTTTGCCAAAGACGGCATTCGCACCACCAAGCACGGATCGGTGCAGTTGTTCCGTTGCACGTTCTGCGAACGCCGGTTCACGCCACTCACCACGAAGCATCGTACCTACCCGATGCGGGTCATCGTTGAGACGCTCTCGCGGTATAACCGACTCCACCCCCTCCCCCAGGTACTCACTGGCATTCGCAAAAAGTTTGGCGTACGCATACCGACGTCGACCGCTCGAAACTGGATCAAGGAGTTCGCGTCGTATCTTCCCTTCCTCCGTTTGCGAGACGCTGCACGCAGGAGCGAGTGTTCAGCACACCATGCAATCTTCGAGCACCGACTCTTGCACGGACAGGTGTACGACTTCAAGTACCACCGTACGAAGACCGATCTTCTCCTCACCACCCATCGGAAGAACGAACAGCTCGTTCCCCTCCAGACGTACCTCGACTCAATCCCCGAGAGCTGTCCGCACGAACTCTTCCTCAAGGAGACCCCGCGAGCATCACAAGCAAAGAACGTGTTTGAGATCGGCAACGTGCGCATCACCGAGCGGCACGACAACGCCGCGGTCGAGAGTGCGCGCTTCGCACTCCAAGCTGTCGCAAAGAACAAGCTCCGCCATGAAGTCTTACAGGAATTCATGTTGGTGAACGACTCGGCCACGGTCGCCGTCGAAGTACCCATCGTCCTCAAGCATGCAGATGTGCACCACTTCCGCAAGCAGCTTAGTTTCGATGTTCCCCTCCCCTTCAAACAAGGCGACGTCTACACCGGCCACATCGACATCGTACAGATCAGAAACGGCCAGGTGCACATCCTTGACTACAAGCCGGACGCAAAGCACACCAAACCGATTGAGCAACTCATGATCTACGCGCTTGCGCTGTCGCGCCTGGCGCGCATGCGGCTCTTCCACTTCCGCTGTGCGTGGTTCGATGACCGCGACTACTACGAGTTTTATCCGCTTCACGTCGTACACAAACGAAAGGGAAACGAGACCGACGAGCGATGACGCACGTCACTGCACAAGAGCCGACAGGGT
>JAAESQ010001174.1 GCA_024229275.1 bacterium | reverse complement strand
CGGACTTCGTCGCCGACGACGAGGTGGCGCGCCACGGTCAGCGCATCTGCCAGCGAGAGTGAACCTCCGAGGATCGGCTCGTGAGGGACCTCGCCGTACTCTCCGGCGGCTGTCGAGAGTGCCCGGGCGAGCTTGGTGAGCGAGTTCAGTGGCAGTGAGAATGCCGGAATCCAGAAGGTTCTCGAACCGGACCACCCTGGTGTCGGGCGACGATCGGCACGCACGCGTTGATCGACGACGACTTCTGTTTCCAAAACCCACGCTGCTCGCCAGACCTGTGCGCGTCTTCCCTTGCGCGGCATCAGTGCGGTGCTTTCGACCCGCTCAAGTCCTTCATCTCCGAGTGTCGCTCCCGCCCCACAGTGATCACAGATGAACAGGATGTCCTGCGGTCCGGCCTTCAGTGCCGAGCCGCACGAGGTGCAATCGAGGGAAATGAGTCGAATCGACATCACAGCTCGTCCAGCACACGCTTGAGAGCATTGGCGGCGGACTCGGCCTCTTCGCCTTCGGCAAGGCCTGTCCCCTCTTCTACGATTCCTCCACGACGAAAATGTGAGTAGCCCCAACCGATCATGCCGGCGAGGATAAGGCCGAGGACACCGAGCGCTGCAAAACCGTTTTCGGAGCGCAGCAGGCCGCCAGCGTGCTGCAGCACGGTGGTTCCGACGAAACATGCCCCTGCACAGGCCGACACGAGGGCAAATGCACGGTAAAGATGATTCCCAGGCGCCTTGCCGTAGGCGATGGTTCCATCCTCGGCATCGACGAGAACCTGGAACGTGCGTCCTCGGAAGCTGTAGCGGAAAACCCACAACGGGTAATAGACGAGAGCAATCCGGCTGCGCACGACAGCAAGCCAGCGATAGGTCGTGCGATGCAGCTGGTGCTTTTCGTTGGCGTCTTTTAACGCCTTGTCCATCAACTCTCCCGCTGCCTCACGAGTCGCACGATACGGTCGAAAGAGCATGCCACGCTTGCGCAGGGAATCTTCATCAGCAGGCAGGATTTCGTCGCCAGCCAGCGACACTTTGTGCACGCCGAACTCGGCCATCTCACCGCCGGGGATTGTCAAATCAACGTGTTTCTCGATCTGTCGTTCGACAGGTTTTTCAACGGTCTCCCATCGATCGCCACGCTTGCGCCGCTTCTTGATCACTCCGAGAATCCAACCAACCAGGTCGAATCGTGCTCGGACGAAGGGAAAGAAAGCAAGAAACGCCTCCTCGTACTTGGCCTCTCGCTTCAGCGCCGGTTCTTTGCGGAAGCCGGTCTTCAACCACTGCCGTACGATGCGGCTGGCCTTCGACCGGTCGATCCGATCCAGAACCATCAGACGAGCAAAACCCCTTTCTCCAACAACAGCAAGAGGAGTTTCGCAGTACTGGCACGCGACATTGGTCCAGCCTTCCTGGACTTCAACCGTCCCACCACATGACGAACAGGTCAGCCCGATGAGCTTCTTGGGACGCTTGGTCGGTTCGATGACCTCTGGCACCGCCGGCTCCGCAGGCACCGGCGGCGGTGCCGGACCCGGCGAATCAGGTCCCGTCTCAGCGCCCGGGATGGGAGGGAGTTTGACCATCACACCTTCCGACTCGTCAACCAGGCGAGGCCTAAGATCGGTATGGCGGACACGAGATACAGGGCAAACTTGAGGAAGATGTTAGAGACGATCAGGCCTTCCAAACCGAAGACGATGATTGCCAGCACAGCAACTGCCATGTATGGCGCCTCGGCTTTGGCCGGAAAATCGGCAGGGAAGACCTTGCCGGTCACTCCATCGACGGCAGCGTGGTAGGTCTTGCCCTTCCATTCATACTTCATTCGATACAGCGGCAAGTGATAGAGCACTGTTTTGCGCACTCTGACTTCGCCGTGCCGATTGGTGAGCCAATCACGCGCTGTGGATGCCGGCACCTCGGGATCGATGACCACGGCGTCGCCGGTCAGAGATGGATCCATCTTCTGAACCTTGCCCGCCGGCAGGGCCAGGCCTTGAAGTCCCTGCAGTGACGACGGCGCAGCGGGTTGGAGCAAAACCTTGTCGCCCTTGCCGCTGTCGAAGGTGAAGGCCCAGAACGGAAAATACTGTAGAACGGGTCGCTCTAGTCGCGCTTCACGGTCGAGTCCGGCAACGGTGTCGCGGCCGCCCAAGAAGCGTCTTAGGTGAGCCGGCACAGCATTCGCGGTGACCGTTGCCGCCATGACTTCGTGGAACATCGCCCCTTCCGCGTCGACGACTAGCGCCGTCGAGCAGAAGGAGCACTCGATCAGTCGTTCATCGGAGGCAACGGAGAGTTCCGCACCGCACTGTGTGCAGCGGATCTCCACCGATCAACCTTCCGATTTAGCACCGCAGTTGGGACAGAACTTCGCGCCCTCTGGGACAGGTTGACCACAGCCCGCGCAGCCGCTGTTTTCCTGTTTGACACCACAGCCCGGGCAGAACTTTGCACCTGCCGGCAGACCAGCGCCACACTCGGAACAGAAGCCGCCGGCTGTCGCAACTGCGCCGCCCGCAGCCGCTGCGCCCGCAGCCGGAGCGCCACCTCCAGCTGGCGGAGTTCCCCCACCCTGCTGTTGACCCTGCGCCATCGCCTGCGAGATCATCCCAGGCATCATGGCACCGAATCCGGCGCCGAGTCCAAGGCCCATGCCTGACCCGGCCGCGCCTCCGCCTTCGCCGCCGCCCTGTGCGGCCTCCTCGACCGCCTGCGCCGCCTTAAACTGCATGTAGGTGTTCATGTCGCCGATGGCGCCCATGGCCGCGCGCTCGTCGATCTTCTCCTGAACCTCGTCAGGAGGAGTGATCGAGTTGACGTAGAAGTCGGTGAGATCAATGCCGTACTTGGAAAAGTCCTCAGCCATGCGCGCCTTGGCTGCGGCGCCGAGCTCATCGTAGTAACGGGCCAGGTCAAAAATCGTCTTAAGCGTTTCGCCTAAGAGATCATTGAGACGAGATACAATCACGTCACGGTAGAAATCCTTCAACCGGTCTGTGTCGTAAACACCCTGTGAGCCGACGATTGTGTTGACGAAGAGCTGCGAGTCGGCAATCCGGTAGGCATAGATACCAAAGGCCCGGAGTCGCACCATCCCGAGTTCTGAGTCGCGGAAGACCACCGGCTCTCTCGTTCCCCACTTCTGGTCGAGGAACGTCTTCTTATTGATGAAGACTACTGACACCCTAAAGGGGCTTTTGCCGTCAAACGGAGCACCGATGAGTTTGCCGAGGAGAGGGATGTTCTGGGTTGTCAGCGTGTGACGGCCAGGCCCGAAGACATCCAGTGCTTTACCATCCCGATACAGCACCGCTTCCTGGGTTTCATGGACGACGAGCTGTGCGCCGAGCTTGATCTCAGCACTGCCCTCAGGCGGCATCCGGTAGACGATTTCCTCGCCGGTATTGTCGAAATGCTCAAGAACCTCTAGTTTGAGCGGCATCAGCGTGCTCCCTTCTGCGTCACCGCCTCGAAGACGGACGCACGCTCGTCGAATACACGGTCTGCATTCTCCGCGGCATCCAGAACACTTCTCAGCTCGGTTTCAGCGGCCGTTCTTGGAAGAGTCTCAACTTGCTGCTGCAAGCCCTCGACCTGAGCGATCAAGGCAAGGTCGAACTGGTAGAGACGCTCCAGCTCATCCTCTTGGATCTTCACTGCGTCAAAAACTCCGGTGTAGCCGTAATCAGCATGGCGAATCCGATTCGCGAGTCGATCGAGGAGCTTTTCTAAACTCGATGCGAGATCGAGATTTGCCAGATTCCCCGACCGTGACCAGTCTCTGATTTTTCTCTGCAGCTCTCCTCTGACGCGATCGACCTGATCGGCAAGCCAGTCTCGCTGAATCTTATCGACTTCGCGCCGGGTTTCACGTTCCTGAAAGCTGCGAAACCCAGGAATCATGTCCACGAGGCGCTCGAGGAAATTGCGCTTCCCCTTTGCCTGTTCGAGTCCGTCGTTCATGCCTCGTCCCTCCGTATCGTTTCTGCTAGCCCTTGTTTCGAGAATAGGACAATATGACATCCTATCGTGTCAAACGGAGCGAAACCAGTATCGGTTCTCAGTGATCACTCTGGCATAAGAATTGCTTTACAGCTATATCGTGATGCTGGTGATGGTTCTCACCCCTGCTCGCTTCAAGGCGAGGGAGTCCGGAAGGCTTCGAGATCTGGAACTGGTCCCACCTTGCACGGGCGGCTCGGCCGCTCCTGTCCACAGAAACCTGCCCCAATAGCCAATCTATTGGCCTACCTCAAAAGACTTCCTCGGGTTACAGGGACCCCGGGGTCGTCGCCTACCACCACACCTCAAGAGCTACCCTTCACTGTTTAACAATGAATTGATATTCGGATGCTAATTCGGCGCCGAGTAGAATCCCGCCAGATGTTACATTCGCGAAACGTCAAAAAGGCAGGAACAGGTACACTCCGTTTGCTGGAGGACTTCAATGGGCAAGAAACGCAAACACCGCCGAAAGAACAAAGGGTCCAGCAGTCGCACAACCCAACGAAAAGCCCGCTACTCTCCGTTCGAAATCTTCCTGGCAGTCCTTGGTGCAGCGATTCTGGTGTTTGTCGCCATTCTGGTCATCGGAGCCATCTTCGGTTCCTGATTGGAACCGCACGCCATATGATCATGCGGTCGCAGCGCCTGGCCTAGCTGCTGCCTCAGCCTCTGACTCTGTTTCTGTATCTGTATCTGTATCTGTTTCTGAATCTGATCCTGTCTCTGCCTCTGCCTCTGCCTCTGTCACTGCCGCTGCCCCTGCCATCTTCAACTCGATCCCCTACACAATAAGCATCGCGTCGCCAAAGGAGTAGAAGCGATATTTCTTCCTAACCGCCTCTTCGTATGCCCCAACAATCCTCTCTCGTCCTGCCAAAGCGCTCACCATCATCACCAATGTCGACTGTGGAAGGTGGAAGTTGGTGAGCAACGCACCCGCTCCGCGGAACTTGTATCCGGGGGTAATGAAGATATTGGTTGACGCGTCGCCAGCCAGCAAGTGGCCTTCACCTAATGCGAGTCCGCCTTCCAATGCCCGCACGGTCGTAGTGCCGACGCACACAATGCGCCGATGAT
>JAAESQ010001173.1 GCA_024229275.1 bacterium | reverse complement strand
CCGGAATCCAGAACGAGAATCTCATCTGCCCATTGGGCGGAGGCAATCGCAGCGGCGATACGCTGCTCCTCGTCGCAGGCAATGATCGTGACAGTGATCGGGTACATTTGAGGAGTATACGTATTGAAGACAATGAGGTCTCGTAGGGCCCTCCTATCCTCATCGTCATCCTCATCGTCATCGTGTTTTTGCGCGCCTCCCGTGCAGTGCCAGGCACGGTTTTTTAAGAATACAGGGCGTCCGAAGGTTGCGAGGTTTGGATCTCTTGAAAAACCAGAGCCAGGCACGCGCCGCTAATCGCGCCCTTCTCTCTGCGCTATCGTCCTTAGCTTCACCGAAACTTCTCGCAGCAGCACTCGCGATCCGTGACCCGATGCCTTACTTCTCGCACTTTTCACTATTCACTTTTCATTTTTCGTTTTCTTCTACGCTATCCTCAATCCCATGCGTCCCCTCTTCATCGTCTCGGCCGCACGCTACAGCGGCGCTGGTGCGGTAGCGGAGCACTGCTGTCGCGCATTGCGTGAAGTTAGTGTTGATGCCGAACTGCTCTTCAACTCTGGCGACAATCTCGAAGAGCGCCTCAAGAGTGAGCGATGGGCACATGCCGCACTTTCCAAAGAGCGTTCTCCCGTCGATTTCATCCGAGCACTCCGTACGATTCGCCACTTCGCAGCCAATGCCTCTGTCGTCATCACCCATCTGCAGCACGACCACACAATGACGGTCCTCTCTCGGGTCGGAAAAGTTACACCGCTAATTCGATCCTTCCGCAACCCGAGCCACTTCAGATCGGATGCATGGCACCGTTGGTTGGCTCGCCCTATCTCAGGCGCACTGCTGGCGCACTCGCGAATGAAGGGCTCACTCAAGACTCTTCATGGACACTTCCCTCATGAGGCATTGCCCGTCCCTCTCGAGGATCGCTTCAATACCGACTCGGACGGGAGTCTTTGGCGTGAGAAGCTCGGAATCCCCGCCAAGGCCCCAGTACTCGGT
>JAAESQ010001172.1 GCA_024229275.1 bacterium | reverse complement strand
TCCAATTCTTGAGGCGCTTTCTGAGAAAGAAGGCTTCCCTCGCTGTGGTGATATTCGTATCGAAACACCGGATACTAACGAAGCAAAAGAGCTACTGAAGTTCTGTCGTAAGTTTACTGTGCCAATGCGTCAAGCAATGCGAGGTAAAGGTTTGATGACAGCGAAGGACAACGCGAAGAAGCCTGTGCTTCACTTGTGCTTCATCGCGCCTGGTCACTGCTTTGTTGGTTACTCTTACCCAACCAACAACTCGCAGTTCTTCATGGGCATTCCTCGTTTGAAGTTCCCTTCTGATGCACCAAGCCGTTCTACATTGAAGCTAGAAGAAGCATTCCACGTATTCATCCCTCGTGATGAGTGGGACGAGCGTCTGGCTCCAGGTATGTGGGGCGTAGACTTAGGCGCCTGTCCAGGTGGTTGGACTTACCAACATGCGCAGCGCCTCATCCATGGCCATGCGCTGCTCCGGGGCCTCGCGGATCCTTCGCTCCACGTCGCCGCCGGCCATGTGCTGGCAGACGATGAACAGCCGGGCATCTTCCTGGCCGACATCGAAAACGGTCACGATGTGTGGGTGGTCGCCGAGCCGACCCATGGCCTGGGCCTCGCGGCGGACGCGGGCGAGGCCGGCCTCGTCGAGGCCCT
>JAAESQ010001171.1 GCA_024229275.1 bacterium | reverse complement strand
CGGACTTGCATCGCAACTGGGACCTGAGCATGCTGCGACCCGCGAACTGATTCTCGTCATGACCTATGGCCTGGTTATCTTCTCAATCGGTGTCCAGGGACTGACTCTCCCTCGCCTCCTTTCCCGCCTCGGCCTGTCGACTAGCGAGGACATCAGGGATGAAAACTAGACACTAGATCCAGTGGTCAGTGGTGTGGAAAATCAGGGTTCGGTGACCGTGGCAGCAAACTATTGGAACTGCCCCGGTTTGGTGGACACATGAAGGCTGTCGCTGGTATCTGATTCTGTTGCTGTTGCTGTATCTGAATCTGTCTCTGCCTTCTCAATCTGTTCGCACCAACTCTGCGCCATATTCGATGGCGATGACGATGGCGATGGCGAGGCGCGTCGAGAGTGCTTGCATCCATCGGTATCATTCGATAGGTAAGGACTCTGGAACGCGAGACAGCCCTGTCCCTGTCACGATCACAGCTTCGGATGCAACAGACACCACGTCATTGCACGCACTTGATCAAAGAGATCCAATGCGGTCTCGGCAGGCTTCCGTTCTATTGCACCAGCAGTCACAAGCAAACGAAGGAAGACATCAGCTTCGTTCGCCGATCCGTATGCGATGCGCCAGTGGTATAGGCGGTCACGTCCAGACCGTCCGTGGCCTTCTGCCAGATTTGCCGGCACAGATGCTGCCGCCCGGAGTGCCTGATCGGCAAGGCTCTTCAGCGGCGCGGGAACCTTCTTTACCAACGAGATCGTAATACCCGCTGCCTCGAGTGCTTTCGATGTAACTATCAGGTGATTGTTCGGGAGCGTCTGATGCATGGTCACCTCCTGGTCGTTCATGCATCTCCCACAAGTCGGTGGGGCGGCCGGTGTCAAGGGTCGGAACGACCGGCGTTCCTACGCCGGTCTGCCCTTGACTCCGGGCGACTCAACGACTATTCACACACTCTTGAACGACCCGGAGTGACCATGTTGAAGCGCACTACGGCATCCTGTTGCTATCGTCGGCGTAGTACCAGTGTCTGCTATCTGACGCTGATTTCTGTCACTGTCTGCTGTTTTCTGACTCTGAATCCTGCATCTGTCTCTGCCCTCTGTATCTGTTCACACCACCTCAGCGCCATATTCGATGGCGATGACGATGCCCGTCGGGAGTGCTTGCATCCATCGGTGTCATTCGATAGGTGCGGACTCTGGAACGCGAAACAGTCCTGTCTCCAGAGCTGTCTCGGTCTCTTGTCGCCGTCGCTGTACCGGCAGAACGAAGGAGCAGCATCGGCGACAGTAGACAGCGTCAGGAGCCAGCCTCAGCGGCAGACAGCAGCGACAATTCACGGGGACCGGATCAGAGGACAGCGTCCGCAATGGGCGCCTCAGACACCGTATCTGTTACTGCCTCCAGTCCACATGAGTCCCTAGGAACTCCTCACTCCACGTATGCCTCATATCCGTGGTCGCTGGGGGCGCGTGAAAGTCACGCGCCTACACTTCAAGCTGCAAACAGGTTCAACAGGGTGGTGATGGATCCGGCCCCTGCTGCTGTCTGCTGTTTTCTGACTCTG
>JAAESQ010001170.1 GCA_024229275.1 bacterium | reverse complement strand
GGGCAGAGGACGCAGCGGGAGAGATCGGAGCTGGTGATGTCGAGTGAATTGTCGTGATGTCGGTGTGATGATCTGTATGGAGTAATGACACGATCGGGAGAGAGCTGATCTGCCGGTCAACGATCGGAGGAATGAATTCTCTTAGTGTCACAGGGGAAAAGACCCGATAGAGTTGAGTCGTAGTTTTAGCCTGGTCAAACGTGGATGAGGCAGACAGTCAACGCCCTGGGCATGATCCGGAGTTGTGAGCAGAACAGTCGAATCACTTGAACCAGTCAATTCTCTCTGTAAAGTAATTCGGTGGCAGACAACAGATTCAAAACACTTGAACAAGTTCTTGAGTCTTTAGGTCATTATCAAAAATGTTGTCTGCGTTCGAACGGAACGGAGCAAGCCGCCAGGCTTGCGATGCAGGGGGCGGCGGCCCTGTCTTCGTGTGGTCGGGGCTGGGGCTGTCCATCGGCGGTGGATTGTCTTCGTGTCCTTCGGGGCTCGGTGCTGTCTTCGGCTCGGTGCTGTCTTCGCGCTGAGGCAGCCAGGAGAGCCCGTCACGGCCAGACCGCGGGATCCGGAAGCCGGATGACCGCGTTCAGTCCGGCGGGCTCCCCTGGCTGTCCACAGCACTCGCAGCACTCTACGCCTCGCAGCACTCTACGCACCCTCGGCACTCGCAATCTCACCGTCCTCGGCAGCTCCCACGCCTCCTCCCCACTCGCAGGCTCGCCGCCCCCTGCATCGCAAGCCTGGCGGCTTGCTCCG
>JAAESQ010001169.1 GCA_024229275.1 bacterium | reverse complement strand
GGATACTTGCCAAGAACCCATTTCACCTCATCGATCAAGTGCGCCCCGGCTACCCACTCTCCAGATGTCCTTCAGGGACTTGCTTCCGCACCCAGCACTACTCGTGACTTGGTATCGATGCAGAAGTTGCCGATGTAAGCCAGTCCCGCGCCCTCACCATCGTTCTTCCTGTAGAGCCTTGCATCCGGATCAGATTTCGAGCGGTACTTGTCGTTCTTCAAAGACTTACCTTTGAAATCGACACCACCGCGAGGAGTTGGATCATCGTCATCATCGCGAGGTGCTTCGTCCTTCTTCTCGTGTTCCTCCGGGATGAAGCGTTCCCACCCTGCTTTCTTGAGCAAGTAATCTTTGAGCGAAGCTGGCGGGTCGATGGGCTCAAGACTTGCCCACGATGCATTCGCCTTGATTTTCGTGCCGTCGATACTGACGTGCCTTCCAGATATCAGCCCTGCTTCCGCACACTGCTGGACTGTCTTGGTCAGCAACGTCCACCAGATGTCGCTTTTCCATTTTTCGTTCCGAAGCTTCACTAGCGTGGTGCGATCCGGTACTGGGTCCGAAGGTTGGAGACGGCAGAACCACCGATACCCCATATGCATTCGCAATTCATCAACGAGCCGCACTTCTGACAGGTCGTACAAATACCCCAGAAGGATCATCCTGAGTATGACCTCGGGATCCCACGAGGGTCTCCCTCGGTCCGAATACAGCTCAGCCACCTCGTCGCGGACCCACGATGTATCCAACACCGCGTCCACTCTGCGAAGCAGATGATCCGGTGGGATCAGCTCCTCAAGATTGAAATAGTGGAAGAGCTCATCGGTGTCAAATCTCTTCTCGTCACCGAGCATCTGAAATCCACTTAACTCTATGTATTTGCATGACTTATTGTATCAAATCGCGGGAATATCCGCTATGACTTTTTCACAGGCCCCTTAAGCCTAAGCCTACAACTCGGACTGCGTGACCGATTTGTCTTCCGAGTAGGCGCAGACTTCAGTCTGTGCCCCCAGCGCCGAGGAGATTCCCCTCTAGGACACGGTCTGGAGCGATTTCACTCAGCTTGCGGCGCGTGTGCTCGAGAGTCGGATCAAGCTCCAGGGCCTTTTGGTAGCTCGCGACGGCCAGCTGTGAGTCTCCAACTTTGGCGTACGCGTCGCCGAGACAGTCGTAGACATTTGCTGAATCTGGATACTCCTGGGCATTGAGTTTGAGAATAGTCACCGCCTCCGTTGGATAGTCCTCCCACATCAGGCGATAGCCAAAGACGTTGAGTTCGTATTCGTTGAAGAAGTACTCGTCCTGTGCATCAGCTTTGAACCGTTGATAGAGAGCTACTGCTGCGTCTGCGCCCTTTGCGAATGTGATCTCGGCAATGGGATGGGAGATTGGAATGCGCGGTTCTTGATAGTTTCGATCGTGGAGAATGTCGAGGATGGCATCTGCGAACTCATCGATAGTGAGGTGATAGGTCGAGCTATTTGACAGGACGATTACGGTGTTGAGGCTCTCGAGATCTCTGTGAAAGCTCGTTAAATACCCACCGCCCTGCCCGCCGTGCCATATGAGTTGGGATTCCTCGACCTCTGCGCGGTTGATCCACCCGTAGCCGTAAGGCTCCTCGGTGCCGTCTGCCAAACGGAATCGCCGAAATGCCTTGGCCAGCAGGTCGGGACTGATCAGTTTGTCAGTGTAGAGGGCCTGGTCAAAAATGAAGAGGTCGTCGACGGTGGAAAATACCCCGTTGGCACCGCGGATGCCGCCGAGCTGAGAGCTATGGCCGGAGCTGTCATAAGGCGTTCGAGTTGTGCGGTCAAGCGAACGCTCGTGCCCGTGAGACCACCGTTCGGCCGGAGGTTTCCCATGAGGATCTGTCCAGACAAAGGTCCGCTGCATCCCTAGCGAACTGAAGATTCTGGTCTGGAGGAACTCTTCGTAGCTCAGGCCGGATACTGCGTCAACGACGCAGCCGAGGAGGACGAAACCGGTATTCGAGTAGCGACGATCCTCGCCGGGTGTGAAGTCGAGTTCGGGTTTGACATCTGCGAGCCACTGAATGAGTTCCCGGCTGAGCGCGACGCCTTCGTCAAGTTCCTTCAAGTAGGAGAGAAACTGCGGGTTGTGCACGTAGTTCGGGAGGCCGGAGGTGTGGGTGAGCAGGTGCTCGACAGTGACTTCAAGATAGGGGACATCGGGAAGGTACGTTTGCACCGGTGAATGAAGGTCGACCTTGCCCTCTTCCACGAGCATGAGCACTGCAGTAGCTGTGAATGGCTTCGTGATGGACGCAAGATCGAAGATGGTGTTGGGCGAATGTTCTTCGCCACTCTCGCAGTCTGACGTGCCGAATGTCTCCCTGTAGATGACCTTGCCGGCTTCTGCCACGAGGATGACACCGTCGAACTCTCCTGCATCATGAAGAGATCTGGCAAGGCGATCAATCTCCGCTGCGCGTGGATCTGGAGTTGTGCATGAGGTCAAAGCAAATACGAGAATGCCGGCGAGTGCTGCTGACACACCGGCTCTAGTGCTCAGGATTCGGATATGGACCTGGCCCGAATAGTGGAGACCAAGAATAGCCCGTCGTAGTCGTAGCTGTGGAGACTGTGGGAAACCCGAAGGGTTTTCCAAGTGGTTGTGGG
>JAAESQ010001168.1 GCA_024229275.1 bacterium | reverse complement strand
CCACGCAGGTCGAAGAGCGTAATCCTCCTCGATCTGCGCGGGACGCCTTCCTGCGTCTCACCCCAGATAGGCCGGAACGCTTCCCCTGAGAGAGCGCGGGACGTAACAATCCTCAGCGCCAACAGCTCGATCATGAGAAACTGATCGAGCTGTTGGCGCTGCGGATAGACGACAAAGCCTTCCTGAGGCTCATACGCAAATGGTTGAAGGCCGGCATACTGGAGCCGGATGGCGTGGTGAACTACCCGGAGCGGGGCTCACCGCAAGGCGGGAGCGTTTCACCGATACTCGCCAACATCTACCTCCATTATGCCCTGGATGTATGGTTTGAGGAGATCGTCAAGGAGCACTGCCAAGGGGCGGCGCACCTGTGTCGGTACGCGGACGACTTCGTCTGCGCCTTCGAGCTGCAAGCCGATGCCGAGCGATTTTATAACGTGCTTGAACATCGGTTGGAGAAGTTCGGATTGGAGGTTGCAGCGGAGAAAACGCACCTGATCCGGTTCACTCCGGAGCGCTGGAAAGCTAGCGGCACCTTCGAGTTCCTGGGATTCGAGTTTCGTTGGGGACGCGGTCGCTGGGGCAAGCCGGCGATCAAGCGCCGAACGGCACGCAAGAAATACCGTGCCTCCCTGGCGAGCTTCCAGGATTGGTGTCGCAAGCACTGTAGACTACCGAAGGCGGTGCTCTTCGCGAAGCTGAATGCCAAGCTGCGAGGGTACTACCAGTATTACGGAATCCGTG
>JAAESQ010001167.1 GCA_024229275.1 bacterium | reverse complement strand
GGGCTGTTTGGAAATCGAGACGATGAATCTTTAGGGCATTCCAAAGCCCAATCAAATGGCAGCTTCACGCCCTGAGTCGTTCAGTCAAGCAGATTCTTGTGGTACCAAGCTAGAGCCTCGGCGTTGCAGCGCCTTCAAGTAGCGAGATTCGTTGTAAGGCGATCGTGATTGCCAACACCGGTACAGTATGCGTATCCACTTAAAAGCGAGGGCGCGCACAGCGGTATGGTGAGAGGCACCTTTACTGCGCTGCTGTTGATAGTAGACGCCGGCCCAGAATGAGCGATGAACTGTTTTTTCAGCCCATTCGACGAAGGTCTGTCGAACAAAGTTGGGACACGCCCATCGCCAGTGGACCCAGGAGGTTTTACCGCTACGCTCGGTGACCGGTGCAATACCTGCGTAGCGTTGTACCTCGGCGGCACTTTGGAAGCGCTCGCGATCCTCGCCGAAAGCGGCGACAAGGCGCGGCGTGAAGACAGGACCCGCACCTGGCAAGGAAGAGAACACCTCGTGGTCGGGGAGCAATGGCGCGAGCGCGGCGATGGCTTCATCGAAGCGTTGGACGACCTGGAGGACGGTGCGCAGCTGTTCGGCAAGCGCGAGGACCTCCAGGGAGTAAGGTTCAATGACGGCGGGGTCGTCGGTCAGTGGGGTAGCCGCCTTGATGGCCTGAATGCGTGCCTCTACGATGAGAGGACGCCGGACATTGTGTTCGCGGAAGAAGCGCTCGAGGGTGCTGCGCCTGGCCCGTTTGACCTGTTTGAGGGTTGGCCAGCGGGTGATGAAGGCACAGAAGACGAAGGTCTCCTTGTGGCTAAACCATTCAACGGCTTGGGGAAAATACGCCTTCAGGGCGCTGATAAGGCGATTAGAGAATCGCCGCCGATCTTCAACGAGACGACGACGTTTCTCAACCAGATGCACCAGGGTGCGCATCTCGATACTTTGTGGCTGTAGCGCTCGGAAGCGCTCGGGGTGACGCAAGACCAGGTCCACGGCCAGCTCGGCGTCGGTGGGATCATCCTTGGCACGCGAAGGCTTAAACGCTTCACGATACTTCGCCAGCATCGAGGGATTGACCGGAAACAGTACAAAGAAATCGTAACATTGTAACGCGGAAACGATCGGTCCCTTCGACAGCTCCAGTACCACAGCGATGGGACCGCCGAAGCGTTGGTACATCGCGTAGGCCCACTGCTCGATTTCTTTTGGTTGGTGGGCAATGCGGTCGAACTCGCGCTCGTTGCCGCCAGCAGGTTGAATACAGATGTCGTGCTTGGTATCCGACCAATCAATGCCGATGTAGGCGGTGAACTCGAAACTGGCAAGTGTGCTCATCATACGGCTCCCAAAAGTGATACATTCCTCTTCTAGGGACATGCGTGCTTGAGTTCTGCGAAGCCAATATAGCAGCCGGCGCCACGGCTAGCCCTGAGTATTCGTTGACGAACTCAAGCGCACCCGCGGACTCGAAACCAAAGCGGTAAACATCGCGTGTTTGGGTCGAATATTCGTAGTCTGCGGGTGCATGTCCCGCCTTCACCAACAGCTACCTGCTGGCTGCTTC
>JAAESQ010001166.1 GCA_024229275.1 bacterium | reverse complement strand
GCTCCTACTACCTCTTTAGAATCGTATTTCACCGTTGTCTTGGATGACGCCATGCCATCGGCGTCGATTTCCAGCTCCATCTGCGTGTAATCTTCCGGGATGTTGGGCTCGAACTCGCTCGCATCTAACTCGACGTTCCACTGGAAATTGTCCTGGACTGAGTGAACCTCCAGCGTCCCATCTTTGCCCACCGTGTCCACCTCAACCAGGACCGGTAAGCCTGTATCAACTGCGACCCACAACTGTATAACGACCTGAGAATTTACCCTGGACTCTGACGGACGGTCGATTTCGATGCCTTCGGCCTCGATACCTTCTATGGTCTTGCGACCCAGCTTTGTGTACTCGGCTGAAAGGAATTCCCTAACGGCCTCTTTCGGATCCATGTTCTCGAGCTCTGCAAGCTCATCGTCGGCAAGTGCCCTCCGGTAATATGTTCTGTTCGGATGATCCACTGTTGTCATCGCTCTATCTGAGAGGGGGGCGTAGATCTGAATCGTGACTTCCTCATCGCTGTACCCGTCCTGCCGAAAACCGTACTGCGCAGACCCATAAGCCATCATATTCAACTCCATCGTGCCTGTTTCCTCCCGGTTGTAGGTTTGTCTAAGCCGGAAGACAAATCCGGGGCTC
>JAAESQ010001165.1 GCA_024229275.1 bacterium | reverse complement strand
GGAAGCGGAAGGGCCAAGGTGATCGTTTCGACCGAAGCGTTGTTGCTCCCTTCGAGAGGCGTAATCCGCAACACGGCTTCGAGTGCTTCGGGATCAAGAGCGACCAGTCGATAATGGTCAGGAACAATCAACCTCTCGCCGGGACTAGGTATCGATTCCTCAGAGACGTCCGTCCAAATAGCCAACTCCTCCGCAATCAAAGAGGGGGAGACCAGTAGCATGGCGATCGCTGCAAGGGTCATTGGGATGAGTTTTGAAAACTGAATTCTAAGCATGAGGGTGCCTCTCCATCTGGGAGAATCTTGATCGCTACCCTAACAGATACTCATTCCAGTGGAGAGAGACTACGGC
The DNA here is from genome assembly GCA_024229275.1 of bacterium. Lineage (GTDB taxonomy): Bacteria > Acidobacteriota > Thermoanaerobaculia > Thermoanaerobaculales > Sulfomarinibacteraceae > JAAESQ01. The sequence continues at coordinate 2,340 of JAAESQ010001165.1, read as the reverse complement.
CGAGAAAGCCTTTGAATGCGGGGGCTGGGTCAGTGTTCAGAGACAGAGACAGAGACAGTGTCAGCTACAGCATTCAGCGCCAGGGGCAGAAACAACCTCAGGTTTCAGCGACGAACAGCAGATCATCCTGCAACGCCTATAGATGATCACATCAAATCGTTCAGAAGACTTTGGGTGTAGCTGGTGCAGCAGCTGAAGTCGTGGGCAAACCAGAAACGTGAGCCTTTTGCAAAACTCTCAGTGATGTCATTCAGAGGAGCAAAGCGACGAAGAATCTCCCGTTGAGGTTTAGCAATCTGGCGACGAACAGCAGCCAGCATATTGCTGATTTGAAGGGGAGATCTTTCGACTCCGCTTCGCTGCGCTCAAGATGACACGAACATGGTGCCATGCAAGGTTCTTGCATGGCCTTTACTTTCCGAGGAACCGCCTCTTCGATTTCTTTTCTTTTGTGTCGTCTTCGTGAGCCTAGCGTTCTTCGTGTTTCAAATCCTCACGCGCATTTCGGTTGAACTGCGCGCCTGGACGGAGCTACAGCGATGAAACGATGCACACTTGCCGTTGATCTGTATGGCAGTTCGTCCCGTCCGCCCCGTATGGCCGGAGAGGAGCGCAGCTCCTCTGCCTACGTCGGAATCTCGTGGCGCCAGTGGAAGGGATCTTCGAGGTCGCCGTTCTGGATTCCGATAAGTGTGTCATAGAGCTTCTGCCAGCGTTCGTCGAACTCGAAAGTCCACTCCTGGGTACCGTCAACGATACGCTTGATCCATGTAATAACGGCAGCTGTGCCACAGCAGGCGGCGGCGTCGAGTTCGGCGAGTTCCTCGAGTGGGATCTTGCGGCACTCGGTCGGCCAGTCGAACATCTTGTGTGCGAGGAACATCAGAGAGTCGCGCGTGATCGAAGGCAGAACCGTATGCGAGTCCGGCGTGATCAGGGTGTCGCCCTTGAATCCGAGGAAATTGGCAGCGCCGATCTCCTCGATGTAGCGGCGATTGGTCGGGTCGAGATAGAGGGCCTCGGCGAAGCCGGCTGCTTTAGCTTCACAACCCGGTTTGAAGGAGCTGGCGTAGTTTCCGCCGGCTTTGATATGGCCGGTGCCAAGTGGTGCTGCACGGTCGTAGGCTCCGACCATGAACTGCTGACCGACATCCTTGCCGAAGCCGCCCTTGAAGTAGGGGCCGACCGGGCAGACAAAAACGCGATAGAGGTATTTCCGGGCAGGCTTGACACCGATGTTGTCGTCGATTCCCATCCAAAACGGGCGCATGTACATAGCCGCGCCGCTTCCGTAGGGAGGCACGAAAGGCAAGTTCGCAGCGATCGCTTCCTCGATGCCGAGCACGAAGAGTTCTTCGGGAACGGCTGCACCCTGAAGGTAGCGAGCGCCCTCGGCCATTCTCTTAGCGTTCTCGTAAGGGCGGAAGGCGTAGACGTTGCCGTCTTTGCCGGTATTGGCCTTCATGCCCTCGAAGAGCTGTTGGCCGTAGTGAACACACTGGCTACCTTCCGGCAGCTCGAGCTGGTTGTTTTCGACAAGGCCACGCGCGCGCCACACACCGTACTCGTAGATCGCCTCGAATCGGTAGGGGCAGGGAAAGTAGTCAAAGCCCAGGTTTGTGAAATCGAGGTCGGCCTTGGTGTTTCCTTCGTTAAAGTAGTAGCGCGGTTTGCTCATTCACCCCTCCTCAAGTTCAGGACTTGGCGTCTGCAGGAGCTTGCGTATCAGTCGTGTCATCGCAGGTTTTCTCGGTATGGGCAGACACCCGCGGCAAGTCTAACACTTTCACAAGCACACCAACAAACTGCTTTTCGGGTAGTTCTACGGAATCGAGGGAACGTTGTTAGTGGCGCCTAGAAGCACTGCAGGATCGACCCGTGCGCCGTTCCACCGAATACCGAAGTGAAGGTGAGGACCGGTTGCTCGTCCGGTCGAACCGACGGTGCCTATAGCCTGGCCGCGATCGACTGTGTCGCCGTGTCGGACCAGGATCTTGTCGAGATGAAAGTACATCGTGATGAGTCCACCACCGTGATCAATGAAGACGCTGTTGCCTGCAAAGTAGTGGTTCTCAGCAAGAGCGACGGTGCCGGTCTCGGCACTGAGTATCGACGTGCCTTTTCTGGCGGAGTAGTCGATGCCGCTGTGAGGGCTGCGGGATTCGTTGTTGAAGACTCGCCTCGAACCGAAGTTCTTGCCCTTAGCGGAGTTCTTGAGCGGTGGATTTAAAGGCAGCATGAAGCGCGCCGGACCTTGCCGATCCCAAAGTGCAACGATGTTGGCGCGCTCACGCTCGTGTCGTTCTTCGTTCTGAGGCGTGAGATGGACCATGCCTGGAT
>JAAESQ010001164.1 GCA_024229275.1 bacterium | reverse complement strand
TCATGGCCTGAAGATGAATGTCTTTCATCTTCGCGAGGACAATGACTGGCTGGTTGATTTGGACGAGCTGAAGCATGCGGTCACGCCCAAAACCAAGCTGATCGCAATCTGCAATCCCAGCAATCCTACCGGACACATACTTACCTCTGAGGAGATGGATGCCGTTATCAGAGCCGCCGATAGTATAGGTGCCTGGATTCTTGCGGATGAGGTATACAGCGGTGCCGAGCGACTTAGTGATGAAGAGACTCCATCCTTCTTCGGTCGCTACGACAAGGTCGTGGTCACGGGCAGCATGAGCAAAGCCTACGGTTTGCCGGGACTTCGTGTGGGTTGGGCTGTCGGGCCTACCAAAACCATCGACAGCATCTGGAGACGGCACGAATACACAACCCTGAGCACATCGATATTCTCAAACAAGTTAGCGGCATTGGCCCTTTCTTGCAGTGTCCGCCCTCGGATTATTCAGCGCACACGAGACTATATTCGCCAAGGTTTTCCTATCTTGAAGAAATGGACAGAGAATCAGAACGGTACTTTTCGCCTTGTGCCACCGCAAGCTGCTGCCATTGCATTCCTTAGCTATAGACTCGATGTAAATTCGACACACTTTGCCGAAAGACTAGTCAAAGACAAAAGCGTACTAGTTGTGCCCGGAGATCATTTCGGCATCGACAGGTTCATTAGAATCAGCTACGGACTACCCAAGAAGCACCTCCGAGAAGGGTTAAATCGAATCCAACAATTTGTGACAGAAATCGGGGAATAGACAGTCATAAAAAGCGCAGAAGATCCGGACTTTCGAAAATAACTACACAAGAAAGTAAAAGCCACCTTTCTCTGCCCTAGTTCTCACGATGAACCTGCCTGGCCTGAGTCCATGGCCTGTGTTTAGTGAGTTCTCATTCCCTTCAAGAAGCGCTCGCCTGCGCCTTTCTTTGATCCTTCACACCTCCATCACAATTCTGACGTGACCTAGCCTGCCAAAACCATGTGCATTGCTTGACGTAGAAGCCCCCAGGTGAAGTCATGAAGCCGATCGATGCACTTACAGTCTCAGGTTTCGGAGGTCAATAGTGAAGAGCACCATGCTTTTGGTGATGGTTCTCGTATCAGTGCCTTCTTTCGCCCAGGATCGCCCCACTACCGTAGCGGGAGACTACTTCGGGCAGAAACCTCCCGGTTTGACCAAGGAACTGTTTGCTCCAGGAACCATCTCAACGGATGGAGTTGAGGGCTGCATGTGTTTTTCTCACGACGGCAGATTCCTCGTTCTCAGAAGGCATTGGCGGGAAGACACTCAGGTATTCATATCGGAGAGGAAGGACGGCGAATGGACTCAGCTCGCGATTGCACCATTCTTCATGAAGCCGTTCAGATTTGGGGACTTCACCTTTGCTCCAAACGAGTCGAGGTTGTATTTCACATCGAATAGACCTCTGAGTGGTGGAGATGAGCCAAGTGCCTCCAGCGACATTTGGATGGTGGAGAATATCGATGGCGAATGGCAAAGGCCGGTGAAGATTGGAGCTCCCATCAGCTCGCCCCTTCATGACTCTTACCCTTCTGTCTCCGGTGACCGGACGATCTACTTCTTTAGAAGGTATGAAAGTGGCGATGGATTGTCAGAGATCCTCTCGGCCGAGTTCTCTGACGGTGGCTATAACGAACCGGTGAATCTGGGAGGGAACGTCAACACGGAATGGGATGAGTGGGATCCAGCCATCTCTCCAGACGGAAGCATTTTGATCTTCTGCTCAACAAAGCCCAGCGGCATGGGCGCCGATGATCTCTATGTGTCGTTCAAAGACCAAAACGGTGAGTGGTCTGAATCCTTCAATCTTGGTGAGGCCATGAATTCCTCCCAATCGGAAAACCGTCCGTTCATCTCAGCGGATGGGAAATACCTCTTCTTCAATAGTGACGCCAACGGCAATAGAGACATCTATTGGATTGACATGGACGCAGTTCGAAGACTGAATCCTTCAAGATTGTCGTCCCGACCGAGCCAAAGGCGAGTGGAAGGATCTCCCGACGAATAAAACTAACTGCTTGAATACAGAACTCTACGTACGGTTTGCCAGTTGAAGCGGGAGATCCCTCGACTACGCTCGGGATGACAACTATCGGGGCGGCGTTGTCATACTGAGAGTTAGTGCCAGACCAGCGTAAAAACACTCTGAATGACAATATTGAGAGTTATTCAGGTGGCTCACGCAACATCCATGGCTTCAGTCCCACATAGCCAATCCACTCGGTACTCGTTGAGGAACATCAGCCCGCATATCCAAGACCTTGGGATCGGTCAGGGAATATAGGAACTCGATCAGATACTCGATATCTCGATCGCTCAGCTGCGACGGTGTCAATTCACAGGCCGCTGCAATCTCGGCGCGTCGTACCGGATCGGTTTGGACCACAAAATCATGCTCGTTCAAGTCGTCGCGATACGGCACCACAAGCTGATTTAGATCGTACGATTCAAGTGATTCAACTGCATCCAAATGGTGACGCACCATGGCTTCGAGGGTCGCGAACGCTCCATCATGACCCCAAGGACCCGTGAGAGCGACGTTTCGCAGCGTTGGTGTGCGGAACTTGTAACGATCGATCTCTTGACCCGTCACCCGTTCGCGGCCGAAGTCTTCCCTTCCATCGAATCCATCGCCTTTACCGGGTCCAACTTGAGGTACGGCAATCGCATGGAACTGGTGGTCCGTTTGAAATACCCCGCTGTGGCATGAACTACATCCAGCCTCGCCGTAGAACTTCGTCGCCCCGATCATGGCATGAAGGCTAACGGCAAGGTACTTGCCCCTTACAAAGCGGTCGAACGGACTATTGTCGGTACGCCACGCGCTAGTTTCAAAAGCCGCGATCGCATTGGCAGCGTGAACGTAGGATATATCCGACGCCGACGTGACTGGATACATCGGGTGCTGATCGTAGGCTGCAATGAAGAGTTCCACGTATTCAGGGATGTCTCTCAGCTTGTCTGCAATGTGTAACCAGACGGCCGGCAAGTCTTGCGACGCTGCAACATCTGCCTGGGCGTTCTCCCCTGCCTGCCCGGCCATCTCGGTACCCGAGGTCACAGGAAACATCGCCTGCGCCGCCAGCACGTTGTCGAGACCTTCGGGCAGGTCATCACCGGCAGGCGACAGAAAGCCAGTTGGGTGGGACGGCATCAGCTCTACTCGCCCGTCATGGAACATTCGGGTGAACTCACGTGCCCCGAGATTGAAAACTGCTGGGGCGTTGCGGGGAACTCGTTCCGGTATTTCGTCACCACCTTCCCCAGTGGAGCGAGTGACGGCAAAACCATTGCCTCCCTCACCTACCGATAGGGAAAGGCCATCAGCGGTCGCCGCGAATGGATGATGGCACGAGGCGCAGGAGATATTGAGGTTACCGCTCAGAATCTTGTCGAAAAAGAGCAACCGGCCGAGTTCAACGAGCGCCGGCGATGGTGAGCCGCTGTCATAGAAGTCATTGTCCCTCGTGGGTTGAGGAAGCCGAGATATCAGCGCTGCTTGGCTCGACAGGAGCGGTCTAACTAGCTGTGTTTCGAACTCAGTTTCACGCGTCAATCTTAAATCTTCCGAAGAGGCACCCAAAGCCACACAAAAAACTGAAACGAACACTACTAACCCGGTCTTCCGATACATATATCCTCCTGTTTTTTCTAACAGTTACGAATTTTCGACGAGATCAGTTGCATGAAATTGCGTATGAGCTTCAGTCACAACAACTGATCTGCCATGTTTTGAATTTCAGTAATTCAACCCTATAACGACGTGACCGAGGTCGTACGTGATTGCCGTTACATTTCGTCCACACTCAATGGCGGAATAGAGTGAAACCGCTGAATGCCCATAAGTCGGCACACGTGTTTCGAAGCACGCATTCATCGAAGCGCCGCCATCAGTGGATGTCCTTGGTGCTCAAGCCAAACTTGACGCCTTCTCCTGAATGAGTCTTCCGCTCCACAGAACGAATACCCGGGTGGCTGGCACGTGCATGACACGCACATCGAAGAAGATCGACAATGCCACCATCAGTCACTCAAGAGGCGCAGCGCTTCAGCCTTCTCTCTTAGCTTGGCGGACTTTCTTTCCTGTCCTCGAAGATCCGCATAATCTGCAAGCGCAATGTAAACCTCCGACTCGTAAGGAAAACTGCGTTTCGCGCGTCTTAGATGGCGACCGGCGGCTTTGGTATTCCCACAGGCAACCTCAGCGCTGGCCAGTGCGATCAACGCGTATGGAGATGCTTGTCCCTCTGCTGCGGCTGCCAACGCGGCATCCGCCTCTTTGTCCATGCCCATCGATCGGTAGACGTAAGCGATGTTCGTCAAGGCGGAAGGCATCCCGGGTTCCACGAGGAGCGCACGCCGGTAAGCTTCGAGAGCACCCGGCATGTCTTCTGCCTGGTATCGCATCACTCCAAGATTGACCCATGCCGAGCCGAGTTCGTCGTCCATGGCTGTGGCGATTCTTAAGTGTTCTTCGGCGCGAGCCATGTCTCCCTTTGCGAGCTCATGTCCTCCCAGATTGCTGTGGTACATGGCAGTCGCCTCAACATCGTCTATGAACGACTCGCTTTCATACTCAGCCTGTGAAGTCATGAAGAAATCGTACATATGCAGCCACTGCCCTTCGACGTACCCTGCGACGATGTGCTGCGTGTAGACAACCAGCCCTTGATCCCGCTTGACCGCGGGAGGACGCTGAACCGACACCATGACAACTTCGTGCCCAAGCGAGCGAGCCAAGGTGATAAACAGGGCCGTGAATGAAAAGCAGTTTCCGCGACGCACGTCGAATGCTTCGCTCGCAGTCAGAGTGAGGCGGTCGTCGCGCAAAAAGTGGAAGACTTTCTTGTCGAACAATGCCCTTTGCAAACGAGTGAGCTGAGAAGCGACCGTAATCGTCGGGGTCTGCCCCACGATCTGTGCAGCAAAGTCTCGCATCTCAGGTGTGGCAGTGAACGGATAGACGACACCGGATTCTTCCAAGTGTCTTTTCTCTACCTGTTCCCACCACACCGTCTCACCGATGTAGGTTTTTTTCTCGGAACTTACGCAGCCCACTGTAAGGATGAACGTCAATAAGACGCATCCTAGACACCTCAGAGCAACGATGGAGTTATTCAAGTATTGATATTCATCATAACTCCTCCGTCAGGCTCCTGACTCTCTCCGAGATAAATAACTTCCCGACCGGATGAGTAGGCCCTTCTCCTCTCTGCGGGCACTCAAGAAGACTCGCTTTGGAGGCAGATCTTAAAAAGTAGCGCCGTCTCAGGATCCCTCGAGCGCGGCGAGCGCACATAGCGATACTCGCGGATCGGCCTTTCTCCTCTGGAAAGGATCTGAGATACTTTCCTCACGGAGTTCTCCAGTCAGGCTCAAGAACGAGGAGGTATCATGCGGGATCGGCTCAATTTGATCCTTGTCGCGGTACTCTGTGTTTCGTCTCTGATCTCGGCGCCAACTGCTTCGTCCCAAGACTCGATCAGAGAAATGCAGCGCAAAAACCTTGTGCGTTACTCCCGACAGCTCGAAATCTTTGAGGAGAGGATCACTCGTACCAGCATCGATCCCGAAGGCTTGCTTGAGAACCTGGAAATGGTTCGATCGGTCGTGGAAGAGCTTGAAGGAAAGGATGAGGAATACTCAGCCCTGGAGAAATTGGAAGGAAAGTGTCGGATCTGGCTAGAGACTGCCACAACTGCCGACAAACAATTCAACCATTCGTTCAGGACTGCCGTTGCAGCAGTCGAGCGATGCGGATCATCATCAGCGGCGGTCGCTAATGAGGAAGGCAATGCTTTGGCGGCGCTGGAGACGATGGAACGATCAATCCAAAACGCCGAGAAGCACTACCGCAGCATAGAGAATAACAATTTCGACCTGAGTAAGTGGAGTCCATCGCGTTTGGCCAAGGTCCATTCGGTTGTGCCGGAGTTCATCGACGAGGTTCATTTGGATTTGGAATCCATCGAGAAGGCTAAAGAACTGTTCCTCAAGGCCCGGAGAGAAATAGAGCGTAACCTTATTCAAGTGAATAATTTGCGATCCCAGCTACAACAGCTCTCCCCTGCTGACGAGAGCGATCGCAAGGAGGTTAAAAAGCTCATCACCCTGTGTAATGGCTATACCAGGCGATTCACCGAGGTGGAAGAGTCCGCCAACCAACTCAGCGACAGATTCGAGTTGGTGAAAGGACCTACTAGGTTTGGACTCGGCGACACAATCCGAAGAGTCATCTGGCTAATTCCACTGCTCGAGCGTTTGCGGATGAGGGACCTCACTGAGGTTCTCGACCCTAGTGATGCCCGCCGACGATTCGAAACGGCAAGGCAGCAGATGGCGCATTTCCCCACGTGCGGAGGGCAAGCATCAGGGCCGTTGGCTGTTCCAACACCAGGGAGAAGTGAAGCAGACACGACCAAGCCCGAGCCACCCCCTAAACCACCACGAGACTCATCGACCCCAATACCCCCCGCAACGTCAGAGCCCACGAGCCCAACTGATTCGTCCACCTACGGCGGTCTCCGCATCTCTCCATTGAGACCTCGTCCGCTCAGCATCGGCGTTGGTGCGACACTAACGCTCCGTGGTGAAGACTATGGCGGGCGGCCCTACTCAGGCGTCGAATGGATATCCGGGAACACTGAGGCTGTCGCCATCTCGCCCGGCGGCACGATATTTGGCCTGCAAGTAAACGGCAAGGCGACGATCCTAGCCAAGTTCGATGGGATGCAGGCGTACGTTGAAATTGAAGTCATCGGAGATACTGAAATACCCGTCGATTCGGACAGCACCTCGACTGGGAGCCATTCGGCCGCTCCGCCGAGCCCTGGAGGTGGCGATGAAGAAGCGACTCCTCCAACCGGCCCGGGATCGGGCGAACCTCCTGCACCACCCAGTGGCGGCGACGAGGGGACGACTCCCGCACCTGGCACAGGATCGGGCGAGCCACCTGATGGAGGCGGAGATAGCGAAGGAGGAACCTCCGGCGATCAAGGTGGGCAGACAACTCCCGGCCAGCCCAACAGCGCAATGCCTGGTGTAGATCAGCCTGGAACTGGCCTTCCAGAGGGCTCAGACACACCCGGCTCAAGTGAACCACCCACAACACCCCCGGAGGGGGGCAACGTAGTGGACACGGGAACCGAAGGCATCCACCCGGAACTGGACACATCCAGCGGTAACGAGGACGTGCCGAGTCCTACAAGCCCAGCGCTACCGGGTATCGATCTCCTGGGCGCAGACTCATCAGCCACCGCTCCAGTTGGCGACGCCGGTGTCGAGGTTCCCGGACAGTCTTCGCCCGGAGAAAGCCCTCCAGACAACGACAGTGGCTTCGAAGAAGTGGGGGGCTGGTCAGACGGTCCACCGCCTATCCCCGATCCGATATCCGGGAGCCAGGCTGACGTCCGAGTGCCTGGATCTCCTTCCTCCGGCGAACCTGCACCCAGCAACTCGAGCGGTTTCGAGGAGGTGGGTGGTTGGTCGGACGGCCCACCGCCCACTGACAGCATTCCGGGTGGCGACGGCGGAGACGGGATTCCCAATTCCACTGGCGAGAGCGGAGAGGTAACCGGCGAGCCTTCGACGAGTGCGGAGCCGATTCAGCCCTCGGGCTCCGGCCTCTCACTCCTCGGACAGCCGACAAACTCGATCGCCGTCCCGGCTGCTCCCGCGACTGAGGCAGCCACCCGGGATGAATGTTCGGGAGAACTCGCCGGCACCTGGTGGAAACCGGAAGGCTTGTACTATGCCATCAGATGGACGAAAACAGGCGATCACTACGAGGGGGTCTATATCCACGTCAGTGAACGGTGGCGGAAAGACTATCGACAGGGCGGCGTATACCAGCGGGTTCAGCGCGTGGATGAGCACAACTACCAAGGAAACGAGCACCAGCCCTGGACCGAGAAACAGTATGAGCCGTTGAAGATCCGGGTCGCGGGAGACTACTATTCAGACTCTCCTGACGCTGGCCTGTCTTGGGTTGGACTCGAGATCTGGCAGCGTGTAGCACCCGGCGACATATCCAGGATCCGAGGCCTCAAAACCAATCTTGGAGCGACACATTTTATCGTCCCAGGCCAGCCGAGGCTGGGAACCTGGGAATCGCCGCCTGACTGTCTCAAGGGTGGGAGATCCGGCCAGCCTCCATCCCGATCAGGCAACTCTGGGGCCGGGGGCGGCGGCTCAGGAGCCGGAAGTGTCAACCTCCTTGGTGCAGCCCCCGGCGGAGGCAGTGGCGACAGTCGGAGTTGCATGGTCGCCTGCCGTCAGGGGGTGACGCCACCCAAGTGCGCCGTAGCTTGCGACGGCGAACTCGACACTGCCTTTGGCAAGCTGTTCAATCATGACTACCAGTCGATCGAATTCGGGCCAGCCTCATGGGAGGCCTGTGCTCAACGAATGCGAGACCTCAATCAGGAGGGTTGGTAGGTGAGGATTGATTGCCGTTCTGATCGTTTGGCATTCGCGGCAACGCTAGTCGCTGTGCTCGCGTTGTTCGCAGCTGCCCGCCTAGGATCGACAGAGGTTCGCCCAACTCTTCCAAGCACCGATCAGCAGGGCGTGATGGAAACACCGCCCGGCAAAGCGCCTGCTGAGCCAAACCTGTCTCTTCATTCAGTGGAAGTGTCACCTAGGAGGGCGCCTGCAGGTACGACCAGATGGCTGACCTTCGAACTCACCTTGAGTGATCCCGCGGCCGGATCTGGAGACCTATCGATTGTCTTCTCCTATTCGATCCTGGCGGGTCGCGAAACTGTCTTCTCTTCCGAGGAAACCGAAATACAGGTAACGCCCGGCAAGCGTGCATTGAAGAACCGAGGCATCAACGCCAGCAAAGTGGGCTCCTACACTCTACTGGCGAGAGTAGCCTACGGCGCAATAGAGAAAACTGTCGCGGCCAGCTTTCACGTTGAGTCCGCCAACCAGGACCAGGTTGAAACTCAAAAACCTGTCCGGCCACTCCAAGACCAGTACAGCCATTCGGCCGATGCTACTTACGGCCCATCTGCGACAAGACTGCCAACGCCGCCACCACGCGATCCACCCAAAGCGACTGTCTACCTCATTCGCAAGAAGAGATTCCTCGGCTCAGCGATTCGAGATGAAGTGAGTTTGGATGGTCAATTCTGGGGTCAACTCCGGTCCGGCTCCTACCTGGAGGCGAGCGTCGCCCCTGGATCTCACTTGATCGAAATTGGCGGACCGAACCATCACAAAGGCTTCCAGATGAGTCAACGTATCACTCTGCAGCCGGGCCAAGTTCTGTATCTCTTTCGCAAATGGGGAGCTGGCGGCGCGAAGACAAATCCCATCGACCAGTCGGAGGCCATTCCCTATCTAGACAAGTACAAATTCACCGGCAGTTTCCAGTAACCGCGCCGGGCACCCGGGTATTCGTGTTTCTTTTACGTGGGACCGGTCGTTGGTCACGGATATACCGGGCCTCGTATCTACACCAGAGGGGACATTATTGAACAGGGGCACGCAGAGATAACGGAGGCGATCTTCTCTTCCCTGCTTCCTCCGTTCCCTCCTGTTCACAGCCTCACGAGCGTTGCGGTTCTGGTTCTGGATAACGACTCGTCACAGCGAAGCTGTACACGAAGCCGGATGATGAAGTCGAGGCAACATACAGCTACAAATCCTGAGTGCGGGTTCCCCAGCGGGCGGACTCTGCGTTCCAGCTCTCGCCATCCTTGATCTCGGGTCCTGCCTCAATGAGACGGGGAAGCATGTCGAATACGGTCACCTGCGACCATGGTTTCCCCTCACGGGTACGGTGGCCCTGGCGATTGAGCTGGTCGGCAACCTCGGACAGCGTCCGGTCGCTCAGCAACAGCGCGAGCATCATGGTCAGAGCGCCCATCTCCTCAGGGTCTTCCTCGAGATGGAAGCAGTCGCCCGAGATCCGCACGCCGTACGGGACCTCGTACCGACGCCGGCGTGACGCCGCGTCATCCTCAGAAGCTCCGCGCTCCCACTCAATGGCTATTGGCTTCCAGCCCTCTGCAAGACGCTCCTTCATCTCATCCGGAGAGGGAAGCCCCTCCAGCAGCTCTCGAACGCGTTCGACTTTTGACATGGCACTGTCTCCTGGAGCCATACCAAGCAAGCGCGGTGCCAACTGGAATCCAGCCAATAACAGGCCATATCTCCAAATATGACTGCCGATCGACGTTCGATTTCGAAACGATCATGTTCACCTGCGAACGACCCAACAAGTGCATAGCACCTATCGAGTCGCGCACACTACAGATACGGAGTAATCATCGCCTCAAAGTACTCGTAGCTGCGGCTACCGAGCACCACCTTTCGAACCACACCCTCGCGATCTAACAGATACGTGGTAGGGCGGCCGGTGTCCAGCCATGGTAAAGGAGCCGCTTGGCCGTGCACGGTGCTCATGGGATGCTCGGCCAGGTATTTGGACAGTGTTTCAGTCGACTCATCGGAAATATGGAGGATGACGAGCCCTTGTTCGCCGTAGGACTTCTGCAAGCGGTCAAGAT
>JAAESQ010001163.1 GCA_024229275.1 bacterium | reverse complement strand
TCGCGGACATCTTGACGGAGGCCAGTATCCGGGACGTTCTCAACGAACATGGTATCCAGTATCGGGACCGAGTGTTCAGCCCGACCACGACCATCTGGGGCTTCTTGAGCCAGGTACTCAGCGAAGACCACAGTTGCCGCGATGCCGTGTCGCGAGTCATCGCGCATCGTGCGGCCAATGGCATCACGGTTTGCTCGCCAAATACTGCCAGCTACTGCAACGCACGGAGTCGTATTCTCACAAGTGTCCTCTCCACGTTGGCAACGCGGACTGCGGAAGAATTACAGACGAGCGCTGGCGACCAATGGAAATGGAACGGTCGCTCGGTGTTCATCGTCGATGGCTCTCATGTCTCCATGCCGGACACACCAGAAAATCAACAGAAGTATCCGCAGCCGCCCCAGCAAGCGACGGGTCTAGGTTTTCCTCTCGCCCGGATCGCGGTGCTGCTATCGCTCGCAACCGGCGCTTGCCACGATTTGGCTATTGCGCCGTACCAAGGCAAGGGCACCGGCGAAACGAATCTCTTCCGACGCATGTATGACACCCTCAAACCCGGTGATGTGGTGCTTGCCGACGCCTTGTTCGACGATTACTTCATCGCGTGCGAATTGTGCAATCGAGGTATCGACATCGTTGCTCGCGCTCAGTACGAGCGAACGGGAAGTTGGGCGGCAGAAAGCAGACCTGATGGCGATATACTCGTTTGGCAGCGTCCCAACAAGCCGCGAGGAATGACCGGAGAGCAATACCGGAGTTACCCGAAGCACCTCTTGATGCGGCAGGTGACGGTTGACGCTCGCGACAAGAACAACCGCGTCAG
>JAAESQ010001162.1 GCA_024229275.1 bacterium | reverse complement strand
ATTCCAGATCCGAGAAGGTCTTGCACGCTTGCTCAAACGACGGGATGCCCTTGATGAAAGAGTCGCGCGGGCGGACTTTCTTGCCCTGGCCGTCCTTGCGGAAGTTGAAACGGATGCCGGCGAACTCGGCGTGCTGCCGCACCTCGTTGTCCGGGTCATCATTGAGGGTGACCCGATACGACTCGCAGATGTCGACGAAAGCTTGCTTCCACTTGACAACTTCGTGGTGGGAGCCGACGCACATGACGTTGTCGATGTGAACATGCAACGTGACATCGGATTCGGCGAGCCCCGCCTGGACGCGGGCCAACCGACCAAGCTCTTCCACGATGAGCTGCATGATCTCGCTGGCACAGTCCACGCCAAACGGGAGGCGCGTGATACGCCATTTCTTGCCGTCTTCGTCCACGATGACGAAGTTGCACTTCTCCAGTGCAACCTGCCAGAAGCTGGAGGCAAGGTCGAAAGCGCACGCACTGTTTCCCTTGTGGACTGCCTGGCAGTAGTTGCCCACGCTCT
>JAAESQ010001161.1 GCA_024229275.1 bacterium | reverse complement strand
TGTAGCGCCGCCGAGGAGCAGCCAAATGGACTTGAGAACCAGGAGAGAACGAAGATTGGGGAGGTGAACCTCTATTCAGAACATGAGCGCCAGATACTGTTCCCTGTTGGGCGTAGCGAGAAAGGCTTGGACGCTTCTTCTTCGAGGCGTCATAGCCCTTGTGAGAATTACGTCACAAGTGCTTGTCGACGCAGCACTTCAACCCGACGACCATCGCAGATCGATATGGGACTCCGAGTCGTTCGGCAGGTACAACTTTCGAACGAAACGATTCGATGCGGGTAGAGATCCCAAGGGATGGTACGAGGAGGATCTGTAGCCTGTTTGCTAGCGCCGTAGGGTACGACCCGCAATACTGCCTCCGATCGCACCTCCCTTCCTTCCGGATTCTTCCGCTGGCCTCGCGATCGGCGCAGTCGCCGACTCAATGGTCCGGCCAACCCTCACTCCCGCCCAAGCCATCATCCCGCTCCACAACAGCGGCAGACCCAGGTACAGGCTCGTGGTGATCATGTTGAGCAGCATGCGCTTGGCGTCGTGCTCGCCGGGGTTGGCGAAGATCTGCAGGAACAGATTCACGTCCGGGTACATGGACTGGATCAGGTTCTGGTCCACCCACATGGCCAGATACCAGAGCACGCTCCAGAACTTGACGGTGAAGATGGCCATGGCACCGATGACCATCATGGCGAGCGAGTAGCGCGAGAGCACCACCACCAGGGGCAACAGGGCGTAGATCCCGAGCAGCATAAGCGCCTGCACCATCGGCAGGGCCTGCAACACCGCGGTCATGGTGACCGAGAAG
>JAAESQ010001160.1 GCA_024229275.1 bacterium | reverse complement strand
TCATTCTGGATCTCCTGGTACTCCTTTCTGTGGGGCCCTATCCACATCGCCACAAGCGCTGCATCCTCGGGGTGGAAGCACCACCTGTCCACAGTGGCGGTTCTGAACCTTGTGCAGGTTCCCTTCTTCACATTGTCATACTCGTCCTGCGCAGCGGTTACGAGCTTCTTCGTCGCCCTGTACTGCAACTCGAAGACGATCCCAGTGTCATAGTGGTGCCTGTAGCACAAGTTCATGTTCTTGTGCAACCTCTCGACATACTCGTTCTGGCCGCACTCGGAGTCGTCCATCGACCTCCCATAGAAGCCATGAGATCCTGCTCCACTGGGGCCGTCGGCAGCCTCCCATGCGAAGGCCTTCAACGCTCCATCTCTGAGGATCAAATGCAGGCTGTTCTCCTCGTTGCAAGCATGGAAGCACGTGTTCAGCGGCAAGTGGACAGTGTCAGTGTTGCGAATCGGAACCCCAGTGCCCTTAATGAAGGGAACCCTCCACCATTTCAGCGGCTGCGGCGCCGGCTTTCCATCAGCATCCTTTGTCTCATCAGTGCCAGCTGTGAACTGACACCACGATGACCGCTCCTTATTCAACACAGCAGTGTCATCCGGACCCGCAGCATTGACCTTCTTCTCCAGGAGCTCGATGGTATCCTGCACATACAAAGGGACTACTTCATCCTCGATCTTGCAATCGTCGCCACTGTCAGTCTCGTCCTCCTCATTCTGCTCCTCGTCCTTATTCTCCTTGGGGTCATTCTCGTCCTTCTTCTCCTCCTCCTTCTCGGCGGGGTCGTGGGGGCTCGAGTCGATCTGCATGGTCGAGTCCAGGCCTTCTTCATCGTAGCTCAGTGCCCCGCCAAGCGGCCACATCGTGCACAGTGCCCGGGCATGATGGCCCAGATCATCATTGGCGCTCAGTGTGCCGCGACGATGGCTCAGATCGACCCATCTTCCACTGCTTCTATCACATTGATCAGTGATGGACTGCATCATGGCGTTCATGTCTGCAGTCCAGGCCTGGGACCAACATAAATATGATATGCAATCATCAACCCACCATTTTATTAGCAAGCCGGACATATACTGCACACTGCTACCGTGCGAAACTGTAGCAAAGCAGGCCTCGAGCTCGGGCAGCCCATGTTCGACAATGCTCCGCAGCATGACGCCGGCGCATGGGTTCCACTCGCGCTGCCCGAACATCATCATGATCGCACTGTCCAATGTGCCTGCAGTGGTCTGGAGGCGGACGAGGCGCGACCGGAGAAGGCCAATGTGCCTCGGGTCGACATCGTCCACACTGGGCATATCGTATGTCGAAGTCGCCGCAGTGTGGGGAGCTGCCTTGGACCAGGCGTCCGATTGTGACACCTCGACCCAATCCCATTTGTC
>JAAESQ010001159.1 GCA_024229275.1 bacterium | reverse complement strand
CCGTTCGAGCCAGTCGGAAAGCTGCTCAGGTGCTACTACTTCGGCCAGTTTCCGCTTCGCGATATTGCGCCACTTTTCGCCACTTCGCAGACGGTCGCATACCGTCACCGAGTGACCCTGCTCATCGAGGGCCGCCACGATGTTCGACCCGATGAATCCTGCGCCACCAGTTACGAGAATCGACTTAGACTCCATATTCAATCCTTACCACCACATAGCTCACTACGACCGGCCTCGGATGGTAGCTTACAGGGACAACCCAGATCAACAAAACCATGCCGACCCGATGGCTCAACCTTCGGGTGTTGAGTTCACATGTTCGGGGCGAGAATTTTGAACCACCAAGAGCACAAAGACCGCGAAGACATCACAAAGAAGAACAAGAAACAAGAGGATTTGAACAGGAGCACGCAGAGGTAGCAGAGGAGAACAAGAGGAGAGATAACGGCGGTTCTTCGATCCGCTGGAACGCACGACCACTCACCTTGGCGAGTACGTCCGCAAGATCACCTTTCATCCCGAGCGAAGTCGAGGGATCTCACGCCGACTCGAGTAGCCCGACCGCTGCTGTAGGCATCAGTTTGCTCGATTCAACGGGAGTTGTTTCGACTCCGCTTCGCTCCGCTCAACATGACAGTCTTGAAGGGTATTGTCTTTGAGAGCGAGCACTCCTCCCTCCATGTCATCCTGAGCGAGCAAGGCGAGTCGAAGGATCTCCCATTTCACCAGGCAGTATGTCGGGTACAGCACTCACTGTGAGATTGCTCATGTCAACGGGGGACCCACAACTCCGCCGCCTACGGCTGCTGCGCTCAGAATGACGGAGTGTGGGGGGGGACACTCTTCTTCAACGACATCCAAGCGAGTCGAATGACCAGCTCTCCTGCGCCGGCTTGCCCTTCTCACCAGCGCCAACGCGGGCACTGTCGGCTATTCAGCGATGAGTGACTTGTCAGGGCGTAGTTCTCGACCCTACTCTCAGCGCGACGCCACCGTTTCTGTCGCCTGCCTCTGTCACCATGACTGACGCTGTCCCTGTCACTGCTACTGTCACTGCCACGGTCTCGGCTATCCAACATGCTAAGATTTCGGCTCGTTGGAGGGTTGGTGAAGGTCTCAACGATGCGCCGTGTGGACAGTTGGATAGGCGCCCCACTTTGTGCGCTCCTGACCGTAGTGCGTTGGCTCGATGACCTGATCCTTCGCAGGAGCCCCAACGGCCCGCCCAAACGCATCGCGGTGATG
>JAAESQ010001158.1 GCA_024229275.1 bacterium | reverse complement strand
TTCTCGCGATTTGTTTTTCTGCCGACCACCGACAATGAGTTGAACTCCTGGTTCACTGGGCCTCTGTTCGAGTTTTACACCGATCGTAAGGTAGTGGTTGCCAGCGCAGGGGAAAGACTCGAGCCGGATGAGAAGGTCTTGATACTCAAGCAC
Organism: bacterium; assembly: GCA_024229275.1. Classification (GTDB taxonomy): domain Bacteria; phylum Acidobacteriota; class Thermoanaerobaculia; order Thermoanaerobaculales; family Sulfomarinibacteraceae; genus JAAESQ01. The sequence continues at coordinate 5,385 of JAAESQ010001158.1, read as the reverse complement.
AGAGACCAACAGCGCGTGATCGCTACCATTGAGCGGCAGGCTGGGAGAGAGCTGGTCAACGAGAAGTGTGGTCCGAGATTCTGTGCCTACGACGTTCAAACGGTGGGCGCGTTTACTCAATAGTGGGCGTGGTACTCTCGAGGGAAGCTCGATGAAAGGCTTCAACCTCAACCAACTCCTCGAAGGAATGCTCAAGGTCTCGGACCGGATTTCCGACCTGAATTTCTCTGCCGGGTCCGCCCCTCAGGTCGAAATCGATGGCGAACTCCAAGCTGTGAAGTTCCCCGGTCTCGAGAGACTCCTACCGTTTCAGACCGAGATTATCGCGCTCCACCTACTGAAGCACGACTCCGCAAAAGTGCGCACCCTAGTCGAGACCGGGTCCACCGATGTGTCGTATGCGATACCTGGCAAGACCCGGTTTCGCGTCAATATCTTCCGTCAGCGAGGGGCGTATTCCATCGTTATGCGCGCTATTCCGTCAGGTGTGCCGACGATCGAAGAACTGGGATTGCCAGCCGAACTTGGTGAGATATCTGATATCAAGAATGGGATCGTGCTTGTGACCGGACCGACCGGATCGGGCAAGTCAACGACTCTCGCAGCGGTGATCAACAAGATCAACCACGAGAAGGCCTATCACATCGTCACCATCGAGGATCCAATCGAGTATCTCCATCCGCATCGCAAAAGCGTGATCAACCAGCGTGAGGTCGGGACCGACACCAAGACCTTCGGTTTGGCGCTTCGAGCGGCTCTGCGGCAGGCGCCCAAGGTTATCCTGATCGGCGAGATGCGAGATGTGGAGACTATCGAGATCGCTATGGAGGCCGCCGAGACTGGCCATCTCGTCCTGTCAACGCTGCACACCGTCGATGCAGCAAAGACGGTCGAACGCATTGTCGGGGTCTTCCCGAAAGACCAAGAGAGCTTCATCCGGACTCGCCTGGCGGCGGTGTTTCGCTACATCATCTCCCAGCGTCTGCTTCCCAAACCTGGCGGTGGCCGCCTCGCCGTACTGGAGATTCTTAAGTCGACTCTGCGCACTCGAGATTACATCGTCAAAGGGGAGGGTGACGGACGCTCCCTGGTGGATGCAATGAAGGACGGCGATACCGAGGGAATGCAACACTTCGACATGGAACTCGAGCGCTTGGTCCGCGAGAAGATCATACCCATGGAGGAAGCTCTGTTGTACGCGACCAATCCGACGAATCTCGCATTAGAGATGGCTGACCTTGACCAGTTTGCCGGCGACGTGGAGGTTGCCGACCTTGCGGAGGAAACTCCGGAAGAAGATTTCTTCGAGTAGGGGTTCGTATGCCGACTGTGAAGATCTCGTGTCCTCATTGCTCTCGCACCGTCAGTATCGATGCTTCGAAGCTCCCGAAGCAGCGGGCATCCTTCGGGTGTCCTGGGTGCAAAGGCAAAATCGTCGTGGATCCGGCTGAATTCGCTGGTGATGACACTCCGGCAGAGTCCAAATCAGCGACGCCTGTAGCAACCACTCACAGCGACAACGGCGGTGTCGGGCCGCTCGACCTTGAGTTGCCGCCGGGGGCGACATTGCCACCCGGAGTCATCATTGGCGCCGATACGGCAACTGTCGCAGCGATTCGCAAGGTCGTTGAGCCCTATGGTTGCGAACTCGAACAGCTACCGGACGCCCAGAGTGCGCGAGCACGCTCTCAGGAGGAAGTGCCTCCACTGGTCTTCTATGTTGCCGGTAAAGTGACACTCCCACCGCTGGAATCGTTGGCACCGATTACTTCGATGGCGCCTGCCGAAAGGCGACGGACTTTTGTGGTGTTGGTTGGCGACAACGTGACCTCTCTCGACGGCAGGTCTGCCTTCTTGTACTTGGTGAACGTGACTGTCGCGACCAAGGATGTCGAGAAGATTCCTACGATCGTTTACTCGGCCTACGACTACCACAATCGCCTCTATCGGCCCCTCTTTATGGCAATCGAAGCAGATCAAAGTTAGCTGGGTACGTCAGGGAACTCCCGACAAGGCATTTCATCATGGCGCAGTTGAATGCGGAGGTTATTGTGCAGCCGGACTTTGAAAAAATCAGGCAGGAGTTTCCAACCCTCAACAACTGGGTCTATCTCGACATCGCTGCCAAGGCGCCACTTCCTCGATGTGTCGAACTCGCAGTGCACAGCTTTCTGCAGGATTTATGGGAAGACGTGGGAGAGAAGGCGTTCGCGCTTTCTGAAGTTGAGCGCACTCGAGATGTACTGGCCAGTTTGCTTGGAGTATCGCGGACCACTCTAGCGTTCATCAAGAACACTTCTGAAGGCATCAACATCGTGGCTCATGGGCTGGGCCTTCAGCCTGGCGACAAGGTACTGATCTCCGAATTCGAACACAGCGCCTGCGTACTTCCGTGGCGTCATCTCGAGAAAAGCGGGGTAACAATCGAAGTGGTTCATAGCGTGGGTGGTCGGATTCCTCCCGAGTTCCTTATCGAAAAGATGGACGAGCGGACACGAGCGATCGGCGTCTCCTGGGTCACCTACGGAAATGGCTTCCGTTTCGATATCCCTGCCCTTGCGGCGGAATGTCGCGAACGTGGCGTCGCACTCGTTGTCGATGGTATTCAGGCAGTCGGTGTACTCAACGTGCCCCTCGAAGAGCTCGGGGCTGACGTTGTTGTCGCAGCGGGCTTCAAAGGGCTTCTCAGCCCAACTGGCACCGGCTTCCTCTACTGCCGCGAAGGGTTCGCTCCAAGCATCGATCCGGCGTATGTTGCGCGTTTCAGCTTCGACGTCGACGACAAATGGCGTCACCCGTTGAAACTGGCGCCGGATGCCAGACGATTTGAGTACGGTAACCCGAATTTCCTTGGTCTTTGGCTCATGCGACGCAGCTTGGAGCTCATACAGGGTGTGGGGTTACCGCTGATCGAAGAACGCGTTCGTGAACTCACAACCTATCTGTATGACAGGATCTCCGAGCGAGGATTTCGAGTTCTCACCCCGCGTCCCTGGCACGAACGGGCGGGTATCCTGAGCCTTGAGGTTCCTCAACCGGAGTCTGTGCGGCAGCAACTTCTCAAAAGGAGAATCGTCGTCAACGTGAGAGACGGAGGGACCTTGCGCACCTCAACACACTTCTACAACTCCAGGGATGACATTGATGTTCTGGTTGAGGCCCTCAATGAGATCGTACTGAGTCGATAGATATTCCTTCAGCTTTGAACGGCATCTCTTGAGCCAGGTATGATTCGAGTGAGTTGGAGGCGATGCTGAATGAGGCGGGGTCCTAGCAGTAAAGGTCAGCGTTCATGTAACCGTGTATGTGGGATCGCTGTGGCGATTCTGACAGTTGCGAGCGCTGCCGTCGCACAAGTCGATGATTCTGCGATCGTTGAAAACTTCAGCTTTGCTCACCTTGCTGACCTCGGCTTTGGGTCGTCCGGTATTGGTGGTGCTGAATCGACCGTGGGCTACATCCCCATTTCCTTCACCCTGCGTTCTGTCGAAGAGCATCCGATTGGCATCAGGCTCCGTCTACCGCTCTACTTCGGAGTCACCGACGTCCCCATAACTGATATTGAAGGACAGGACATCGCAGCCAGCATCAAGACTTTGTCGGTGGTGCCGGGTCTCGAATTCCTGATCCCGGTCGGTGAGCGGGGTCTTGTCAAGCCTTACGGCGAAGTCGGCGCGATCCAGCTTCTCGATACTTCAGACTCGATCTGGTTAGTTTCGGGTGGTGTCAAAGCGGCCTGGGAGTGGCCGGTGAAGCGCTTCGACCTCGGCGTTGGAGGCAAGCTTCAACACACCTCGTCGTACTCGTCGGGATGGCTGCAACTCGACAAGATCAACTATCTCGATGTCGGTGGTATGGCTGAGTTGCCATTGTGGTTTAACGTCGGAGATGTACCTGCGGAGGCGGGAGTGTTTGTGATCGTAAGACGCTATTTTGACAAGCTACGCCTGTCGACCCCATTCGAGGTTGCCACACTCGATGGCCATACCGAAGTCGGTCTTTCGTTTGCTGTCGCTGAGCGGCCGAAATTACTCGGGTTGAAACTGCCGCCGTGGTACGGCGTTGGATATCGGTTCACTGAAGGCTACCGCGCCGTCAGGGTGTACCTTGGGTTTCCGTTCTAGCCATGAGGACAACAGATGTAGTCATCGTCGGGGCTGGTGTGATGGGGTGCAGTATTGCCTATCACTTAGCGATTCAGGGCACCGACGTCGTTGTGCTGGATCGCCTTCCTCAGGTTGGTGCAGGTTCGACAGGGTTGTGCAGCGGCGGCGTAAGACACCAGTTTTCTCACCCGCTCAACGTGCAGTTGTCGATCGAGAGTATTCGAAAGTTGGCCAACTTCGAGGACGAGATCGGCCAAGAAATCGAGTTCCATCGCGACGGCTATCTGTTTCTGCTTACCGACAACGAACTCGTTGAGAACTACCGGGACGCTGTAGATATGCAGCAGAAACTGGGTGTTGAGAGTCGAATAGTCAGTGTGGAGGAGATTACCCAGTTGACACCCCCTCTCGCCCTCGACGACGTGATCGCGGCGGCCTACTGTCCGCATGATGGCGTCGTCGACCCGCATGGAGTCACGTCCGGCTATGCTCGGGCAGCACGAAAGGCGGGGGTGCAGATCGTGCTCGATACTGACGTGACAGCTGTCATTACGAATCGAGATCAAGTTGCCGGAGTAGAGACAGCAAAGGAGATGTTTTCAGCGCCCATCATTGTCAACGCCGCGGGACCGTGGGCGGCAACGATTGGTGAGATGGCCGGTTTGTCGGTGCCAGTTCAACCTTTCCCTCGCTATGTCTGGGTCACTCGTGGATTTGAGAACGCGCCAAGCGACTGGCGGATGGTTGTCGACGCTGCCAGTTCGTTCTACTTCCACCGTGAAGGTGAGGGCGTTCTCATGGGCATGGGTGCTCCGGACGAGGTTTCGTCCTTTGATGACCACGTGGACTGGAGCTTCCTGGACCGGCTCATCGAGGTGGGCACTCGCCGCTACCCAGCGCTAGCCGATGCGTCCATTCAAACCGCGTGGGCCGGTTTGTACGAAGTGACCCCGGATCACAATCCGATCCTCGGTGTGGCGCCGAACTTGGACGGCTACTTCATGGCCACCGGGTTTAGCGGGCACGGCTTCATGCACGGCCCGATTGTGGGTGAGATCATTGCCGATCAGATTCTCGGCCGACAACCGCGGATAGACGTTTCTGCCTTTGGTCTCAACCGCTTCAGCCGCACCGATCTCCGGACGGAGCAGAATGTGGTCTAGCCCCAATACTGTTCAGTTAGGAGTGTGAGCGGGCTGGAAGCCTGCGCCACAATTGCTCAGTCCTTGGGAGAAGAAGTGAAAACGCAGAGACGCGGGGACGCAGAGTCAGGCGGGAC
>JAAESQ010001157.1 GCA_024229275.1 bacterium | reverse complement strand
CAAGTGTGTTGTGAAGAGTGAGGCGCGGAGTCTAACGTAATTGAGGTGGTTGTGGCAGGGATGGTGAAGAGTGAAGAGTAAATAGGTGAAGCAGTTCCGAGACCATACTGATGAAGCCGAGGGGTCCATAATCCCACCCCTTGTGGTCCCAAACACCTAAACTGAAGATGCTCCCGCTCGAAGACAATCGCACCTGTGGTGCTCAGAAACACTTCACTCTTCACTCTCTACCCTTCACGCTTCACGCTTCACCCTGCTCGCGTTGAGGATGGGCTACCATACTCATTGCGAGGCACGCCATGAGCAGCCAAATGACAGTCAGCTTCGGCGGCGGCAAGAAGGTCATCGCCGAGTACAACGAATTCGAGATCCGCACGGACCAATCCGTGAAGAGCGGCGGCGAAGCAACGGCGCCGGAGCCGTACGATCTGTTCCTTGCCTCGCTGGCGACCTGCGCTGGGTACTACGTGCTGAGTTTCTGCGACAAACGTGACATCCCGACTGAGGGAATTCGTGTAGTCCAGAACTGGGAGCGAGATGCGGAAAAGAGACTGACGAAGATCCGGCTACGGATCGAGGTGCCGGAGAGCTTCCCAGCCAAGTACCACGGAGCACTCGTCCGCGCAGCGGACCAATGCGCGGTCAAAAAGACCCTCGCCAACCCACCGGAGATCGTCACCGAGACGGTTGTCGCGTAAATACTTGTCGAAGGCAGTGGCCGGTTCAAGGCCATATTTTTGAACCACGAAGTCCGCCAAGAACACTAAGGGGGTTCTTGCCTACCGGAAGCTCCCGCAGAGAAGCCCAACGTTTGCCAAAGCCAATACGTTGCAGTGTTTCTTGGGGTTGGCGCTTCTTGACTGATGCGAACTGAGGCGTCCGTGCAATCTCTTTCAGCGAACGATCAACGACTGGGCGCCTCAGTGCCGCTCAGCCAAGCATGGCCAAAACCCAAATGACTTTCATGCCGTTTCGGCTTGCGATGCCACCGGCCCTGTGAAAACAGTTTCAACCAACCACTACTCTCTTAGCGCTCTTCGTGCTCTTGGCGGTTCAAAAAACGCCGCTGCATCTACCAGCGCCACTCCACCCGAGCCACCGCCCCGCCCCCTAAAGTTCGTCGGACTTGGTCGAGATGGGGCCTCGGTAGTTGTGCTCAAGCTTGACCTGAGCGACCATCGGACCGAAGCCGCGATAGGTCTCCTTGATTCGAGTCAGCGCGTTCGAACGCCAGTCGACGTAGGGATTGTCGATCTGGATCGGATCGAGGCAGCCCGCAAGTGCAACCTTGGAACTCGCACAGAAGCGGCTCATCAAGGTCTTGGCCAGGTGGCGATCACCGTTCTGCAACTCATCGACGAGCACGATGGAACGCTCGATATCGAGCCCACGCAGCATCGACGTCGACAGCATGGTCATCCGATCAGTCGCCTGAAGCTCTTCCATAAAGTCGTGCTCGTTGGCGATCGAGAGCGAACGAATGGCCTGGAAGAACGGCTCCAGCCACGGTGAGAGCTTGGTCTCGTAGTCACCGGGCAGGTAGCCCAGCTCGTACTGGCTCGAGGCATGCTCGGGACGCAGCAGGAGCAGACCGTTGTCATAGCCGTAGTTCGGGTTGAGCGGCTGTGACTGGCGCGCCACGCGCATCGAGGTCGGCTGACCGAGCAGTGCATAGAGGGCCGAAGCTACCATCAGGCGTGTCTTGCCTGAACCGGCGGGGCCGTCGAGTACGACGAGCTGGACGTCCGGATCGAGCAGGAATTCCATAGCGAAGGTCTGCTTCGGATCGCGCGGTTGGAAACCGAGTACCGGTCGCGGACGGTACTCGTGCCGCTTGCGATCCCAGTACTGGGCAAAACGCAGGTCCTCGAGCAGTCCTTCATCCGGGTTGGCACGAGTGAGTAGCACTGCTTCGCCACAGCGCAGCTCGACACCGGTGTTCCAGGCGAGCGGATCGGTTTCCTTGCCGAGTACCTTCTCGACAGGAAGGCATCGATCACCCGGACTCCCACTGTTGAGAAACTCTTCGAGCAGTTCGTCGCCAATTTCGAAAGTTGTGACGCCTTGGTAGATCTGCTCGACACTTTCAAGCGTGACCTTGCCATAGCGGAGATTCTCGGCAGCAAGGCTGACTGCGTCGCATTTGAGCAACAGGTTTGAATCCTCGGAGATGACAACAACTTCAAAGCCGGGCTGACCATTGCTTTTTGCCATCTCGGCGACCCGAGTCGCGCCGGCGAGGATCACGTTGTCACCGTTTTCGCCTGAGTAGGGCTCACCGACGGTCGCATCCGGCTCCCAGGCGAGAACACCACCAGCCGGCGTCATGGCAAAGTCGCTGGCTTCAGTCTCTCGCGTAAGCAGCCGTTCGATACCGTGATGGATCAGGCGTTTGCGACGGTACTCAAGCATCTTGCGCATGACGAGGCGTGCTGCATGGCGGACACCGTCCGACTTGGTACGCGAGGACTGCAGGCGCCCGAGCTCCTCGATGACCTGGTGCAGCAATACGACAACGTTGCCATCCGTGAGAAGCCGATCGAGAGCATCCGGATTCTCGATCAAAGCCGAGGTATCGGGCACGTAGACTGTGCCGGAAAGGGCCTGTTGAGAGTTGGACACTACAGGGTCATCACCACCCTCAAGATGTTCATCATGGAGGGGCGGAGACGCCACTATTGGGCTGCCTAGCGCGGGGTGTCGTCGATCCACAATTCGAGGATAGCATCAGTTGCCGGGAATCAGAAAATTGGGACGATTTCGTCCTCTTCGCGGATCGTGGCCAACCAGGCTCTCGCATATTTAACGCAAAGACGCAGAGGCGCAAAGGCGCTACGTGGAAACGCGATGCTGGAGAGTCGTTTGAGAGAGCGTGGACCGGCCCGAACTCAGCGGGCATAGCCCGCTGCTGATCGAACAATCACCGGATCTGAAAGCAAGCTTTCCGACCGATGATCCGCTCGATCAACGCACTCACAGCGTACGCTCGGGCCTTCTTCGTCATCTATTGGTTGTTGGAGAATTGGGACTGTGAGGGATGTGTTCCTCAGTGTCTCTGCCCACTTTGGGTCAACTACCCCGAAGCCCTTGGCATCGGAGTCCGGCCACCGCGGTCCAGACCCCGGTTAGGATGTGAGATAGCGCAGATCGGAAGCTCGCTTCCAGAGATGTGCTATCGAACAACCTCTGCCCGCGAAGCGGGTGGCCGGGCTGGAGGTCCACTTTGCGCCTCTGCGCCATTGCACCTTTGCGTTTGAATATATGGCGTAAAGCTGTGTACCCCACAAGATCCAAGCTAGGATGAAGCCGTGAAGAACACGACAGCCGTGATCGTTGCCAACGCACCGATTCGTTGGACGACCGAACTCGCCGCGATTGCTGAAGCGGGCGATCCTCTGGTCGCCGCCGACGGCGGCGCAGACTCCCTGGCTCTGCTCGGTCTTCGCCCGTCCTGTGTGGTAGGCGATCTTGACTCGATCAGCGAAGGTTGTCGTGCCTGGCTCGGCGAAGAACTCATGGTCCCGCGGCCAGATCAGAACTTCACAGATCTCGACAAAACACTGCGCTTCGTCATCGACGAGCAAGGCGCCAATCAAACGATCGTGATCGGCGCACTCGGTGGGAGATTCGATCACGAAATCGGCAACCTCGGCCTGCTGGCGACGCGAGGCCTCGGCCAACAGCTCGTCTTCCGCCAGGCCGACTCGATCATTCTCGGGTTCACGGGTGAGCTTGAACTCGACGCGTCACCCGGAGAAACCTGGTCTTTCTATTCATTTGACCCGGCGGTTCGGCTGACCGTTACGGGAGTGCGCTGGCCACTCGAGGATGCACGCGTGGATGTCGGCTTCCGACCCTCGATTTCCAACCTGGCGACTGAAGAGCGCGTCCACCTTCAATCAAAGGGTGGAGCGTCTATCGTCTGCCGGTTGACGGCCGAAAAGACGTTGGTATAATCGCCTTCCCTTACGGGGTCCTGCTGGGGTGTCGTCCAATGGCAGGACATGCGGCTCTGGACCGTAGTATCGCGGTCCGACTCACTGCACCCCAGCCCAAACCAGAAACAAAGGCCCGGCGCAAGCCGGGCCGGTTTTGTGTATGGAGCCTT
>JAAESQ010001156.1 GCA_024229275.1 bacterium | reverse complement strand
TACTGAGGTTTTCAAAGGAGATGCGCTCACGCGATAGCGATTGAGAAAGACGATGGTTGCGATTTCTTGATCTGGGAAACGGTAAAAATTCGCGACGAATCCTGCGACCTGACCTCCGTGACCGTGTGACTCGAGATCCTTGTATGAACGTACGATGAAACCGAATCCGTATTTGGTGTTCGTTCCATCGGGAAGCGTGACCGGCGTCCACATGGCAGCTTTGGATTCAGCGCTCAGGATCTGGTCGCCATAGAGTGCCTCGTCCCATTTGGCCAGGTCGTGTGCGGTGGAAAGGATGCCCCCGGCACCGAGCGTCGAGGAGGGTTCCATGGGACGGCGATTGATCAGCTTACCTGCCTTGTTCACCCAATACCCCGAAGCACGATGAGGAATTATCGCTTCCGGATCTGTCATACGAGTCTGCGTCATCCCCAGCGGGCCGAAGATTCGGACCTCAAGCATCTGACCAAGCGGGCGGCCGTCGAGCCGCTCGATGATCATGCTCAGTAGAAAGTAGCCCGTATTGCTGTAGTACCAACCCGTACCTGGTTTGAAATCCATGGGTCGGGAATGCGCAGCCTGGATGACATCATCGGGTGTCAAGCGAAACCCGTAGGCATCGTAAGTTTCAATCTCTTCATAGTCGGGAATGCCCGAAGTATGCGTCAACAATTGGCGTACCGTTACACCGAGCCACTCGCTGGGAAGAGCCGACAGGTAACGATGAATGGGATCATCAAGTCTCAGTTTGCCCTCTTGGACCAACTGCATCGCAGCGGCGGCGGTGAACTGTTTGCTGATGGAGCCGATTTCGAAGACCGTTTTCTCGGTGACGGGAACCGAATGCTCCACATTGGCCATCCCGTAGGCCTTGAGATGGATGATCTTCCCTCTCGAGGCCACCGCAACAAGTCCTCCCGGAATGTTGTAATCATCGAGGTGGGCTTGGACCCTTCGGTCCAGTTCGGCGAGCGCGTCGGCGGAAGGCACGACGACTTGTGCGGATAGAGTCCCGGTCCCTAGAACAAACACGATCAAGATGACGATTGAGACAAATCCCGCTTGGGATTGGATTGACCAACGCACACTTGCAGTCATGAAATTCTCCTTGCCGAATTAGTGAAAGCAATCAGAAGGGACGGCCAGGCCCTCGATTCTCCAATAATCGGTACGCGAGAGCCACTCCCTGCAAAGTTCGATGCCTCAAGCGCGAGAAGGTTTAGAAAAAAGAATCGACTCTCCTCTCAGGTTAATCATTGTTATGGTGATTCGTCCAGTTCCCTCGCAACCGAGAGATAGTAGTGGCGGGCGTTCGAACTCGTCTGCTGAAGGGCTAACTCTCTGAGCGCGTCAGCCTTGATCGCATTCAATGTCAACGAGTCAGAATCAAGAGCTAGAAGATGATCAACCAGTTGACAAGCCCACTGATAGTCGCCCTCAGCTACGGCTCTCTGCGCAGCTTTGGTCAACTCTTGTTTAGATCCGACGAGGCGTACGATACGCTCTGCTTCCTCACGCGGTGAAAGCGGGAAAAGGCTCGTTGGATTGCCGTCGAACCAGCCGAGATAGCCACCGTAGATCGACCGAACAGACCAAGGAATGACACCGTAGTACTCCTGCAGATATGGTTCGTCTGCAATGGACTTCGGCAGATCGATGGATGCGGCGAGCTCGTCGGGTGTCAGGCCTTGATTGGCACCTCGCAGTGTTTGGACGAACACTTGTTCGATCGCGTCTCGATAACGGGTCAGTGTCTGGCGTACTATTGCCTCACCGCTGATGGGGCGTGCATGTCCCGAAATCAAATGCTCAGGATTGAGATCGATCATCAGGTCGAGGGCACGAATCCACCGCAGGACATCGCGGTATGGAGTACCGCGTATGGCGTAAAGGTTGGGAAACGAATAGTAGAAGTTGTCACCACAAACCAGCACGCGCCGATTCGGTAGCCACACCATCAGGTGATCCACTGTTTCTCCCGGTGCGGCGACAAGTTCGATTTCAACTCCGTTCACCGAGAGCTTTTCTTTGGCGCCAGAGACTTCATGAGTCGGCGCGAGCTTGCCGGCTCCGATTCCACCCTGAGGTCTCTCAACCGGGGCGATGCCCGCGATCTTCTCTTTGGGAGGCAGCTGGGAACCGAACTGCCGTTTCGCACGAAGAGCCAGGATCTCTGAAAGTGGGTCATGCTTTGTAGAGCTTGCTCCCATCACTCGTCTGGCATAGATATCCGGATTGAATCCACGCGCGAACACAGCAGTGCCCCCAATATGATCACTGTGGCTGTGGGTGAGAACTATCGCCTGGACTGGTTTGGTCGTGATCTTCTCGAACGCCGTCCTGACATGCTCGGCCTCTTCGGTGCCGTACATTGTATCGACGATGATCACACCGTCATCGCCTTCAATGAGGACCGAGTTGGAGGCACCGTATCCGACCGCCACATGGACTCTCTCAGTGACTTCGACAAGCTCCTTCTCGAATTGAGCGGAGAGTACTTTCTCGCGCTCAGTGATCACCGCAGGGCGCTCGTCACCCGCCTGCGCCGATCCCGGGCCAATCAACATCAACACGAGAGCAACGACAACCAAACCGAGCGGGACACCACATTGAATACTCAGAGCTTTGAACCGAGTCACCTCACACCTCCGTGTCTGGGAACTGTCGACCCGTGATGTCGAGGCGTCCCGGCAAATCGTCTTCCATTTCGTATCCAGTACGGTGATTCAACCTATCGGTTTCACATTCTCGTGGCGCAAAGGACCCTGCCAATCCAAAGGTAGGCACGGCCACGCGAAACGCCGGCCGACTATTTCCTTCAATCGGAGCCATGAGATAGGCGGTTACGGAACCGCGGGCGGCAAGGCTGGCGAGCCCTACAGGTATAGCGTCAGAGGTCCTCTATCGCCTTCAGCAAACGGTGTTCCGATGGCGCATGTACGGTCGCCATTGGGGAAGGAGCGCCGGGTGCTGCACGCGGACGGGCCCAACCGGGGAAGAAGGTGAGCTTGGTAGCGTCCTCAACGTCGGCGAGCGATACAAGGTGGTCGCTGGGCGTACCTGAACTCGGCGCGTTCTGGGGAATGATCATGCACACCAAGTGGACCCTGGAGAGCGTGTTGAAGGGATAAGAGTGGGGATCGACCGTGATGCAGAAGTAGCTTTCGGGAAGGGGCACCTGCTTGCCGCTGTGTTCTATTGTGTCCGGGTCGTCGGAGAATACCGGCCCAATGAGCACCCAAACGTGGTCCTTCTGACTGGGCGTGTCCTCAATGTCGAGGATCGCCTTCTCCAGCTTCAGCCACACTCCGGTGTTCAGAGGCCCGCGCTGCGGGCTCATGTTGGTCATGAAGAAGGTTTCCATTTGCGCGAGCCTGCCGAATTGGCGATTGATTGCCTCGTTCGGAGCCATATGCCCTACGTGATAGCCACTGCCGAAAGTGCTCCCGGTGAGGCGCACGGCCGAATCCACACGGGTGTCTTCGTAGTAAAGGTGCGGCCGATCGAAGTCCACGTCGCGATCGGCATAGGCCACTCGGTAAGCGGCCCAAGCCGGCTGACGCCGACTCGGGCAGAAGCCAACGACGAACCCGGTGTTGACTAAGACCTGCACCGGGTGGTCGGGATCGTTGTTCAACGGAGCACCCTGCCAGCAGAACAGGTCGACGCGGTGCGCCAAGTTGGCGGATGACGTGTGGATGCTTGTGAAGTCCATATTCCCTCCTGGTTCGGATCGGAGTGGTATTCGTCGGGTCAGCTCTTGGACAAACTCTCCAGGCGCGATTTGCGCCATACCTTCTTCTGCTCGGCATGGTCGGACACGAAGCTCCCCACGTCGCGGACACGTCGGCGGCGACCGATCTGCCAGACATGCTCGGTGTTGACGCACAGAATCGGAGTGTAGGTAGGCAGCCCAGTGTGCTTGCTGGCACAGGATTCTGCACTCGGCATTTCGTCGAGGGGTGCGCCGTTGGGTAAGGTCGCTTCGAGTAGGCGCCATTTGCCCTTTTCGTCTTTGTAGATAGTCCACGCATGAGGAACCGCTACTTCCCCTTGCTGGACGACCGAACCAAAGACCACTCGTACGCAGTAGCTGCTCACACCACTGCCAAGGAGAAGGCTCGCAAGGAGGAAGGCGCAATCCTCGCAATCACCCTTCTTGATGGCAATAGTCTCCGCGGGAAACTGCCAGAAGTCGACAAGCATTTGTTCCTCGGGATCCTCTGTGTAGGTGATGCTGTCGACAACCCAGCGCCAGACGATCCGAGCCCGACCATCAAAGCTCCCGGGCTCACGATCGACGGGAAGTTCCATATCGCGAAGCGCCCGCCGAATTTCCTCCCGATCGCCTGGGGTCACCCATTCACGGAGGTCAGTGGGCACCAGCGTGTCTGAGTTGTTGAACACCCGCCTTTTGTCGGCGAGTACCGTATTCTTCTGGAGGATGCGCGTCCCGGCCCAGTCGAAAGGCATGGCACAACCTCAAGTGAAGATTGGACGGCTCTTGTAGCCGTCTGTCCCCTCGAGCTGCGGGCTCTGAGGGTACTGGGTGCTCGGTAGCAACCGGCGCAGAGCCGCATGGAGTTCGGCCCAGGTCTGCTGCGGATTCGTATAAATGAGCTGAGTTGTGAAGAAACTCATAGCACCGTTGTTTCGCCCGTTAAAGAACGCGTCGTAGGAATACTCCAAGGCGTTGCAACCGGTGAGCAGCACGTGGTTCATCGACGATTCCGGATAAAAGGCACGCTTTCGCACTGGAAGCATGAAAGCTGCTAGTGCGTCTACATCGTCCTCGGGAGGCAAGAATCGAGGAACCGGTGGATTTAGAACCTCGGCAGTACGGGCATGGCTCAGCGCGTTTGCCAAGGCAGCACGGGTCACCCCGCCAGAATGGCATGAGTCGCAGATGATCGACAGCGAGGCCTCGGGATGAACACCGGTCAATACAGCTCTCATTTCATCGTCAATGATGTTGCCGTCAAATACCGCCAACGCTTCGTCGCGGTTGTCGGACTCGTCGGGCTCGCCCTGGTCGAAGACCCAAGTGCCGTGACCTGAGTAGGTGAAGGCCGCCAAATCACCCGGCCCCGTAGAATCCACGAGATCCGCCAAAGCCCCGAGCACTCCATCGTGGGTGGCTTGATCGTCCAGCATGAGTGCGGTCTCGAAGCTGTACTGTGAACTGAGGAGTGCAGCCCAATCCTCGGCGTCGTTAACGCATCCCCTCAGGTCGTTAGCGGTCCCCGTATAGTCATTAATACCGATGCAGACAGCATGCTTTGTCATTGTCGCCTCCTTACGGCGGTTTGCAGAGTCCGGAATGCACCGCCGTAGCAATAGTTCATTCACGTTCGTGAGTCCCCCCACAAGGGATTCATCGTCATCGTTATTACTTTTCCGAGTCTTGAGAAAGCGTATCATATGTTCATCGAACAGTCAAGATGTACGATAATGTTTATACATGCGACAATAATTTGTACTTTTGTCACTAACTCGAAGTCGACTAGCTAGACCGGCCGCAAACGAATGTGCACTGCAATCCCCGCAGGTGGTTGCCACCTACCAGAGGCTCGCTCCAACACCCATCGTGAAGCACAAATCTCTAACTAGCTATTTAGCTCCAGCTGAGACGAAGTCCCGAATGTCTGCCATGAGCTTGTCCAGGGAAGGACGGTGCACATACATCATGTGACCTGCTTCGTAGTAGTGCATAGTGACTCGCTCGGGGAGGATCCCGTGGCGTGCAAAGGTGTATTCGGCATCGAAGAACGGCGTGGCGAAATCATAGTATCCCGAGGCCACCATGACCCGAAGCCCATGATTGCGACGCAGGGCCCGGCTGAGGTCACGAGCGACGTTGACGTACGAAGGTTCCCAGAACTGATTCGGAGGAGCGGTGCGCCAACTCCAGTTCTTGCCGAGCTCTCTACCGCCACTGAACCGGTACTCCCGGACCATCTCGACATCCAGCTGGGACGCGATGTAGTCGCTGAAAGCCGCGGCGAAGGCGCCGTCGATCTGCTGGTAGGCAGGGTCACCATCAGGCCGCTCAGACACGCTGTCAACATCCTCTCCGGTGTAGCGCGCGTCCAGCCGACCAACCGTCACTCCTTCACCTCGCAGCAACTCCTTGAGGAACCGGCTTGCGAGTACCCGAAGGTCTGAACGTTGCACATATTCCTGTGAAAGCCCGGTGAAATATGCCAATCGCTCGGCGATGTGGTCGCGCTCTGTTAAATCGAGGCCGCTGCCCTTCAGCAATGCAGGGGCGTAGTCGTCGACTGCGAAACGGCGGGCTTGCTCCAGCAACTCCGTGAGGCTCTCCGGGCCGTCTACGATCTTGCCGTGGTACCAGGCAGTGGCCGCCATGCTGGGCAGATAGGTAATGTAGGCAATGAGGTTGTCATGGGCCGGAGTACTCCCCGTATAATCCAGGGCCTGAGACACCAGAACTAAGCCGTTCAAACTCACCGAGCTTCTGCCTTCAAGACGGCTCGCCACCGCTCCGGCACGTGTGGTACCAAAGCTCTCGCCCAAGAGATACTTCGGCGACATCCATCGCCTGTTTCGGGTCACCCATAGGCGAATGAACTCAGCAACGGAATCAGCATCTTCGTTGAGGCCCCAAAACTCTTTGTTCTCGTGGGTGCCGAGAGCCCGGCTGAAGCCCGTACCCACAGGATCCACGAAGACAAGGTCGGTGACATCGAGCAAGGCCAATGGGTTGTCACTCACGTCGTATGGTGGTGGTCCCGGGTCTGAAGCATCGCTGGGAACCTCCACTCGACGAGGTCCCATAGAGCCCATGTGCAGCCAGAAAGAGGACGATCCCGGCCCTCCATTCCAAACAAACATCACTGGCCTTGCTGCCGGAGTTTCAACACTATCTTTGGTGTAGGCAAACGAGAAGATAGATGCCTTCGGCTCGCCCTTCTCGTCGCGCAAATAAAGTTCTGCAGCTGTCGCGGTAAAATCGAGCGTCTCTCCCCCGAATCGACCAGAATGGGAAGTGACAAACTCGCGGGGCTCGGGAACAGGAGGAACGATCTTGTCGATGTCGCTCTTTTCGCTCTTGTTGGAAGGGGCCTCCAACGCCATCACTGCGACAGTCAGGGTCAACCACAATACACACAAAATCACGATTGTTCGACGCATCGTCACTCCTTTCCTCACAAGAGGTTCACGACGACTGCACGATGGTACCTGTTCTCCACCTCCGCTGGACACTCACGCTGCCGGACACCGCCCGAAGATACCCTCGCAGCGACTTCGCCGTGCGTTGATAGAGGGTGCTGAATCCAGCTTCATCGAGCATTCGATCTACCAAGAATCATCCTCCGAGACTGACTCCCATCGAGTGGAAGACTCCTAACACGATGATGACGTCCGCACCCGCGTGAAACAGAGTTGGACCAATGATGCTCTCGGTCTTCTGCATAACCCACGCCCAAATGACGGCCAAGACGAACAAAATGCCCAGAAAAAACAGGAGATCTGGTGTGTAGGTCACCGTGAGATGACCTGCGGTGAAGACCAGCGAGGTTGAGAGGATAGCCAGTCCCTTCCCCGCGACAACCTCGAGTTGCTTAAGAAAGAGTCCCCGAAACAGTAGCTCCTCCATGAATGCGTTGGCGAAGATAAAAATGAAGATGCTTGGAAGGAGCGGCACGACCTGAGCAAGTGGAACACTTTGATTACTTGGATGAACAATCGCCAGGCCGACCATGGACAGGAAACCGATGACTCCGATGATCATGGTCAAGCGAAGGCGGCCTGTACCGAGGCTGAGATCCGTCCACTTGAATCCGAAATACCTTGTGATCAGGAGAACCGGAACAACGATACAAACGGCGCTGACCAGCTTTGCCAAGGCGATCCCCATCGGAGTATTCGTCGAATACCCCAGCCAATCCTGAAAGTGAGGACTCGAGTACCAACTCAAGAAGAGACCGACAGTCGCGGCGAGGAGCGCCTGGAACATACGGCGAAAGGGAAGAGCGTCGGACCTGTTTCGCAGCATGTAGTCCATGCCGAAAAAGAGTGCAATGAGCGATGACCTCAGGGCGATCGACACTCGCACAGGAATCAACGAGTCGTATGTCATCGACACCAACACCACCAACGAACCACCCACAAGGAATAGGATGACAAGTAGCAGCCAATTGTCTTTGCTCTTTCGTTCTTCCGTCAGCATTTGCCTTGCCTCCTCGCATCTCGATCTACAAGCAAGCTAGCCCATAGACTTCGGGAGAGACATTGGACGAAAGTCTGAAAACGATCATCCCTTCCGATTTCATACCAAAGTTGTAGGCACGAAACGGTCCAAGACTGCCGCCAAACGCAACGTCGATTGCCGCTACCAAGCGAAATCCTCCCAGTCAACCCTTATCGCTCAGACTGCGGCGGCAGGACGGCTATGCGGGGCGAACGGCTGTGCGGCAGGACAGTAGTGGTAGACGCTTACGGATGTGGCAAACCTAGGATCACTCATCTGAGACCGAGATAGCAAAGAGGGAACTACTTTCACGTTGCTCTCATACAGCGTGGATTCCACGCCACAATGAATGCAAGTTCCCTTCTCATCGATGGCCATATCTTGATTGCTCCGCGACCCCTTAGGTTTAGAGCTCACGCTCCTTACGATTCAACCACGCGCCGGCGTTCTCGCGCGATTTCATGGCAACTGGAAGGCCCCTACGACATGCACGGCAACAAGGAACAGCACAGCGGTGGACCGCCCTCCTGCATAGCCGTTCGTCCCGTTCGTCCCGCATAGCCGTATTCCTCAGGGCAGTAGCGGACCACTGCGGGTTTCCCTAAACAGATTCGTGAGCTGAACTCTGTTCCTTACGCCGGTCTTGGCAAAGATGTTGTGCACATGGGTCTTGACGGTCTGCAGGCTGATGCACAGGTCATCGGCGATGTCGTTGTTGCTCATCCCTTGGCAAATCAAAGCGGCGATCTCGGCCTGTCTCGGAGTGATATCGAAGCGCGCCAGCGTCGAAATCCACGCTTCGTTGAACTCAATGTCATGTCGACGCTGCCAGTACCGTTGTAGCATGTGGCGCATATACAGCAACGGCAGCAAGTCGCCTCCGAAGAAAAGGATGACGTACGGGATTGCGATGACCAGCCGATCCTCCATGAATAGGGAAAGCGCGATTCGAGAACCTTCGAGAAGAATGTAGAGGCATACGAACCTGCGTATCGAACGTCGGCGAGCCTCGAGATTGATCCGCAAAGCCCCTTTCAGAGCGATCGCCACGGCTAAGACCAAAATGGCGACTTGAATGATGCCGAAGACAATCTGGGCCCATCGTGTGTATTCGTCAAACCGACCAAGCTCCAATTGGTCAACCCGAATTAGAATCCCTCCGAACACCACAAGACCAACCGTCTGTACGCCGAAGTAAACCCTGGCGAAGAGTGATGGAAGCTGGCGATTCACCAGTTCGGCGAAGAGGCGAACGAAGAAGAAGCCCGCGATGACGAGAAAAGGAAAGCTCAGAAAGGGAAAGTACAGAGCGACTCTTTTGAAACGTCCAGGATCGTCCTCCAACCCAGCAATGACCCGCCAAACCATGTTCTGGCCGATATAGGCGAAAAGACCGAAGGCAAGCATGCAAATGAGATAGAGCAAGTAGGTTCTGGCAAACGGCAACTGGAACCGCCTGGATATGTTCCGGGCGAGCCCCAACTCTGCTGCTGCCAGGGCAACCAGTGTGGCAATAATGAAAAAGTAGATGAGGTTCTCTGCTCCCATAAGAGACCGCCTCTGAGCAGCCTCTCAGTATTCTATCCAAGTCCGCTTCGGCAAGCGTCTTCAGTCAGTCTTGTCAAAGATGGATTCGTGATAGGCTCGGAAACCGCCAGGGAAGGGCCGAAGCTCTGTTCCTGTAAAAACAACCAACTCCCAGGATGAACGGTTCTCACTCCCGATTGCGCGCCTGAAAACTCCGAACAGAGCCGTACTTTTTGGAAGAGAAAGAGATACCACCATGCTTCGCTTCATAGCCGCGATGATGACGTTGAGTGCCAGCTCGATTCTAGTAACTGCCTGTAACGCGCAGAGCACAGAGCAGCCCTCCACTACAGTCACAGAGGTTGCAGCCCACAGCGCTTTCGAACCTTCCGAAAGTGGGGCTCGAAGCGGAGTTGTGGTGGAAACCATCGATGCCGCAAGTTACACCTACGTGCAGGTTGACACCGGCACCGAGGTGTTCTGGGCCGCAGCACCGCGCTGCGAAGTCACGGAGGGCCAAGAGATCACAGTCCCCGCCGGCATCCCGATGGAGAACTTCCACAGCGACACGCTCGACCGTGACTTCCCGTTAATTTTCTTTGTCTCTGAAATTGGCGAAGCCGGACACTCTCCGGCAATGGGCCACCTACCGACAAGTCACGCTACGACAGATATAGGCAGCACCAGATCAGCGGCCGACCTGCCTGACATAGCAGTCCCTAAGGATGGCATCAGCATTGGGACGCTATATGCCACGAAGAACGAGCTCATCGGCAAAGAGGTCACCATCCGGGCAAAGGTGGCCAAGGTGAATTTGGGGATCATGGGACGAAACTGGATCCACATTCGTGACGGATCAGGTGACGAGGCAGAAGGGACTCATGATTTGACGATCACAACCAACGATGTAGCCACAGTGGGTGACACTGTGGTTATCTCTGGCGCAGTCACCCTGGACAAAGACTTCGGAGCTGGCTATTTCTATCAGCTCATCATCGAAGAGGCTGCAGTCACAATCGAGTAGAGTCCATCTCGGTGTCGAAA
This sequence comes from bacterium, assembly GCA_024229275.1. Taxonomy (GTDB): domain Bacteria; phylum Acidobacteriota; class Thermoanaerobaculia; order Thermoanaerobaculales; family Sulfomarinibacteraceae; genus JAAESQ01. The sequence continues at coordinate 13,637 of JAAESQ010001156.1, read as the reverse complement.
TGCCTGACCGAAATCCCTTTGCAAAACGTGAATCTCGAGCAGGAAAGAGCAAAGACGAGGCCCAGCTTCAAGCTCAGGGCTCGAGCCGCTCGTAGTGCTCGCGGGTAATCTCGCTTTCCACTGCGCCGGTGTGTGCAATGTCGGCAGGTTCGAAGAGTAAAAGCTTCACATGACCATTGGGTATGACTCGATGCTCACACCCACGGGGAACGACTGTGAGCTCACCTTCGTGCAGGGTTACCACACTGTCCCGCTGCTGGACTTCGAGTTCTCCTTCCAGCACGAGAAAGAGCTCATCCTCATCTTCATGTGTATGCCACGGCACCTTGTCTCCCTCAAGGCGGGCCAGCTTGACATGCTGACCGTTGAGTTCGCCCACGATGTGGGGTGAGAAGACCTCATGAATTCGGTCGAAACAGCTTTCGAGATTCACCACACGCGTGCTCACGGCGAATCCTCCACGGCAAATCGGTCAGGCTCAGCAAAGACATCGATGGCGCGCACACGAGTGACGATGCGAGCGCTGTGGGGAACCTGAGCAGGGATGTGATAGCTGTCGCCTGGGCCTAGGCTTCGTGTCTCGCCGTCGATGGTGAGCTCCATGCAGCCTTCTATGACGACTCCCCACTGTTCGGCGTGAGAGTGTTCCGGAACCTCGCCCACGGATTCGAGTTCGAGGAAAGCCACTTGGTGTGTGGCGTTCCCTGCGACCCACCCACACACGCCCGCAAAGGGAATCTTGGCGGCGGGCAGGGCGGTGATCATTGATGGATAACCGATCTCGTTCATTCAGTCTGACTCCTTTCGTTCTTCTGATCTACACCCAACAGGGCCAGCGCTCCTCTGCGGAGGTGGGCGATGACGTCGACGTTGTTGCGCGCCTTGGCGAGCAGAATGATGCCTTCGATGTAGGCTAGGAGTTCTTCACCCTTGAGATGGGGATCTCCTTCCGGCACCTCGCCACTTGCCATGGCCTCACCGACGATGACTTCCAGAGCCGCCGATAGTCGACCGAACGCAAGCGCAACACGGTCCCGAACCATTTCAGTAGTAGTGGCCAGTTCCAGAGCGAGGTTGCCCAGCAAGCAGCCGCGCACGCAGCCATCGACAGCAATGGCGCTACGGTGTCGGAGATATGTATCGTCGAGGAAGCGTTCCAGCCGAGACAGGGGCGAGCCACTTCCTGCCAGACTGTCGTCCAGCCTAGCCTCATAGTCCTGCCAGAAAGCGTCCACCACTGCCAGAGCCAGTTCTTCCTTGGAGCGGAAGAAGTAATAGAAGCTACCCTTTTTCACACCGGCGTGAGTGCACAGCTCGCTCACACCCACATTTTGATAACCCCTCATGGAGATCAGCTGTCGAGCACTGGTCACAAGCCTTTCACCGGCATCGCTGGTGCGTCCCATATCATTAGTATATGGTCGGTCAACTATTAAAGCAAACACACGCCAACTCGGACTGACTACAGCAAGTCACCTGTCTCGAATATCGATGAGAGCCTAGAAACTTCGCAGCATCCTGAAGTGACTCTTACAGCCCACTTCCCGCCTACCAGGCTGAGGTGTCCCCCGTCTCGAAGCCATCGGCGAAGATCATCCCTCCATCCACAAACACGAACACTGGAATCGAAGCCTGGTTCGCCTCGTCATCCGTGGCAGTCACTGTCACCAGCATCTCACCTGCTTCCAGAGCCGATAACGATGCCGTGTGGGAGTAGCTGCCTTCTCCCATATCGGTCATGACAACACTCGCGCTCCCGCCGAGTTCGCTCAGGTCGAGAGTGACGTTAGCAATACTTCCGTCATCCAAAGCAGTGACTGTAAATATGATGTCTACCGGTTGCCCGAGGCCGATGTCCGAGGGGGAGGCTTTCGCGCCGTCGATGAAAACACCGTGTGAGCCAGGCATCCCGGTAGTAGTGCGATCCATGATCAGCGCCTGATACTCGCCTGCGTTATCTGCCAATCCATCCTTTGTTTCGATGACCATGTAGTACTGTCCGGCGGCAAGGGCAACGTCCATCAGTCCATCGTTGCTCTCGATCAGCCCTAGGCTCGAGTCAAGCAGAGTCACCTCGACATCGGTTGTGCCTTGGTAGACAACCATAAAGCGCAGCTCTCGACTCTCCTCCAAGGTCAAAGCATAGGTCATGTCCAAATCACCAGCTGTGGTCGACCGGGTATCAATGAAAGGGAATCCGTCGACTTGAAACGGAGATCCTTGAGAACCGTCGCCCACCAGAGCGGCCGGCTCGAAGTCAAGCGCCGGGGCACCCAGCACCGTGGCCCGCAGAGCCCTGTCAAAAGCCTGCATGGCCACCAGGTTGTGGACGTTATTGCCGTATTGGAGCCCCTCGGGAGTGAAGTGGCACATCCAGTTCCACTGATACACGCTGGGGTGGACCCCATCGCTTCCCAGTCCGTAGTTGGGAAGTGGCATCATCGCTCGGTGATAGTTGATGAAGGGAATCTGGCGCGCCTGGGAAAGCGCCCGAATGAGATGCGATAACGTCAGCATCTTCAGCTCATAGTCGACCCTCAGAGGAGGTGCAGTGAGAATCGGCACGGTTCCCTCAGCAATACACTCATCTACGATCTGCATCAGGTTCTCGATGATCCAGCTCATCACAATGTGATTGTCATCCCACCAACCGATGTCATTGGTACCGAACATGATGACCGCAAACAGCGGCGACACGGCGGCAATCTCCTGCTGCAGCGGGCTCGGGTTCCCAGACACGGCCCAATTGGCAGTCCTCCCGCTTTGGGCGGCTAGACTCTGCCGATCGAAGCTGGTCTCCCCACCGTCCATCACTCCCGCCAGAAAGTGCTCCATGCTTGACCTGAGGTACTCGTAGCGATCGAGGTCCCTGGTGTCATCCCAGGTCTGATGGATCTCCGGGTCGTAGTCCGGGTACGTAAACTGTCCCATGAAGTAATCTGGGTTGACGGTGATGGAATCTCCTACTTTGATGAATCGGTTGTCATATTTTCCCTGGCTCAATCCGTCTGCGACGATCACGCTCAGTCCCTGTGCCACTTGGCGTGTAATCGGCGACTGATCGCGCTCCGCCGGGTATCGAGTCTGGGCACCTGCGTATGTACACAGAAACTGCGACAGCAGAAATACGCCCGACAGGGACAGAAGACGTTGCCACATGGAGTTGCTCCCTTGTGCGAAGCAATGTACCAACAGAGCCGAAGATTGCATGTGGGCACGATCACAATGGACATGCTCAGCCATGGCGATGTGGGAAATCGGGCGCAGGAGACGACGATACCTGATCATCACTGCCCGACGAGGAGAATATTCCGATACCATGCGTACCTGACTTCCTTAGTACGCATTCGCCATCAACTCGATGAACTCTCAACAACAAGGAGCATGCAAATGAAATCTCAAATCTCTCTGATCATCGCAACACTGGTTGTTCTGCTGATCTCTTCGTTTCCGGCCGGCGCCGATGACAAGACGGACATAGAGTCAATAATCAAGGCTTCGTATTTCAACGGCGCCTTCAATGATCTCGACACTGAAGCCATGCGCCAGGGTTTTCACCCCGAGTTCGCCATTTTCTCGGCCGATGGAGAGAAGCTGGGTCGCTATCCGATCGATACCTGGATCAAGGGCATCGAGAAGCGCAAGCAGGATCCAAAATTCGATGCATCCAAAGCTCAAATGAAGTGCAAAATCGTCAGCCTAGACGTCACTGGAGGAGCGGCAGCGGCGAAGATCGAAATCTCCAAAGACGGTGTTCCTGTCTATACGGATTACCTTTCGTTGCTGAGGTTTGCCGATGGATGGAAGATCGCAGCCAAGGTGTATCAGGCTCACCAACACTAGATACGGTATTTACATCAAGATCGTATATGATCGTTTCGAGTTTTCTGTGTCTTCACATTCGAGTTGTGCAACGATCCCTTTGATCGGTGGAGCAACAACGCCACTGTCTTCATAAGGAACTGCGCACAGTCTGTGCGCTCTGGCGAATGGAGAGAAAGTATGACAAGAGGATTCTCGACGCGTGCGTCCATTGTTGCCGCCCTTCTACTGGTTGGATGCTGCTGCCCTCCACAACCCCAACCGGGACCTCTCGTTGGTCTTCGCAATCCAGGCGGTGGAGGTCGGCAACTGGTCAGCCTTGATCCGGTGACCGGCACTGTAATCCCGCTAGGGACAGGAATCACGACCTCGTTGCCAAGCGCCTCAGGAGTCGATGCCATCGACGGCGCGGGGGGAAGGTTCTTCTTTGTGGCTTCGCCACCGGGGGAGACCGACTCCAGGCTCTACACCATGGACACTACCACCGGTGCTGTCCTTCACTCACCCACCCTACTTGGGACAGGGACAGCATTTATCAACGGTCTTACATACGACGACGTTAACAGCGTGCTCTTCGGCTTGAGAAACCCAGGAGGCGGCGGCCGGCAGCTGGTGACACTTGATCCCGCAACCGGAGTTGTGAATCCGCTGGGAACAGGCATCACCTCATCGCTGCCCAGCGCCTCGGGCGTGAACGCACTCGATGCGACGGGAGGAAGATTCTTCTTTGTGGCTTCACCACCGGGAGAGACCGATTCAAGGCTCTACACTTTTGACACCACGAGCGGAGTGCTGCTGCACTCACCTAGCTTGGCCGGGACAAGCACAGCTTTCATCAACGGTATGGAGTACGACGCGGTCAACTCTGTGCTCCTCGGGCTGAGGAACCCAGGTGGCGGAGGTCGGGCTTTGGTAAGCCTCGACCCAGTTACCGGAGCAATAACCGCCATCGGAACAGGCATCACTACATCACTGCCCAGCGCCTCAGGAGTCACGGCTCTGGATGCAGCCGGGGAGCGCTTCTTCTTCGTTGCCTCACCACCAGGGGAGACCGACTCCCGTCTCTATACCTTCAGCACTCAGACCGGCGCGACTCTGAACTCCCCTGCGCTGACCGGAAGCGGTACTGCTTTTATCAACGGCCTTGGCTTTACCGAACTACGGCAGCCGGTAGTAGTAACCGGCAGCAGCAACTGACAAACATAGGTAGGGATTTTTCGGCGCCAGGGCCCAGAGAAGCCCACCAATAATTAATAGCCACCTTGACGGGCGAAGTATCCGATTCTATAATTCGCAATGTTTCGAAATGACGAATTCAACTCTTGAAACTGCCATCGACGTCGCCCGCGCGCTGAGCAACCCGGCACGGCTGCGAGTGGTCGCAATGCTGCGTTCCGGCGACCTGTGCCCCTGCCAAATCACCGAGGTCCTCGGACTGGCGGCCTCTACGGTCTCTCTTCATTTGAAAGAACTGCGGAGAGCTGGCCTTGTCAGTGAACGCAAGCAAGGGCGCTGGGTGTTTTTCGCAATTGCCGAAGATCCTCTTGTTCAAGCTTGGATTATGGCTGCACTTGGTCCCATCGCACAGGACCCTCAACTCGTGGTGGATCGCGAATTGGTCGACGATCTGCGCCGCCTCTCGGTGGACGATCTCTGCAAACTTGGCTACGAGGCCGCAAAGGCAAAAGCCAGCACAGCACACACAGGATGACTCAAGAATGACACCGAACGAAGCCGTCACAAGAAGACTCTCCCTACTCGATCGCTACCTCACTGTTTGGATCTTCCTTGCCATGATCGTGGGTGTCGGCTCGGGATATTTTTGGCCCGGCATCGCCGCTTTCTGGAATCGCTTCTCGGCCGGCACCACGAACATTCCGATCGCCATCGGCCTCATCCTGATGATGTACCCACCCCTGGCCAAGGTGCGCTACGAAGAGATGGGCCGGGTCTTTCGAGACTGGAAGGTGCTCGGACTTTCTCTCGTCCAAAACTGGATTGTCGGTCCGGTGCTGATGTTCTTTCTTGCCATCGCGCTATTGAGCGATCTCCCCGAATACATGGTTGGACTGATCATGATCGGTCTTGCGCGTTGCATTGCCATGGTCATCGTCTGGAATGAACTCGCTCATGGCGACACCGAGTATTGCGCCGGCCTGGTCGCCTTCAACTCGATATTCCAGGTGCTTTTCTTCCCAATCTACGCATATGTCTTCATTTCAGTCCTGCCACCGCTATTCGGCCTGTCTGGCACTGAGGTCCACATCACAATCGGCCAGATAGCGAAGAGCGTCTTCGTTTACCTCGGAATTCCATTCATCGCGGGTATCGTCACTCGATTTTCGCTCATCGCTCTCAAAGGGAAAGAGTGGTACCAGGACACCTTCATTCCCAAGATCAGCCCGATTACGCTGATCGCCCTACTCTTCACCATCATCGTGATGTTCTCACTCAAAGGTGAGGTCATTGTGCAGCTTCCGCTGGATGTCTTGCGAATCGCCATCCCGTTGCTCATCTACTTCGTCGTGATGTTCTTGGTGTCGTTCTTCATGTCGAAGAAGGTCGGCGCCGACTACGAACGCTCAGCTACTCTTTCCTTCACCGCAGCCTCCAACAACTTCGAACTCGCGATAGCAGTCGCTATTGCCACTTTCGGCATTCACCACGGCGCAGCACTCGCAGCGGTCATCGGTCCCCTTGTTGAAGTGCCCGTCCTTATTGGCCTCGTCAACGTCTCACTCTTCTTCCGCCGGAGATTCTATGAATACACGAGCTCAGACCCTGTCTCGTGACCACTCCGGGCCTGCAAGGAAAGCTCGGATCTTAGGGGGTACCGTGGCCACCCTCGCAACCAGCCCAGTGAATCAACCGGGCGAGTGTTCAGAACTGTGGTAATAATGTTCTCTCAAGAAATACTGCTCATCTTTCAGCGTGGTGTTACTTCTACGTCTACGTGAGCAGCGAGAGAGAAGAAGATTCAGAATGATGCGGGCCAATTGGATAGTTCGAATTATTCTTATTGCTTGTCTGATCGAAGGTTCAGCCTACCTGGGATTACAGCTACTTGAACGTTTGTCAGGGCTGAAATACAAACCAATGAATGAACTTTCGGAGAGACACGCGGAGAGTCTGGTTTCTTTCCTGGACGGCCGAACTGGCAGCATTAGGTACAGCCCCACATTGGGATGGACGGTGGCCGAAGATAGTGAGAATAGGCGCAACCAGATAAACTCCTCAGGCATACGAAGCAGAACAGACTACAGTTTATCGACACCGAGTAACGTATTACGGGTAACGACGTTCGGAGATTCCTTCACCTTTGGAGATGAAGTCAAGAATGAAGAGACCTGGCAGGCAGTTATCGAGCACGAAACCACCGCACTAGAAGTGCTGAACTTTGGTGTTAGTGGATTTGGGTTGGATCAAACCTATCTACGATATATGAAGTATGGAGAACAGTTCGATGCTCAGATCGTGTTCATCGGATTTATGTCCGAGAATATCTTTCGTAACGTGTCGCGATATCGTCCCTTCTACTTCTCAGAAACTGGTTTACCGTTTGGTAAACCACGATTCACCCTCACCGGCGAAGGAATCTCGCTGCTTGAGAATCCATTTCCCTCGAAAGACGAGTATCTGGCACTGCTAGAGAACCCACGCAAAGTCTTACCGCAAGCGGGAAAGAACGACTACTACTATGGGCAAGGGTATGAGGTCGGACCGGCCGATTGGTTGGCGACTGTACGGCTGATAAAGATGGTCTATACACAGGTCAAGCGCAGTGCCTTTAGCGACAATATCCTGGTCGATGGAACTTACAATATAGGGTCTGAAGCATTCAGAGTTACGCACAGGATTTTCGACCTTTTTTATTCGCAGGTCAAACAAAACTCTGAATCACCAATGATACTCCTTTTCCCAGCTCACATAGATGTTGTTAACTATCGGAATACTGGCACGACTCGTTATTCTCCTTTAACTTCATATTTTGACTCTAATGCATACGCATATATTGACCTGATCGGCGCATTTACCGATAGCGACACTGTATACGATCTCGATGAGCTTTACGGCAAGATCCACTACTCTCCTTTTGGGAATCGGCTCATCGCCGACTACATCATGCAACGACTGCGTTCTGAATTTCCTGAGTTTAGCGACGAGTTGTCAGTTAAGAGTGGCGAAGGATCAAATGCCCTCCACTAGTGCCGTTGGGGAAACTGAAAACTGATAAATCCTCTCCAGCGAGCATGTTCTTAAGATCAGCACACCCAAGTGGGCGTCGGGCGAGCTGCCCTTCTCATTGCCCAACCGCCACGGGTTCTTCCTGGGACCGAGGCCTTCATCACGATCGGCCCGCGTGATCACTCTGGGGCGGCGAATACGGTGACTCCACCGTGCTGTTCGACCACATCGAGCGAGCCTAAGAATCGCCGCAGACAAACCTCGCGTTCGGCGTCAAGCCAACGCCAGTTGCCGGCACCGGCCAATCGGCCAATCGGCCTTTGTAACCACGATAGACGGTCTCTGCAATTCGTCCCTTACTCCCGTCGCAGAGCCGTAGCCGGGCTCACGCTCGCGGCGCGCGCAGCTGGAATCGCGCTCGCAACCGTTGCCACGACCGCGAGCACAAAGCTGATCGCGAGAACCACTGACGGCTCGACAGTTGAAACCTCGAAGAGCACACCACCCAGCAATTTTCCAACGACAACCACGCCGCCGAGCCCGATCAGCATACTGATGGCCACGACCTTCAGAGTTTCGCCGACGACCAACCACAACACGTCTCGACCACGCGCCCCCACTGCCATACGAACCCCGATCTCACGCGTCCTGAGAGAAACCAAATACGACAGCACGCCGTAGATCCCAAGCCCGGCTTGAAGCAGCGCCAGACCGGCGAACGCTGTAACCAGGGCGGAAAGGAAACGCGGCCCTGCAAGATCCCGCTCGACGAGATCAGCCATCGTTGAGGTGTCGGCGACCACTAGATCGGAGTCCATCTTCGCGATGGTCGTACGAATACTCGGCAGCGTCGCGGCAGGCTCTTCCTGTGTTCGAACAATCAGGTTCATCGCGCGCCATGCGCACTGCTTATGAGGCACGTAGACACACGGCCGGATCTCATCGCCAGCGCTGAAATATCGCACGTTTCCTACGATCCCGACAATCCTGCGGTACACGTTCTCGTCGCGCCAAGATCGTATTCGCTTGCCGATCGGATCCTGTCCTGGGAAGACCTGGTCTGCGAATTCTCGATTGACGATCACCACCTGCTCGGACTCGGATGTGTCGGTCGCAAGAAATCCCCGTCCCTGAAGCAGAGTCATGCCCTGAGTCGCAAGGTATCCCGGCCCTACAACAGTCCACGGGCCGCTAGTCTCAACGCCTTCCGGCGGTTCCGGTCTTCCCTCCGCGAGATATGACCTGAACATATAGAATCCGCCACCGTTCAGCGTCAACGCAGATCGAATCGTTGCGGACTGCACCCCAGGGAGGGAGGCTATCTGTTGGGTCAGATCCTCATAGAAATTGATCACTGCTTCACCTGGCTGATAACGAGCGCGAGGTAGGTCAAGAGGGACATTGACGATCCGCTCAATCTCGAATCCGAGATCAGAATCTTGCAGATTCTGGAAGCTCACGATCGTGTATCCGGCCCCAGCTAACAAGGCAAGCGACAGCGCAAGCTGCAGCCCTACGAGAATGTTGCGTCCTCGGCGCTCTCTCTTGCCGGTTGTGGTTCGCGTCGTTCCAACTGAACCTGCGCCTGTTGCCGCAGCTCGCACGCCGGGCGCCGCCCCAAAGGCCAACGCCGCGACCAGAGAAAGGACCAATGAAAAGGCGAGCACGGCAAAGTTGAGTTCCACATCTGCGACTCGCGGGATTCCGGGAGGCGCCATGCCAACGAAAACTCGAAGCATTGTCATCGCGACTCCGACACCTAGCACCGCACCGATCGGCGCGAGAACTAGACTCTCCACAATCAAGAGACGAAAGATCCTCCACCCATTCGCCCCGAGAGCCGATCGGACCGCAAACTCCCTTTGACGTTTTGAAGCGACCGATAGCAGTAGATTCGCAATGTTGATGCAACCCATGAGAAGAACAAACAGCACCGCAGCCATAAGCAGTCGAAGCGGCTGCCGCACACTTCTTCCCGTGATGTACTGATTCAGAGTCAGCGCTACGATCGTCTCCCCTGCCCTTAGATCGGGGTGCTCGGCCTCAGTTTGGGCTGCGAGCATCGCCAAATGCTCGGATGTGGAACGAAGAGTCTCCCCGGACTTGAGTCGGGCCACCGCGGTGTACGCATGGTTATCCCAAGAGGTGAAGCTCTCGTCCGACATGTCTGGCCGGAACGGTAGGATGACATCCACCGCGGTCGGGCTTGCTACATGTGCATGCGCAATACCGATGATCGAGTAGTCCTCACCATCGATACGCAGCAATTTACCGACCGCCTGCGGGTCACGTCCGAAGCGCGAGTTCCAGAACCGCTCTCCGATGACTGCAACCGGTGGACCTTCGAGTAGGTGCTCATCCTCAGCAAACACCCTCCCCTGCACCGCTCCCAGTCGGACCACGTCGAAGTAGCCTTCTCCGACGGTCAAGGCTGATGCGCGAGTCGGACCACCATCGCCCGTGAGATCGACTCCAAACCTTCCGAAAACCGCAACGTTCTCGAAGACTTCTGCTTCTTTCCACTGAAGGAGGTCCGTGTACGTCGTTTGGTACGTGAACGACTCGCCCATTTCCTGCGTACGAGGGATCACCAATCGTTCAACTTCCGGGTACGGCAGGGGACGCAGCAAAACGCTCTCGACGACACTGAAGATCGCGGTTGCAGCACCGATTCCGACGGCCATGGTCAGCAGGATTATCACCGTCACACCGGGCCTACGAACGATCGCCCGAACGGCAAACCGTAGATCAGCAATCGGGAAGAGGTTCATGTTCAGTACTCCTTTGGCGATCCGTTAGCTCCAATTCCGCCCCATCCCCAGGATCTGCAAGATTCGCTCCAACCACAGCTGTTTTAGCGAATTGAGCGCGATCGTTGAACTCAAGCAGCTATAACCACTTTCGAAGGCCCTAGCACCTGCCCACAATCGGACGAACGAGTCCCATGGTCGGACAAGGCAGGAGGATGCCAACGCATGGCGATACCCGAACATATGGCATCGAATCTGCTAAATAATTCTTTACGGAATGAGTCGAAAATCCCGTGCTACGCTGCCAGGCCATGACGACTGGCAGCGTCATTCATCCACGGAATCAACTGGAGGGACGATGAGAAGACTTATCAGTGCAATTCTAGTGCTGGCGATTGGTGTGCCCTGTGCAGGCCTCGCCGCGAAGAAAGACAAAGAAGATGAAAACGGCAAGGAGCCCAAGGCAAAGATGTCCGAGGGCACCTTCAAAGCTCTGAAACTGCGCAACATCGGCCCGTCCTACAACTCAGGGCGTGTGGTCGACTTTGCGGTCGACCCAGACCGCAAACAGCGCTACTTCGCTGCGACCGCCTCGGGCGGTCTGTGGCTGACCGAAAACTCCGGCACAACCTGGACGCCGGTCTTCGACGGTGAGGATGTCTACTCCATCGGCGCCCTCGCGATGGACCCGACCAACTCGCAGGTTCTGTGGGTCGGAACCGGCGAGAACAACAGTCAACGCTCGGTTGCATTCGGCAACGGCGTCTACAAGACATTGGACGGCGGCAAGAGCTTCAAGAACGTTGGGCTCGAGAATTCCGAGCACATCGGCATGATCGCCATTGACCCTCGCGACACCGACGTCGTTTATGTCGCCGCCCAGGGACCCCTGTGGCAATCCGGCGGCGACCGCGGCCTCTACAAGACTACCGATGGTGGCGCGACCTGGGATCAGGTCCTCTTCATCTCCGAGAACACCGGAATCAACGAGGTCTACCTTGACCCACGGAACCCAGATATCATCTACGCCTCTTCCTATCAGCGTGCTCGCCGCGTTTGGACCCTCATCGACGGCGGTCCGGAATCCGGGATCCACAAATCAACCGACGGTGGAGCAACCTGGCGCAAACTGACCAGCGGACTCCCCAAAGACGAGCTGGGCAAGATCGGCATGGCGATGTCACCCGCAAATCCGGACGTCCTCTACGCCGTGATCGAAATGCAAGGTAGCAAGGGCGCCACCTATCGCACGACGAACCGTGGCGAAACCTGGGAGAAGCGTTCGGACTACGTCGGCGGCTCTCCGCAGTACTACAACGAACTCATCCCCGACCCGAAGAACGTTGATCGTGTGTACGCAATGGATACCATCCTTCACGTCAGTGAGGATGGCGGCAAGACCTTCAAGCGTATGAGCGAAGAGAACAAGCACGTCGACAACCACGCCATCTGGATTGACCCGGACGACACCGACCACATTCTGGTCGGCTGCGACGGTGGCATTTATCAGAGCTGGGACCGCGGCAAAGCCTGGATCTTCAAAGCCAATCTGCCGATCACTCAGTTCTATCGCGTCAGCGTCGACACCTCGAAGCCCTTCTACTATGTCTGCGGCGGAACCCAGGACAACAACAGTCTCTGTGGCCCCTCGCGCACCCTCGACAGTTCCGGTATCTCAAATGAAGACTGGTTCGTCACGGTCGGCGGCGACGGATATGAGACCGTGGTCGATCCAACCAATCCAAATATCATCTATAGCGAGTCTCAGTACGCCGGCGTCGCGCGCTACGACCGAGCGTCAGGGGAAACCGTCGATATCCAGCCCCAGGAAGAGCCTGGCGAGGATGCACACCGCTGGAACTGGGACACCCCCCTGATGATAAGTCCACATTCCCCGACTCGCCTTTACATTGCGTGTCAACGCCTCTTCAGATCCGACGATCGCGGTGACACGTGGCAAGCAGTCTCCGGTGATCTCAGCCGCCAACTCGACAAGAACGAGCTTCCCATCATGGGCAAGATCTGGGGTATGGATTCTGTCGCCAAGAATATCTCGACGTCGGACTTCGGCAACATCGTGTCGCTCTCTGAGTCACCGCTCGTCGAAGGACTCCTCTACGTCGGTACCGACGACGGCCTGATTCAGGTCACCGAGGACGGCGGCGCCAATTGGCGCAAGATCGAAGAGTTTCCCGGTGTGCCTGAGCTCACCTATGTGAGCCGCCTCGAGGCTTCACAGCATGACGCCGACACAGTTTATGCATCGTTCAACAACAAGAAGATGGGCGACTTCAAACCATACGTGTACGTCAGTCGTGATCGCGGAGAGAGCTGGAAATCCATCAGTGGCGACTTGCCCGAGCGCGAGATCGTTTACTCGCTGATGCAGGACCATGTCAAGCCTGAGCTTCTCTTTGCCGGTACTGAGTTTGGTCTCTACTTCACAGTCAACGAAGGCGAGAAGTGGATCAAGCTCTCCGGTGGACTGCCAACTATCCAGGTCCGCGATCTCGACATCCATCGTGAACAGAATGATCTCATCCTTGGCACCTTCGGACGTGGGTTCTACGTTCTCGACGACTACACCCCGCTGCGCCACGTCTCCGAGGAAAACCTCACCAGCAATCCTGTTCTCTTTCCGGCTGCCGACGCACTGTGGTTCATCGAAAAGCGTTCTCGCGTAGCCTCGCGAGGTCACGATTTCTACACAGCCAAAAACCCGCCCTTCGGCGCGACCTTCACTTACTACCTCAACGAGGGTCTGACGACGCTCAAGGAGGACAGGCAGAAGGCCGAAAAGGAAGCAGCGAAAGAGGAGAACGATCCAGCGCTTCCTTCGATGGCAGAACTGCGCACCGAGGACGAGCAGCTCGACCCAAC